>DATKSB010000202.1:0-7888 GCA_035531855.1 Binataceae bacterium (SeqCode)
CGCTCATCCTTTATCTAGTCCTAATGACGATGACAGGTTTCGGGCCGGGCTATTGCTACGGCCCGCGTTTTTGGGTTCCGTTTCTGCCGTGGCTAGCGGTTGCAGCGGTGCAGACGGTGCGAACTGCCGGCCGACGAGGGATGGTTACCGGCGTTGTGCTGATCGCGATTGGCATGGCGATCGCGATTCCTGGGACGTTGCAATTGCCCCGCGTGTATTCGAAGCCGGTACCGGCCGCATGGCCCTGACATGATGTTAATGCTGCGCGGATTGTCCGAGGGCGGCTTTCACGATCGGTTCGAGCTCTCCGCTCTCGTACATCTCGCGGACGATGTCGCATCCGCCGACGAACTTGCCGTCAACAAACACCTGCGGGATCGTCGGCCAGTTGCTATAGCGCTTGATCGCGTCGCGCAGTTCCGGGTCGGCGAGTACATCGGCGGTTGCGAAGGGGACGCCCAGTTCTTCGAATATCTGGACGGTCGCGGCGGAAAATCCGCATTGCGGAAAGCTGCGATTGCCCTTCATGAAAATCATTACCTTGTTCTCGCGAATCGCCGACTCGATCTGTTCGGTCACATTTGCCATGGCGGCATCTACCTCCGTTTCTCGGATTCCGCAGGGGTCAACGTTTTGAGTGTGAGCGCATGTACTCGCACGCGCATCGCCTCGCCCAGCGCCGCATAAACCACCTGATGGCGCTGCACGAGGCCCTTGCCCTCAAACACCGCGCTTACGACAGTGGCTTCGAAATGATCGCCGCCGCCGGTGGTATCGCGGACTTCCACGCGAGCTCCCGGGATTCCCGCGGCAATCAGACTTTGAACTTCGTTCGTATCCATAGTGACGTCTTATCCGTCTATCTTATCGGCAGTGTACGAATCAAATCCATCGGCCTTACAAATTGACCGCATTGTTGTCGGGCTTGGGCAGCGCCTTCCCGCGCTTTTTGCCGTCCATCAAAATGCGGGCGCTTTCGGTCAACTCTCCGGCATGTCCCGCACCCAGAACGCGTGCCACGACGCGGCCGTCAGGTCCGATGAATAACGTGGTTGGAATTGCCTCCACGCCGAGCTCGTCAATCACGGCGTCGTTGGCAACCAGGATTGGATAATTGATCTTGAACTCCTCAATGAACGGCGCCACCGCGCGGATCCCGTCGCCTTGGACGCTGTCGCAGGCGATGCCGATAACCTCGAGCCCGCGCGATTTATGGTAGCGCGAGTAAATGGTCTTGAGTTCGGGAATCTGACGGCGGCAAGGGCCGCACCAGGTCGCCCAAAAATCCACGATCACCGGATGCCCGCGGAACTGGCTGAGCTTCATCGACGCTCCATCGAGCGTGTGAAGTTTAAAGTCAAGCGGCGCGCTGTCGGCTTCGGCCGCCGCCGCGAACGTCTGTGCGATGATGACCATCGCCATGGCAAGCGCGAGCATCATCGCGCCATGCGCGAAGCCTCGTCGATTCGATTGTTTCATGCTGGTTTGATCACCGCCGCGAGGTACCCAACCCGGAGCGGGGCGGGTATCTTCATATAATACTCTTTCGCTTGAGCTCTGACAGGCGCGATTTATCCCATCCGAGCAAGTCGTGCAGAACCGTTTCCGTATCGGCGCCAAGCTCGGGCGCGCGGGTGTCGGGCGCGGCCTGCGAACCGGAAATTTTGAGCGGCGAGCCGGGAACGATCAGTCCGTCGAAGCCCGGATGATCGGCGTGCAGGATCATCGCACGCGCTTCCAGATGTGGATTGCGCGTCACTTCTTCGACGTTGGCGATAGGAGCGCACGGGACGCTGGCGGCGCCAAGCGCGGCGAGCCAGTGCGCGCGCGGGGCGGTTGCGAACTTGCGCGCGAGAATCGCCTCGAGCTCGGGATGGTTCGCCGTCCGATCACGATTCGCGACAAAATGCGGATGGTCCTTCAGTTCCGGCATCCCGATCGCGTCGCACATCCGCTGCCAGATTGATTCATTGCCCGCCCCCGCTACAAAAAATCCGTCCGAGGCGCGGAACTGCTGGAACGGCGTGATCGACGGATGGCGCGTGCCGAGCGGCCCCGGAACCTTGTGCGACACCGAGTAGCGCGCGAGCGCGTCCTCGAGCATCGCGACCTGGCAATCTAGCATCGCGATATCCAGATGCTGCGCGCCGCCGTCGCGATCGCGCACGCGCAAGGCGGCCAGGATCGCGATAACTCCATAGAGCGCCGCCGACAGATCGCCCACCGACACTCCGCATCGCGTCGGCTCGCCGTCGGGCGCTCCGGTGATGCTCATGGTGCCGCCCAGAGCCTGCGCGACGATATCGTAAGCGGGAGCCGACGCCATCGGTCCGGTCTGCCCGAAGCCCGAGATCGAGCACAGGATGACGCGAGGGTTCGCCACCTTCAGATGCTCGAAATCGATCCCGAATCTCTGTAGCGTGCCGGGCGCGAAATTCTCGACCACGACGTCGCACTTCGCCGCGAGTTCGAGAAACAGCGCCGCGCCTTCTGCCGTGCGTAGGTCGATCGTCACGCTCTTCTTGCCGCGATTGACGCTGTAATAGTAGCCGGAGTCGCCGGTCGGCAGAGTCGGCGCGAACTGGCGCGAGTCGTCGCCGCGGCCCGGCAGCTCAATCTTGATGACTTCCGCGCCCAGGTCGGCAAGATTCATGGTGCAAAACGGGCCGGCAAGCACGCGGGTAAGATCAAGCACCCGCACACCCTCGAGTGGACGTTTGCCGATCATCGCCGGAACCGTGCTTGTGCGGATAGCCGCGGCGCCGAAGCGTCCGGACATGGCTTCGTTTCAGTTGTCAAAATGACAGGGGTCCTCTAAAAGCAAGTTTTTAATGGCTTCGTTTCGTCAATCGTAGCGGAAAAGGCTTCAGCGCATAAGGCTGGCTATGACCTTCGCCATGCGCAGTCTGATCGGAAGTTACAAGATTCTATGGCACGATTAACCCGCATGAAGACTCGCGGTTCTTCGCGCGTTGCGGTGCGGCGCGCGCGGGTAAAAGATATTCCTTCGATGGTCGCGCTTTATCGCGAGCTGCATCCGGACACCTACTCGGAGCTCGAGGTGGCGCCGGTGCGGATGCGCGCGGCGTTTCGCCGACTGTCGCGCGATCGCAATCATCGCATCCTGGTGGCGGAGATTGCGGGCAGGATCGTCGGCACGGTGCATCTGATCGTGCTGCCGCATCTTGGCCACGGGCTCAAGCCGTTCGCGATCGTCGAGAATGTCGTCGTCGCCGCCGATGCGCGCTCGCTCGGAGTTGGAGAGGCAATGATGCAGGCGGCTTCCGCGCAGGCAATCAGCCTCGGATGCTACAAGCTGGCGCTCACGACCAACGTGCGCAGGCTGCGGGCGCACCGCTTTTACGAGCGCCTGGGATGGCGCCGCTCCCACTACGGATACTCGCTCGGAGTCGAGTAGGGCGGTTACCGGCGGCGGCGCGCGGCGTCGCTCGCGCGCATCGCTTCGGCAGGAGTCACGATCAGCCGGGGCTCCTGCTGCGCGTGTTGCTGTTCCTCGGCGACAATAGCGCCGAGCTGGGTCCGGACCATGCTCTGGAAGAAGAGACTGCGTTTCAGATCGGATCCGCTTTGAATCTGTCTCGCGGCCGCGGCCGCCCACGTCGCAGCCTCGCGGCGTCCACTATGGAGCACATAGTAGGCGAGATCCTCGAAGCGGCGGCGTGCGCGGATTCCGGGTTCACCCGAAAACAGTTCACCGACGGCACGCTCGACGATGATGTTGATTCGCTCGCGCTGCTGAATCTCGTTCAGCACGATCACGCTTTCGTTCGCGCGGCCGAGTTCGTCGACGTACGGACCGATCTCGGCCGGGGTGAGTCGCCACTCGATCAGTTCAGGCTCCTTGAGCAAGTCGAGCGCCGGCTCGGACGGGATGGCCGCGCCGAGTTCGTCGTAAATCGGATGCGCCAATTCAGTGAGCACCGGAGTTGCGATGATCTCGGCCCGCAATGCGAGGAAATTGCCGACCCGCGCGCGACGCGCCTCGGGAGTGCGGCGGTACGCCTCGCACAGGATGAAATCTGCCAGTCGCCAATCACCCTCGACCATTCGCATACCGGCGCGGCGCTCGAGTTCCTCGCGTTCCGATTTGAGTTCCTTGCGCGAGAGGCCGGCCGCGATCGCGCCGACCAGCCCGTCGGATTCCGACACGAGGCCCCACAGTCGCGTCACGCCGCCCTGCATGCGCGGCTTGGTGATCCAGATGATGCGCGCGCCTTCGCCGTCGATCGGAGAGAATAGCGCCGTGAGCCGTTCGCCAGCCGGAGAGTGCGCGGCGAGTGGTTGCTCGATTGGAGCCGCGGCCGAGGGCGCGTCGATTCCGCGCTGCCTGAGCTTGAACAGCGAGCGGCGAATCTCACGCCGTAAAACGCCCGCGGCGAAGGTTTCCATCCCGGCAAGAATCTCAGCGGCCGCCGGGGCGGCGATATTTCCGAGTCCACGCGCGAACGCGGCGTCACCGACGCTCGCGCGAATCTGCGCGAGCTTCTCGAGCGCTTCGGCGGCAGGCGCGTGAGCGTCGAAGCCGGCTGCGGCGAGCGCAGTGTCGTCGGGATCGACGGACTTTTGCGGTTTGATTGTCTTTTGGTGCGCCACGGTCTTGGTCAATACCCTTCTCAAGTCGAGCGAGCGTACGCGGGGTTTTCAATCGATGTCAAGTTGGGTTCTTTTCCACGCCCGCGCGAATTAGCATAGTCTTGCCACCCGGATGCGAAACCTCGAAGCAAAATTTCCGCTGCGTGATCAGGCCCGCGCCCGCGCGAGTGCCGAAGCGATCGGATACACCGAGCGTGCGATCCTTCGCCAGCGCGACAGCTTCTTTCGCGTCGCCCACGGCAAGCTAAAGCTGCGCGAAATCGCGGACGAGGCGGGAGGCGCGCTGATCTACTACGGACGCGAGGTGAGCGGCGAGCTCCAGTTGAGCCGCTACGAAATTGTGCCGGTGCCCGACCCGGCGGCGACGCGCACGATGCTCACCGCGGCGCTCGGTATCCTGGCGGAGGTGCGCAAGGAGCGAACTCTGCTGATGCGCGCGAACGTCCGGCTGCACCTTGATCGCGTTGTGGACCTTGGCGACTACGGCGAAATCGAAGCGGTCATCGCCGAGGGCGACGATCCCGAAAGCAGCCGCGCGGCGGTGGACGAATTGCTCGCCGCGCTCGGCGTCGCCCGCGGCGATCTGATCGAACGCTCGTACTTCGAGATGCTGATCTGACTCAGAGCGGTAGCGAACTAAATTTTTGCGCTGAAGATTCCGTCGGCGCCGGTTCCGTCGAGGTAGGAATCGACGAATGCGCGATCGCCCGGTGAGAGCGACGCGCGTCCTTCGCGCAGCCATTTGAGGCACTTGGCCTGGTACGGGAACGGCTGTTGCGTCCACGGACGTCCGTCGATTTCGCACTCGACTCGCGCTGCGCGCGAATCGATCGCACGAGCATTTGCGATCAGGAACGGTGCGTACACGCGGCCAATCTCGACGAAGAACGCGCGCAGCGTCGGCGCGAGCGCCTCGCGCGATGGCCACTCTCCCGGCGCGAGCGCCGACAGATCGTCCAGGTGCGAGACCCACGACACGACGCGCGGCGCTTCGCGCGCCGTGAGCGCGGCAGGGGTCGGGTCGAAATGCGCGAGCTGGCTGAGCTGTCCGAAGACTGCAAAGTCGCCAGCGCCGGGCCGTGAACCCATCAGAAAGTAGGTGCCCGCCTTCAGATGATCGTCGAGCAGATGAATGAAACGGCGGTAACTGTCCTCGATCACCGGCGTGGTGGTGTCGTTTGAGCCGACCACGCCGAGCCGCGCGATTTGCCGCTCGGCGATAAACGCCGAGGTCCTTTTGAGCCGCGCGTCATCCAGATGCAGATCGCGATCGAGCGCAAGGACATGCGAGGCTTTGTGGATATCGGCGTCGTACTTCCATCGGTAGTGAAACATTGGCTTGGTCAGCCATTCGTCGGCGTAGTCCTCGAGCATCTCGTGCAGGAACGCGAGCGCGGGGTCGCTGGGGACCAGCGAGCGCTCGGTGAAGACCTTTTCAAGGCGCTTGATCTGAAAAGTTGAATCGATCAACGCTTCGTCAGGCGCGCCGTACTCACCGGGAAAGACCAGCACCGGAATCAGAGCGACTGGAACCGGCGGAATGCCCACGTCGTCGGCCGAGCCGCGCATGATCCATCGAAATTCAATTCGCCGATAGCGCAGCACCGCGCGCATCTTGCGTGAGTATGGCGATCCGTAACCGCCGGCGATTTTCAGTGGACGCATCGATTTCGCTCCTGAGCCGGCGCGCGGCCGCCTACGCGGGCGCCTCGACCGGAAGCTGCGGGTTGCGCGGCTGTGGCAGATGGTCGTAAAGGTCGGCGATCAGATCGGACTTCATCTTCTTGTATCCGGCATCGTTCCAGAGATTTTGCCACTGGTTCGGATCGTCATTCAGGTTGTAGAGTTCGCCCTCGGTGCCGTCGTAGCGGATGTCGAGGATCGGCTGCGTGCCGCGCAGCATCGCGGGCACCTGATCGATGTCGTAGCCGACATCTCGCGTGGATTTTTCGTACACAGTGCAGACCCATCCGTCGCGATAGATCGTCCGCAGATGCATCCCCAGTTGCCTGAACTGGCTGTCCCATTCGGTGATGACGCGCTCGCGCCCGGAGCCGGTAGCGACCGGAAGCGGTGTGCCCTGGATCCAGTCTGGAATCGGAGCGCCCGCGATTTTGCAAAACGTCGGCGCGAGATCGAGCTGGCCGACCGGCTCGGTGATTTGCGAGGGCGCGATCTTCGCGGATGGCGCCGGTCGCCAGATCATCGGCAGATGCATCAGCGCGTCAACGTGATACGGACCTTTGTAGAGCAAGCCGAAATCGCCCTGCAGCTCGCCGTGATCGGTGGTGAAGATCACATCGGTATCGGCGTCCCAGCCGCGCTCCGTCACGCGCGCCATCACGCGGCCGACGGCCTGATCGATAAGCTCGTTTTCGACGTGCGTCATCGCGTTGACTTCGCGCACCTGGTCGGGCGTCATCCGCGCGGGCACGAAGCTCATCGGTCCGCCTTCGGGATTGTTGAAGCGGCCCTCGTACCAGTCGAGCCAGTGTCGCGGTTTTTGCGCGAGAATCTTTTCCGCTTGCTCGCGCGAACGCGGATATCCGACGGGCAAATCGAGATCACGCCAGTTAATGCGCCGCGCCTCTTTCTCGGGCGGATCCCACGGATGATGCGGGTCGGGAAAGCTCATCCATACGAACCAGTCGGCATTCGTATCGAGCGAATCGAGAAACGCGAGCGTGCGCTCCGCGACCCAGTCGGTGTGATAATGCTCGCGCGGAATCGGATTGTACTTGACCTCGGGAGCGCCGGTGTCTCCGCCGGCCTGCGCAGTCAGCAAAGGAGCGAAGCCGCTGATATCTTCCGGATGGTTTTGCTGCAGCCATAGCGAATAGTGCCATCCGCCGACCGGCCCATGCATCGCGAGTTCCATCCGTTCGAAGCCGCGGTACGGACCGGTCGAGCCTTTGCGCGCCATCGCGTTCTCGAACCATCGGCCCTGCAGATCGAACGCGGGTTCGAAATGCGCCTTGCCCAGCAGCGCGGTGCGGTATCCCGCCTTTTCATGAAGCCATGCCGCAGCGTTCGGAGCGTCGGCAGGCAGCGCGATGCCATTGGCGAAAACGCCGTGGGTGCGCACGTACTGTCCGGTGAGCATCGTGGCGCGGGCGGGCATGCAGACCACGTTCTGGTTGTGCGCGCGGCGGTAGTTGATCCCGGTCGCGGCGAGCCGGTCGATATTCGGAGTCTGCGCGATTTTGCCGCCGTTGCATCCGAGCGAGTCGTAGCGCTGCTGATCGGTGGTGATGAAAAGAATTTTGCGCCCCAT
>DATKSB010000203.1:0-3167 GCA_035531855.1 Binataceae bacterium (SeqCode)
GAAATATTCCAGCCCGATAAGTCCGAGACCGCCGTATTTGATCAGATCGTTGACCCGGTCGAACATGTCGCCGAGCAGGTAGGCCGCGGTGAACGCCGCGACGCAGACCATGAATGGACCGAAAAACTGGCCCGCCAGGAATCGGTCCATCACCGGCGAGAGGCGCGGGCGCAGCGTCATGCGGGCTGCCTGCTTTTCTCGTAGCGTTCGACCAACTCCCACAGGAAGTCGCCGGGGCCGCGCCCCTGATTGCCTTTGTCCTGCGCGGCGCGCACGAACAGCCATAGCGCCAGCGCCAGGAAAACGACGTCGGGGATGCTCATCGCAAGATAGGCATTGAGCGACCCGCGCTCAGCGAGAGTCCGCCCCACGCGCATGATCGAATAGTACAAAAAGAACAGCGCCACCGCGACGCCGAAGCGCTCCGAATGTCCCCCGCGTGCGGGCTTGAGCCCGAGTGAGACGCCCAGCAGCGCGAACAGCAGGGTGGCGAACGGAACCATATATTTTGCGGCGAGCTCGGTCTCGGCTTCATGGTCGGGCTTGCCGCGAGCGCGCGCAGCGTCGATTCGCGCGATGAGCGCGCCGTACGAGAGCTCGTCGGCGTCGCGATCGAGCGAGGCGGCGCCACCTTCCTTGGGGCGGATAGTCAAATCGTAAACCCGAAAGCTCGTCACGTGGCTTTGATCGCTCGCCGCCTCGGAACCGAACAGAGAGCCGTCGAAGAGCCTGAGCGTGGTGCCGCCGGTCTTTTCGTCCGGCAGCACCAGACCGTGAGTCGCGATAATCGTGTTCTGCTGTTTGGGATCGCGCGAGTCGGCAATCATCACGCCGTGCAGGCTGCCATCTTCATCGGAGATCTTGTCAACGTAGATCATGATCCGCGGCAGATCGTCGTTGAAGACTTTCTCGCGCAGTCCCGCCGCCGCCTTGGTCCGGGTCAGGTAGTAGAGCTGATCCTGCAGGCGCGAGTCGGCCCACGGCCGCACCGAAAACGCGAACCACGTCGCCACCAGGTACACCACGAACGCGACCGCCATAACCGGCACCGCCAGCCGGTACAGGCTGATTCCGCTGGCGCGCGCCGCCGTCATCTCCTGGTCGTTCGACATCCGCCCGAAGCCGAGCAGGACACCCAGCAGCACCGCCATCCCGAGCGTTAATTCGAGGAACGCCGGCATGATGTAGGCGATTAGCCCGAGCACTTCGCCGACGCTGACCCCGTGATTCACGACCATTTCGGTCAGCTTGAGCATCCTGCCCGTCACCAGGGTAAAGGTGAGCAGGCCCACGCCCATCGCGAACGGCAAGAGCACTTCGAGCGCGACGTAGCGATCGATAATCGTTATTCTTGGAAACGCGAGCTTCAATGCGGCCGCCCGATTCGCGCGGGAATCGTTCAAATCAGATCGAATCATCCGAGTCTAAAGGTTGGCGCGCGCGATTGAAACCGCTTCCTGCCTCCAGCAGGCGCGCGCGGCCGCGGTCTGATAGGATTCCCGGCGATGAAGAAAACCTATCCTCGCGGCAAGCGCTTCGATCGCCACCAAGCGCGCACACCGAACGTTCCGCCGCACGATCCGCGTGATCCTCGCGAACGCACCCAGAATCCCGAGCGTCGCGATGACCGCGCGACAGCGCAGCAGCGCGACGGCCGCTCCGGGAGCGATCGCGATATCGTGTTCGGCGCCGAGCCGGTGCGCGAGCTGGTCGCGGCTGCGCCCAACGCCGTTCGGGTGCTGCACGTCCGCGCCGGCGACGAGCGCCGCTTCAGCGCCGAGATCGAGCGCGTGCGCGCGGCGGGTGGACGGATCGCGAGCGCAGAGGACGACGCGCTGGTCCGGATGGCTGGGCGCGAGGCGCGTCACCAGGGAGTGATCGCCGAGGTCCGCGAATACTCCTACGCCGCGTTCGATGAAGTAATCGGCGCGGGTTACGATCCGCTAATCCTGGTCGATGGAGTCACCGACCCGCGCAATCTGGGTGCGCTGATGCGCTCGGCCGAGGGTGCCGGCGTACCGGCGGTGATTCTGGCGCGCGACCGAACCGTCGGCGTGACACCGGCGGCGATCAAGTCGTCGGCGGGTGCGTGGGTGCATTTGAAGATCGCGCGATGCGGCAATGTCGCGCGCGCCCTCGAGCAGATGAAGCAGGCGGGCTACTGGGTGGTGGCGCTCGCGCCGGGTGGAACGACGTCGATCTATGAACTCGACACCGCGCGCAAGCTCGCGATCGTGGTTGGCTCCGAAGGCGCCGGGGTGCGCGAGATCGTGAAGAAGACGGCCGACTACGTGGCGGCAATTCCGATGCGCGGGCGGGTCGATTCGCTCAATGTCTCGGTGGCGGCGGCGGTGGCGCTGTTCGAGATCGCGCGGCGGCGGATTGCCGCGGCGGAAAGTTTACGCGCACGCTAAGGCGGCCTCGACGGCCGACGCGATCGCGTCGAGCAGAGTTGCACGCTTGACCGGCTTGCTGACGTGCAGATCGCATCCGGCTTCGAGCGAGCGATGAATCGACTCGTCGAGCGCCGAGGCGCTGAGCGCGATAATCGGTGTATGCGCGCGGCTGGTTTGCGCCTCGTAGCGCCGGATCATCCGCGTCGCGCCATAGCCGTCAAGCACCGGCATCTGAATGTCCATCAGGATCAGGTCGGGCTGTCCGGCGACGAATTTGTCGTAGGCGACTTTGCCGTTTTCGGCCATCTCGAGAATGTAGGGAGTCTTCTTTAGATAAGCCTCGACCAGCATTCGGTTATCCGCCGAGTCGTCGGCGAGCAGTATCCTGAGCGAACGATCCACGATCCGGGCGGCAGACGGTATCGCAATCGGCGCCTGCGGTTCAGAACCTGCCGCAGCCACTGGTTCCAGGTGGGCGGTGAAATGAAACCTGCTGCCGGTGCCGGGCGTGCTCTCGACCCACACTTTGCCGTCCATCAGCGTCGCCAGGCGATCGACAATCGCGAGTCCCAGACCGCTGCCGCCATATTTGCGCGTGGTCGAGGAATCGGCTTGGGTGAAGGGTGAGAAGACGTTGGCCAGCTCGCGGGCGGTCAGGCCGATCCCGGTATCGGCGACGGTAAATTCGAGCATCGCGGCGCCGCCGTCGGGGCCCGAGCCGGCGGCGGCATGGGCGACACTGATCGTGATCGCGCCTTGTTCGGTGAATTT
>DATKSB010000204.1:0-4024 GCA_035531855.1 Binataceae bacterium (SeqCode)
TTGACCTTCAGCACGGTCTGCACTGCGAAGGTGCCCAGCCCGACGATCACGCGCGGCTTGACCAGCTCGATTTGGCGCAGCATGAACGGCTCGCACGACGCGACCTCGTCGGGCTCGGGATTGCGGTTATCGGGCGGGCGGCACTTGATCACGTTGCAGATATAGACCTCGGCGCGCGCCATGCCCATCCCGCGCTCGATAATATCAGTCAGCAACTGGCCGGCGCGGCCGACGAACGGCTCGCCGCGCGCGTCTTCTTCGGCGCCCGGACCTTCGCCGATAAACATCAGCTCGGCATCCGGATTGCCGACTCCGAAGACCAGATTCTTGCGGAGCCCCCACAACTTGCAGCGGCGGCAATCGCCGATAAATTCGCGCAACGTTTCGAGCGATTCGGTTTTTTCCAGTCCGGGATATTTCGAGGACATCGCGCGCGCCGGCGGCGCGGCGGCGGCGACTCGATCATTCGCGCGCGCGGCTGATGGCGCGGCGGGCGCCGGCGCGCGCTCGGAGGGCGGCAGACCGTCGAGTCCTTCCTCGCGAAGCTGCGCGACGTAATCGGTGAGCGTCGCGACGATCGTCGCGCGATCCGGATGCGCTTTGGATTCACTCATAGTTGGCAGGCATCACGCCAGCCGGTCCTGATGATAGCCAATATAGAGCGCGGTTCCGACCGATCCGCCGACCGAGAGAATCAAGTACACGATGATGAAGCCGACGGTCGGATGCCCGTTATCATGGAGCGACCAGAACAGCGTGAGATTGACCGGCACATAAAACGCGTACACGACCGAGAGCGGCTTGAGCCATCGCTTCTGCGCGATCAAACCGTAGGCGTAGATCGCCAGGATGATGCCGAAGATCGGACCGCCGATCGCGTTTTCGCCGAAGGTCGCGAGACGATGCCCGAACACCACCAGCCCGAGATGCGGATCGTTGTGATGCTGAAAGGGCTTGGTGAAATCCGAGAACGCGAGCACCGCGAACAGAATCGCCATCGCGGTAAGGAACCAGTCGCGCCTCGGCCGCATTGCGCTGGGCGCGGGACTTCCGATCGTCGCCATCTGAATCCTCCCCAAAGACCGACTGAGATGCTGCGGCATTGCGCGGACGCGTCACGCGCGGCGCCGGTTAGCGAACGACTCTGAGCGGCCGCGACTTTGCAGCGCGCAGCGCGCTGAGCCGATCGAGGATTCGATCGGCTACTTCATCTTTCGATAGCTTGGGCAGACTCTCGATACTGCCGTCGGCGCCGAAGAAGGTGACGATATTGGTATCGACGCCGAAACCCGCGCCCGCTTGCGTGACATCGTTGGCGACGATCAGATCGAGCCGCTTGCGCGCAAGCTTGGCCTTCGCGTTCGCCGCAAGGTCGCCGGTCTCGGCCGCGAAACCGATCATCAGGCGCGAGCCTTTCTTCGCCGCGATTCGCGGAAGCTCGTCGGCGATCGAGATCATCTTGAGCTCGATGCCTTTGGAATTTTTCTTGAGCTTGCCGGACGCAGGGTTTGCCGGACGGAAGTCGGCAACTGCCGCCGCCATCACGAGAGAGGTCGCCCACGGGAAATGGTTGGTGGTCGCGGTGAGCAACTCGGCCGCGCTAGCCGTGTCGATCCGCTCGACGCCGTACGGCGTCGCGAGCGCCGAGGGTCCCGCGACCAGCCGCACCTCCGCGCCGCGGCGGCGCGCGGCGGCCGCGATCGCGAAGCCCATCTTTCCGGAAGATCGATTCGAGACGAAGCGCACCGGATCGATCGCCTCTTGCGTCGGACCGGCGGTGACGAGAATCCGCTCGCCCGCCAGATCGTTCGGCGAAAGAATCCGTTCGAGCCCGGCAATTATGATCGCGGTATCAGGCAGACGGCCCTTGCCCTCGTAACCGCAGGCGAGTTCGCCCTCGGCGGGATCAATAATCGTAGCGCCGCGCGCGCGCAGCTTGCCGAGATTCTCGACGACCGTGGGATGCGCATACATGTGCACGTTCATCGCGGGCGCGAAGGCGACCGGCGCCTGCGTCGCAAGCAGAACGGTGGTGACAATATCGTCGGCGATTCCGGCCGCGGCTTTGGCGATCACGTTCGCGGTCGCGGGCGCGATCAGAACCGCGTCGGCCGAGTCTGCGAGACGAATATGCCCGATCTCGGATTCCTGGGTGAGACTGAATGTGTCGGTAGCGACCGGACTCTGCGCGAGCGTCTGGAGCGTGAGCGGCGTGATAAATTCCTGCGCGTTGCGGGTCATCATCACGCGGACTTTCGCCCCGCGCTGCACGAGCGCCCGCACAATTTCGGCGGCCTTGTACGCGGCGATCCCGCCGCTAACGCCGAGCACTATTGTCTTGTCGCGCAGGATACTCATCAGGGATCGATTCTATTGCGCGCCACCATCCAGACGAAAGCCCCCGCAACGACGCTCACGGCGACGGGCGCCATTCGCTCTCAGCAAGTAGCCGATAGACACCCCCCGCCCTCGCGAGCATCCGGCAGCCCACCATCTCACGGCGGAGGGTAGCGGCATCTTCGTGATGGCGTTTCATGATCGCGTTTACCTGCGCCTCGGTGTATTCGACGTCGGCGCTGAACTTTCCAGCGAGCCATCGCAGGATGAGCCAACGCTTCTTGCGTGACACCGGAATCGTGGTGAGGCGGTCGCCTTCGAGGAAATTCGCCAGCACCTCGCGCTCGCCGGCCTCGGCGGAAGTATCGGCAGCAATCTGGTCAAGGGAAGGACGGCTGAGCAGGGCGCGGCTTCGGCGATGAAGCGCGTCCGCTTCGAGCCGGTACCATCGGGTAGTGCCTTCGGAGCGGACGCTGGCCAGACCGACAGTCTTCAGGATCGCGAGATGATGCGAGACGGTAGGCTCGCGCAGGCCCAGGGTGCGAGCGAGTTCCTGCACGCTGTACTCGCGCGCGGCCAGCAACCCGACGATCCGCAACCGGCTGCGGTCGGCGAGCGCGCGAAAAAACTCGAGCGGCTCGGCCGCGAGGCCTTCTTCAGTGCCCGTTGATTTAGCGGTTCGCATCTAATTAGATATATATCTAATTAGATGGTCATTGACAAGCAATGGCTACATTGCTTCCTTTGTGTCCAGTTGAACGATGAGCGTGCATTTTGTAATAATCAATTAAATGAAAACACAAGCACAGCGGAAGACGGCCGCGCGCATCACTTCGATCGTGAAGATCGGCGCCAGTCGCCAGGTGATTATTCCCAAGAAGATCCACGACCGGCTTGGGCTGCGCGCCGGCGACTACCTTGAAGTCGAGCTCAACGACGACAAATTGCTGATCACTCCCAAGGCGCTGGTCGAAAAGCGGCTGGCCGAAGCGCTTGCGGACGTCAAGGATGGCCGCGTTCACGGACCTTACCGCTCGGCGAAGGACATGCTGCGTTCGCTGCGCCGCGGCCAAAAATCCTTGCCCGCCTGATACGTCTGCTGTAGACGGAGCGCTTTCGCCGGAGCTATCAAGCCGCACCAGCAGCGATGCAACGCGCTTTCGATCGACGAGTGGAATATCTGGCGGAAAACCTTCGACATCCTTCCTTACGAGCCAAGAAATATGACGAGACGCATGGCATTTGGCAGGCGCGAGTGAATGGTGGATGGCGTTTCTATTTCCAAATCAAGGACGACGCCTATATCCTGCTCGATATCATCGCGCATCCGAAATAAACGCGAGCGATTCCCAGCGCGAAATCAATCGTAATATTCGAGCCCGAGATGCGTGATCAGTTCTTCGCCACGCATCCAGCGTAGGGTGTTCTTCAGCTTCATTAGCTGGATGAAGATGTCGTGCTCCGGATAAACATTGGGCGCGTGCATCGGGGCTTTGAAGTAGAACGACAGCCATTCCTGGATTCCGCGCATCCCGGCGCGATGCGCCAGATCGAGGAACAGCACCAGGTCGAGCACCAGGGGCGCGGCCAGAATCGAGTCGCGGCACAGGAAGTTGATCTTGATTTGCATCGGATAGCCGAGCCATCCGAAGATATCGATATTGTCCCAGCCCTCCTTGGCGTCGCC
>DATKSB010000205.1:0-24578 GCA_035531855.1 Binataceae bacterium (SeqCode)
GAGCCGCCGCGCACCCGTGACGCGCGATAGGCGCGCTCGAGCAGCGCCAGCCGGACCGGCCGCGAAACCGCGCGCGCGACGACACGTCCGCCGCCGACCGCCGCTTGCGCCCGCGCGATCGACACTCGCCCGATGCCGCCCAGTTCACGCGCGGTGATATACACCGGATCGATTGCAAGCACGCTCATCGCGCTGTAGGGGCTGGTCTCGTCGGGCGCGCCTTCATCGAGTGGAAGCAGTTGGATGATGCTCAAGCCGGCGTCACGCGCAAAATCGACCATGGCGGGCAGATCCAGAATCTCGCCGCGGCCCAGGTCGTCGCGGGTGCGAAGCGAGAACAGCGGAATCAGAACACCGGCGGATCGGATGGGCATGAGTCACGCGCAGAGCGGCTGAGATTACGAAGGCTCCGGCGGCCTGCCGCACGCCGTCTAGATCACATAGCCGCCGTTGGGACTGACGACTTGTCCGACCATGAAGTTCGATTCGTCCGAGGCGAGAAACAGCGCGGCGCACGCGATATCGCGCGGCTCGCCGAAGCGGCCCATCGGCGTGAGCTGGGTAAAGTATTGCTTCATCTCGCCGGTGATCGGCGCGGTCATCGGAGTCTCGATAAAGCCGGGCGCGATGCAATTGACCAGGATTCCATGGCCGACGACTTCTTTCGCCAGCGCCTTGGTGAACGAGATGATGCCGCCCTTTGCCGCCGAGTATGCGACCGCGCCGCCGAGCCCGGTGGTGCCCGCGATCGAGCCGAGATTGATGATGCGGCCCGATTTCCGCGGGATCATCAGCTTAAGCGCCTCGCGCGTGCAATAGAAGGTCGAGTCGAGGTGCGTCGAAAGCATCTTGTGCCAGTCTTCGTCGGCGAGATCCTGCAATCCGCTGATCTCGGTGGTCTCCCGCGTGCGCCCAATCCCAGCGTTGTTGATCAGGATATCGATCGGGCCGAATGCCGCGACGAACTCCGCGAACATCCTTTTGACCGCCGCGCTCGAGGAGACATCCGCGACGATCGGGCGCGCCTTGCCACCCGCACGCTCGATTTCGGTCGCAACGTTTTGCGCCGACTCGGGCCGGATGTCGTTGACCGCGATCGTTGCGCCCTCGCGCGCGAAGGTCAGGCCCATTTCGCGGCCCAGCCCCGAGCCGCCGCCGGTTATCATCACGACCTTATCTTTCAGTCTCATCGCAATTTCATGTCCTGTGATGTTCGCAGCCGATTCAGGATTTGGGTTTCCCTTCGCGCAATTGACGTTTCCAGTCCAGCCGCCGCGCTTCGGCGCCCGCGGTTTCCGCTTCCGCGATCATGCCTTTTTTTTGATAGAACATGCTGAGGTTAGTGAACGCCAGGATGTCTTCCGGATCCGCCGCGATGTGGCGCTTGGTCACCTCGATCGCCGAATCGGTATCGCCTTTGGCCTGATAGCACATCGCGAGTCCGTGCACCGCGTCGGTGAATTTCGGATCGACTTCGAGCGCGCGCTCGTACATCGCGATCGCTTCGTCAAACTTGTCGTCGGCGAACAAATCGATCGCCTGATCGTAAAGCTCTTCCTTGTCAGTCTCTGAATCGGCCATCGGTAAACTCTCTTTTCGCGCCATATCAGGCGTAGCACGCTTCTTATACAATACACCCTGTCAGATGGATAATTCCGCCGCCATAGCAATTACCGAAGCCGACGTTTACGAGGTGCTGCGCGAGTGCTACGACCCGGAGATTCCGGTCAACGTGGTTGATCTCGGCCTGGTCTATGGCGTCGCGCTCTCGGGCGGCGTGATCACTGTCACGATGACGCTGACCGCGCCCGGATGTCACATGGGCGCGATGATCACGCAGGAAATTCAGGACAAGCTTCTGGGCCTGCCCGGATGCGACGACGCCACCGTCGAGATCGTGTGGGATCCGCCGTGGACGCCGCACATGATGAGCGAGCAGGCGCGCAAGAAACTCAATATCGACGACTGACGCGCTGAACCCGCGGCTTAAGAATCGATCGGCTAAACGCGCAAGCGGGTCTCCACGCTTGCGCGGTGCGGCCGAACCTCGTATTTTTTTAGTCATCCGCTGAGTTTTTATGAGCACCGCTGAGATTTCCGCCGACGATCCGCATCCACGCTGTCGCGTCGATCTGCTCGGCACCTCGATGTCATACGCGGACGCGGGCCAGGGCTCGCCGATCGTTTTCCTGCACGGCAATCCCACTTCGTCGTACCTGTGGCGCAACGTGATCCCGCATCTGACGCCGTTTGCACGATGCATCGCGCCCGATCTGATTGGGATGGGCGCGTCGGGAAAATCCTCGACCGCGAAATATCGCTTCGCCGATCACGCGCTCCACCTCGACGCGTTCTTGGATCGCATTCTGCCCGAGGGTCCGCTTACGCTGGTGGTGCACGATTGGGGATCGGCGCTGGGCTTCGATTGGGCGCGGCGTCATCCGGAGCGCGCGGCGGGCGTCGCGTACATGGAAGCGATCGTACGTTCGCTCACCTGGGCGGAATGGTCCAAGCCCGCAGTCGATCTGTTCAAATCGCTGCGCGGCCCTTTGGGCGATGACCTGATTCTCAAGCGAAATATATTCGTCGAACGGATTTTGCCCGGCAGCGTGAAGCGTAAGTTGAGCGACGTCGAGATGGATGTCTATCGCAAGCCATTCGCCGAACCCGGCGAGTCACGCCGCCCGACGCTCACATGGCCGCGTGAGATCCCGATCGAGGGCGAGCCGGCCGACGTGGTCGCGATCGCCGATGCGTATTCGAAATGGCTCGCCGCGAGCCCGATTCCCAAGCTATTCGTCAACGCTGATCCGGGCGCGATTCTGACCGGCGCACAGCGCGAATTCTGCCGGCGATGGCCGAATCAGCGCGAGGTCACGGTCAGCGGCATCCACTTTATCCAGGAAGATTCACCACACGAAATCGGCCGCGCGATCGCGGACTGGTATCGCGGGTGGAATCGATGATTCGCGTGCGCATCACCCCGTAGCCAGAGGAATCAACCGTGGGGCCCGAATACGAAAATCTGCTGTTCCAAAAAACCGGCGGTGTCGCCGACGTGGCATTCAACCGTCCTGCGTCGGCCAACGCGATCAATCTCGATATGGCGCGCGACCTTTGCGACGCGATTCGGATTTGCGCCGAGGATCCAGGCATCCGCGCCGTGGTGCTGCGCGGCGAGGGCAGCCTATTCTGTGCCGGCGGCGATCTGAAAGCTTTCGGCGCGCAGCTGCCCGCGCAATTGCCCGGTTACCTCGAGCGCGTGACTCATTTCCTGCATCGCGCGGTCGCGACCTTCACCCATATGAGCTCGCCGATTATCGCCACCGTCCACGGCAGCGCAGCCGGCGCCGGCTTCAGCATCGCATGCGCCTGCGATTTCGTGATCGCGGAAAAGTCCGCAAAATTCACGATGGCTTACACCAAGGCCGCGCTCACCCCGGACGGTTCCTCGACCTATTTTCTTCCGCGAATCGTCGGCCAAAGAAAGGCGCTCGAATTGGCCATCCTCAATCCCGTCTTGAGCGCCGATGAGGCGTACGCCCTCGGCATCGTGACCCGCGTCGTGCCCGACGGCGAGGCCGTCGCCGCCGCCACCGCGATAGCAACCGAGCTGGCCGCCGGTCCAACCGGAGCCTACGGAGGAGTCAAGCGCCTGTTGCTCGCCAGCGCGCACAACGCGCTCGACACGCAGATGTCGCGCGAGGCCGAGTGGCTCATTTCGCGTTCGAGAACCAAGGACGCGCGCGAAGGAATCGCCGCGTTCATCGCCAAGCGCGCTCCGAAATTTTCCGGCGATTGATTTATCCGATCGCGACGGGCCGCCGCGCTCCCGCTTGGCTCAGCGGCCGCCTGCCGGCGTTTCCGAGGGACGCTGGCCGTGCACCGATTTCTGCGCCGGATGAATGTACAGCGCCGCGGGGTCCGGCCGCCGGTCGGTGTGCGCCGCGGGCGGCTTCATCTGATAGTGGACCGGGCGGTGATGTTCCTGGAACTGGCGCTCCGGGTTGTAAACCTTGTTGAACTTCCACAGCATCTTCACGAAGTTCGTTTGTCCCTGCAGCAGCAGACGCCCCGCGATCGACGCGACATCCTTGAGCACGCTGAACCCCAGATGTTTGCGATTGAGCACGCCCTGCGTCTTGACCAGCTCTTGATAGAATTTGAGCAGTGGCAACTTGGTCGGCAGAACCGCGTGCTGAATATCGTACAGACGGTAGTCCAGCGTCGTGAGCTTGCGCGCCTCGGTGAGCCACAACTCGGTGCCGGGGTACGGCGTCGCGACGGTCAGATGCACGATCTCGGGGATGCTCATCGCCCATTCGCGGATGATCTCGAAGCGGCGCTCGTCCCATGAGGGGTCGGCGATCAGATTGATCGCGACCGTCACGCCTATCTTTCGCGCCACTTCCAGCGCCTTGTTGTTGGTATCCAGTGACGAGCGCTTGCGATGCGCCTTCAGCCCTTCCTCGTCGATCGCTTCGAGCCCCAAAAACATGTACTCGAGTCCGAGCCGCCGCCAATACTCGAAGACTTCCTGGTTGCGGAGCAGAACGTCGGCGCGGGTTTCGAGGTAGTACTGTTTTTTGATCTTGCGCTTTTCGAGCTCGTGGCCAATCGCATAGCCGTGCTCCGGATGGATGAATGCGACGTCGTCCACGATAAACACGTTGGGTTCCTTGATCGACGCCATGTCCTCGGCCGCCGCCTCCGCGGTCGATTTCCGGTAACTGCGGCCGTAGAAGGTCCACGCGCTGCAGAATGAACAATCCCACGGGCATCCGCGTGTGAACTCGATCGACGCGCACGGGTCGAGCACACCGATAAAATACTTGTTGCGCCGGCGGCTCAGGTCTCGCGCCGGAAAAAATTTGTCCAGGTCATCGATCATAATCGGCGCAGGCCCGCTGCCGCGCTGAGTCAGCGCTCCGGGCACCTTCGTAATCGCGTCGGCACCGCTGTCGATTGCTTCCATCAGCATCTGCGCGCTGGTTTCGCCTTCGCCGCGCAACACGCAATCGATCGCACCCTCTGAATGCTCGAGAATATCCGCCGCGACAAACGATCCGCTGTGGCCGCCCGCGAATACGAAGCAGTTCGGATCGTGCTGCTTGATCGCTTTGGCCAGATCGATCACCTCGGGCACGTTGGCCAGATAGTTGAGCGAAAAGCCGATCGCGCGGGGACGAAACTCGTCGAACTCTCGGTAGAGATCGCGATGCTGAAAAACCTGAAGATCGATAATCCGGACATCGTGTCCGGCCGCGCGCACTGCCGCCGCCACCCGCTCCATCCCCAGCGGCTCCAGGCGCAGATAAATCTCGCTGTACATCAGCGGACTGGGATGCACGAATAAAACCCGCATACTCTTCACCTTCATTCGCTCACCGGTTTTCGGCTCGCGTGCAATGTTATTCGGTCTGTAATGCTGGGGAAATACCCGCTGCGGCCGCGCATTCCCGGCGCTATAATCAGATTGGCCGGTACCCTTCGATGCGCAAACGCAACTGGCGGCGACTGCTCCGCAACCTGACCCTCACCACGATCATCCTGATCGCGATTGTGGACGGCGTCCTGTTGGCGGTCATCCGCGAGCGCTTTGCGCACGACCACGGCTATGATTTGCGCGTTCATCGACGCGCCGTCGCCAAACCTGCACCGCCCTGACGCCGCCTTGGTCTCGCCGTTCGTGGAATCATCTGCTAAAGCCGGTGGCCACCGAAATCTGGGGCCCGGAAGTGGCACTGGCTTCAGCCTGTGATTTTCATGCCGAAGGATTGATTCCAGCACCTTCTTCTATTGACAACCGGCGCCACGCGCTGGACTTTGGGTTTTGGACCCTCGTTCAAATAAGATTCAAACAAAAAGGCGGAAGAGATATTTCTCTCCGAATATGGGAACCATGCAACACGCAAAACTCGGCAGGACCGGACTCATGGTGTCCCGCATCTGTCTCGGATGCATGAGCTATGGATCCAAGCAGTGGCGCGATTGGGTGCTAACCGTTGACGAGGCGCGCGAGCATTTCGCCGCTGCGCTGGAAGCTGGAATCAACTTCTTCGACACCGCCAACGTGTACTCGGTCGGCGTAAGCGAAGAGATCACCGGCAAATGGCTTGGCGAAATGGCCCGGCGCGAGGATATCGTGCTCGCGACCAAGGTTCACGGGCAGATGGCGCCGGGGCCGAACCGCAGCGGACTGTCGCGCAAGCATATTCTCGAATCGTGCGACGCATCTTTGAAGCGCCTCAAGATGGATTACATCGATCTGTATCAAATCCATCGCTACGACTTCACCACCCCGCTAGAAGAGACCCTCGAGGCGCTGGACTCGCTGGTGCGCGCCGGCAAAGTCCGCTACCTCGGCGCAAGCTCGATGGCGGCGTGGCAGTTCCAAAAGGCGCTTAACCTGCAAGCGCAAAACGGATGGCATCGCTTCGTGTCGATGCAGAATCATTACAACCTGGTTTATCGCGAGGAAGAACGCGAGATGAACCCGCTTTGCATAGATCAAGGCGTGGGCCTGATTCCGTGGAGCCCGCTCGCACGCGGCTTTCTGGCGGGAAATCGCAACCCGCAGAAAAGCGGCGAGACTGCACGCGCCAAGTCCGACGACTTCGCCAAGATGATGTACTTCAGCGAAGCCGACTTCCAGGTGCTGGGCGAAGTCGAGAAGCTCGCCAAGTCGCGCGGCGTCACGCCGTCGCAGGTAGCGTGCGCGTGGATTCTTCACGCGCCGGGAGTGACCGCTCCGATTATCGGCGCGACCAAGATGAAGCATCTGAAAGAAGCGATCGACGCGGTCGATATCAAGCTCAGCGCCGACGAGATCGCGGCGCTCGAAAAACCTTATCGTCCTCATCCGATTCTGGGACATCAGCAGCCCGACGGCCGCCGGATGCACGCGCACTGACGCCGAGGCGAGCTAACTTAAAGCGTTACTTGAGGTCCCAGGAGCCGCAAACGATGGAAGTAAACGGAATGGCGCATGTGATGCTGACGGTCAGCAACTACGAGGCTTGCCTGCCGTTTTACGAAAAGCTGCTGCCGTTTTTGGGCTTGAAGTTCGTGGTCCGCAAGACCGACTCGCAGTTCTACTGTGTCGGCGGCCGCACTGGTGTCGGCATCCACAAGGCCGACGCGAAACACTCGAAGGAACATTTCGAGCAATACCGCGTGGGGCTGCATCACGCATGCTTTCGCGCGCGCGAGCGCAAGAATATCGATGAAGCCTACGAGTTCCTGAAGACTCTCGGCGCGAAGATCGTGCATCCGCCGGAGGAAGGATCGTGGGCGCCTGGCTACTATTCGGTCCTGTTCGAAGACCCCGACGGCATCCGGCTGGAGATCAACCACGTCCCCGGCAAAGGCTTACTCGGCGTCTGACGCAATGGTCAGCCCTTCAATGTAGAGGAAAGTTTCGCGCCTTCGCGATTTCTGAAACCTACCGCGACGCTCAGTCGCTCGAGGTGCTGGTCGATTATCTTCGCGCCCAGGCGCACGCGATGGGTCGCGAAAAACGCCTTCACGTCATCCTCGCGATCGAGCAGGGCGACGACCGCCTCGCACATCCGCGGCAGCGCGTTGTCTGGATATTTCTTTGCCATCTCCTCCCAGTTGCGCCGGATGAAATCCCACGCGTCGTAGCGCGATGCGGGATTCAGCAACAGCGAGTGCATCAGGTACGGCGCATTTTGCGTGCGCACCTGCCCGTCGAGCGACATTGCCATTGTCCGCTCGAGCAGTTTCCGTTCGCGAAAGCCGGTCAGCGAGAACAGGTAGCGCTGCTCCTCCTGCGGAGTGCGCGCGGATTTGAACTTGCGTGAAAACTCCTCGTAGCGCTTCGCGTCACCCGCATGCGCAAGAATCGCGACCAGCGGCGGCGCGAGATCGCGATCCGCCGCCTCCGGATTATCCTCGAAGCGCGCGTAAACCTCAGCCGCGCGCCGCTGAACCTCCGGATCATCGCCGACCGTTCCAAGCGCGCCGATCAAAACTCCGCGAAGCTGACGGGTCAGTTCGCTCTCGCCCGCCTTCGCTTCCCATCCCAGATGCTTCGCCGCGGGACCGACAATTTCACGCACGGCGGCCGCGAGTGCTGGCCGCGCCGCATCCGGCGCGATCATGTCCAGGTAATTGAACGCGCCGAGCATCGCTCGCCACACGTTGAGATCGTTCTCGCCGCTGAACAGCCGCGCCATCGCGAGGAACTCGCTCAGAGGACCCATCCCGGCGACCGTCGCGGCCCAGGTGTCGCTGACCAGGCCGAAGCGCTCGATCGGCGCAAGCTCGCCAAGATTGCGCGTCAGCTCCGCAAGCATCTCGGGCGCGTAATGCACGCGATAAAATCCGTGGCCGCCCTCATTGAGCAGCGCCCACTCGACTTTCTCGCCCAGTTCGACCGTGGTCTCGGGTTCGGTGAGCAAGACTTTCTTCGTGACGACGCCGTTGGAAGTCTTTGCGCGGATCATCACCGGCACGTGCCAGAGCTGGCTTGATTCTTCGCGCAGATAATAAAAGCGGCGCTGCGAGAGCTTGATCGCATTGCCGCTTTTTTCCGACGCGGCGTCGATCATCGGGAATCCGGGCTGGAAGATCCAGGAGTCCATCATCTTGCGCGCGGGCTCTTTGGACGCTTCTTCGAGCGCGTCCCACAGATCGCTGGTCTCGGTGTTCGCGAACTGATGCTTCTTCAGGTAGAGGCGGATACCGTCGCGAAAGACTTCCGGACGCAGGTACTGTTCGAGCATCCGCAGCACCGCCGCGCCCTTTTCATACGTCAGGATATCGAACATCGCGCGGCATTCTTCGGGGCTTAGAACCGGAAATTCAATCGGACGCGTGCTGCGCAACCCGTCGATCGCCATCGCCGCGGCGCGCGAAACTGAAAAGCTGTCCCATCTTTTCCACTCGGGCTTCCACGCGTTGACCGCGAGCATCTCCATGAAGGTCGCGAACGCTTCGTTCAGCCAGATGCCGTTCCACCATCGCATCGTGACCAGGTCGCCGAACCACATGTGCGCGTTCTCATGCGATACCACATCGGCCACGCGCTCGAGCTCCGCGCGCGAGGCGGTCTTCTCGTCGGCCAGCAGCGCGGTTTCGCGAAACGTGATCGCACCGAGATTCTCCATCGCGCCGGAAGCGAAATCGGGAATCGCGATCAGGTCGAGCTTGTCGCCCGCGTATTTGAGCCCGTAATAGTCGGCAAAATATTTTAGCGAATAAGCTCCAATCTGTTCCGCCCAGCTTGTGAGCCCCTCTTTGCCTGGAACGTGGACCACGCGCAGCGGCGTGCCCGCATCGACGGGTGCTGTGGCCTCGAATTCGCCGACGATAAACGCCACCAGGTAGGTGGACATCTTGATTGTCTCTTTGAAAACGATCTCTTTCTTGCCGCCGGCAATCTTGCGCTCGCTTTCCTGGCCGCCGTTCGAGATCGCGGCCAGCTTTTCATCGATTACGAGCGTGACTTTGTAACTCGCTTTGAGCTCGGGTTCGTCCCAGCATGGGAACGCGCGGCGCGCGTCGGTGGATTCGAATTGGGTTGACGCAACCACGTGCGAGCGGCCGTGCGCATCGACGTACTGGCTGCGATAGAAGCCGTGCAGCTTGTCGTTGAGCACGCCGCGAAAAATAATCTTGAGGGTCCATTCGCCGGGCGCCAGCTCTTCTCCGAACCGCAGATGCGCACGCTCACGCGCGGGTTCGAGCTCGACCATCGCGCGGATCGACTTACCCCCGCGCTCGGCGACAGCCGAATCGATCTCGAGTTCGAGCGCGTTGAGCACGATCGCGCGCGCCGCTTCGTTGACGGTAACCGCGACCGACTCCTCGCCCTTGAAAGTAAATGCCTTGAGGTCGGGTTCGAGCTTCAGTTCATACCGTCGCGGAGTAACATTTTTCGGCAGCCGGTAATCCTGGATCGACGGGGTCCGCGGCGCGCCTTCCTGATCGTGCATTTAAGTTGTCCTTCCTGTGCGAGGTCCAAAATCGAATCGTGGCAGGCTAAGTCCCTGCGTTCGCTCACACTACGTCAAACTTTTCCGACACGCGAGAGAAACGGCCCCGCCGCCACGGCCCGCGGCCGCTCCATCTGAAAAACGTCCCAATAGCGCCCGAACTTGCGCCCAATCTCCGAGAACGTACCGACCGGCGTGAATCCGAAGCGTCGATGCAACGCGACGGAAGCGTCGTTGGGCAGTGCGATTCCCGCGACGAACCGATTGATATCCTCCAAGCGCAGCGCCTCGAACAGCACACGATAAAGCATCGTGCCGATTCCTCGCCCCGTCGCCTCGGGCGCGCAATAGATCGTGGCCTCGACGCTGGTGTCGTATGCTGCCTTGGCGCGAAACCGCCCGGTTCCCGCGTAACCGATGACCACGCCGTCATCGTGCGCGACAAAAAGGCGGTTTCGTCCACCCTCGGTGTGCTCGCGGAACCAGGGCTCGCGCTGCTCGATAGAAACCGGCTCCAGATCGAAGGTGATCGGGGTGTTGACGACGTAGTAATTGTAAATTTCTGTGAGACGCGGAAGGTCCGCCTTGTTGGCGACACGGATCAAAGTTTCACTCATGGCAAGCCTTTCTGCACGGCGATATCACTCAAACCCGAGCAAGTTCCCTGAATGTGGTCAACCGCACGCTGCGCGCGTCGAGCGCGGCGCGAACCTTGGGGCTGGTCAGGATTTCGACTTCGAGCTGCGCGGCGGCGGCGGGCGGCGTGCCGCCGATATCGGCCGCCGGATGGAAATATAGCTCGGTCGTGCCGTCGCGCAGGCGTTCGATCACGCGCAAAATATAGTCCTCGCTCAAATGACCACTCTGATGAAGCCCATAGAGCCAGTCAGTCGATTTGATTCCGCGCTCGCGGAGCAACCGGCGCGTGCGGCGCGAGAGCGAGCGGAATATCACCGCTTCGACGAGCTTGCGCGGCGCATGATCGCGCCGCAACCGCAGCGTGCTGAAAACTTTTTCCCGCGGAAGACGGATCGATCCGACCTTGTACTCGGACGCCAGCGCGACCACGATATCGGCGATCACCGGATGCACGTGGAAATTCAGATGGCCGTCGATATGATCGAGGCGTCCGACCAGTTCGAGATGCTTTTCAACCTGGGCGCGAATCTCCGCCGCCAGACTGACGCGAACTTTTCGCTGGAAAAACCAGCGCATGCCGGCCCACTCCGGATTTTCCGGAAAACGGCCTGCGGCATCGACTACACCGCCAAGTTTTTCCGGCGCCAGAACGCTGCGCCCCCGGCACACGACGACGTGCAAGCCGACGTCGAGTCCCGGATTGTCTCGCGCGAGGGCCGCAGCCGCGGTGCTCGCCTCCTCGGCGACCATCAGGCTCGTGCTGGTGAGGATTCCCGTGCGATGCGCCTTCACGACGCCGGCGTTGACCTCGGCCGAGAGACCAAAGTCGTCGCCATTGACGATGAGTTGCTTCACTTACGCTTGCCGATTGGAACCGGGCGGAAAAAGCTCGGCGATACTTGACCGATGGCCATGACCGCGCAATTTTGCTTCTATCCGGCGGATCGCTCAAGGGCCGCAGCCACGGCGCGGGAACATTTCTGTTGACTCTTCTCTTTTACGCTTTCGCGCGCGAGCTGGCTCCGCTCAAGCGCCGCTTGAAATCGCGCCGCGCGATTGATGATACCAGCCTGCGTGGATTTCGCGCGCACCTCGGCGCGAATGAGATCATCGGCGTCGCGACCGGAATCGGGTTTGCCCGCACCCAAATCGCCGCGCGCCGCGCGTTCGATCTTTTTCCCGACGCCGACCTGGTGCTCGGCACGGGCGTGGCCGGCGCACTGTCGAGCGGCCTGTCCGCGGGCGACCTGATTGTTCCGGATCGAATTCTCTCCAGCCGCGCAGAGGATGACGCGGCGGAACAGGTCGCGGCTATCGACGACGCGGTGCTGAGTGAGCTTGGGCGCTGCCTGCGCGCCGCGGGAATCAGCTATTCAACGGGAGCGCTTCTGACTTCTCATCGAGTGCTCGGCACCAGCGCCGACAAGCGCGCCATGAAGGAGAACGCCGGCGCGATCGCGGTCGATATGGAAACCGCCGCGCTCGCGCTCGAGGCGCGCGCGCGAGGCGTCCGGTTTGCCGTGGTGCGGGCAGTGATGGACACCGTCGATGACGAGGTTGTGGGCGCGGAGATGGCGGACGAAAACGGCGCCGTGCGACCGCTTCATGCGGCGAGTTTCCTGCTGCGCAATCCGCGCGTCGTCGCGCGGCTGCCCCGGATGATGCAAAGTCTCAGCCGCGCGACGCATGCGCTGGCGGTCGCTCTGGAAGCGATCGCGATGCATTATTCCAAACCGGCAATCCGCGCTCGTAGGGAAAATCCGTGAGATGACGCTCGAGCGCCTTTGCCCCGCCGTACGAATCGGAACGGGTCAGAATATGCGCCGCCAGCGTCAAAAACGGCACATAAATGAACACAGCGGCCCAGGCGACATTTGCCGCGCCGATCTTGAACAGCATCGTGATTCCAAAGCCCGCGATCCCGAGATAAAGCGCGGGACCCAAAAGCGCGCGCGACGGCAGAGCTTCGAGCACGCCGGCCGGTTTGTCGGCGCCGCGGTTCAGAGCCGCATCGAGCACCAGGAAAATCGGAATCGTGATCGCGGCGACGAAGTACCATCCGAGATAGTTGCTTATCGGCACGCCAAAATGCGGACCCGGCGGGTCGTACCAGAAGATCTTGCCGAGGAACCATTGGCTGCCGCGCACACTCAGCGGATCGACGATCAGATCGATCATCACCATGAACAGCGCCGCCATCAGCCACACTCGCGGCGCGCGCCGGATTTTCCACGTATCTAAAATCCGCAGGTCCCAGCCGCTGCGATAAAGCGGCGAGCATAGCAGCAGCGCGACGGTGTAACTCGCGAAGCCGAGAAAGGTGAACGACAGCGAGTCGAAAAACGGCACGCCGAAAATCCACAGCTCGCGGCCGCGGGTCGCGTCGAGGTAATGATACAGCCCGAAGGGAAATCCGTTGTGCACCGACGACCATTCGCACGCCAGCGCGACGATGTAAGTCAGAATCGCGAACAGGACCGTCGTGCGCACGCCGAAGTTCACGATCGAAACGAACAGAAAGCTCGCCAGAAAGACGAACACGTAAGGGCGCAGCTCGATTGTGCCGACAAGCAGATGCATCGCGCGCCTACGCGGCGTCCTTGACCGCGCCCGTCTTGCGAAAAAACTCGATCGCGCGCGCCAGCGCCGCGTCAACCGGTCCCGGTTTGTAACCGAGTTCGCGGCGCGCCTTCGCCGAATCAAAAAACATCCGCTTTCGCGCCATCCGCACCTCGGTCAGGCTCGCGCGCGGCGCGCGATGCGTCAGCGAACGTGCGACGGCTTCCGCACCGAGCGCGAATCCGAACGCGAGCGCGTAAGGAATCCGCACACTCGGCGCGCGCAGACCCGACAGCCGCGCCAGATGCTCGAGGATCTGCTTCAGCGTCAGGTTCTCGCCGCCCAGAATATACTTCTCGCCGATCCGGCCGCGCTCGGCCGCGAGCAGATGCCCGCGCGCGCAATCTTCCACATCGACGAGGTTCAACCCCGTATCCATGTACGCAGGCATCCGGCGGTTGAGGAAATCGCAGATGATGCGGCCGGTGGGGGTGGGTTTCAAATCGAGCGCGCCGACCGGGGTCGAGGGATTCACGATCACCACCGGCGCTCCGGCGCGCGCGGCTTCGAGCGCGACCTGCTCGGCCATGAACTTCGAGCGCTTGTACGGTCCGGGCATGTCGGCCAGCGCGACCGGTGTGTCTTCCGTGCCTTCGCCGCCGTGCGGAATTCCGAGGGTGCCGACGGTGCCGGTATAGACGATCCGCTTCGCGCCGGCCGCGTGCGCGGTTTCAATCACGTTGCGCGTGCCGTCAACATTGCTTGCGTACATCGCGGCCGAATCGAGCACCCACAGACGATAGTCGGCGGCGACGTGATAGACCTCGTCGCAGCCCGCAACCGCGCACGCGATTGCGGCGCGATCGCGCAGATCTCCGCGCGCCAGCTCGACGGCGAGCCCGTCAAGTGCGGCGATATCCGCTTGGTCGCGCACCAGAGCGCGCACCCGCTCACCGCGATCGAGCAATGCGCGCACCACGTGGCAACCCACGAAGCCGTTCGCGCCGGTAACCAGGGCGAGCCGCTGCGCCATCACGAATTGCCCGCCGCGGCCTCGACGCGGGCGATCACCGCGGCGGCGGCGGCGCGTCCGGAGATCACCGCGCTTTCGATCGTCGCGGGTAGTCCGGTCTGCACCCAGTCGCCGGCCAGAAAGAGATTCGCGATCGGAGTCTTCGCCATGGGGCGCAATTGATACGAGCGCGGCTCCGGCGCCATCGTGGCCTGCTTTTCCTTGAGCACGATCGCTTTCACGACATTCGCGCCGCGCGCGGCGGGAATCATCGTGGCGAGATCTTTCATCACCAGGTCGAGAATTTCGTCGTTTGGCTGATCTACCAGCTTGCGCGCGCCGCTGATCACGAAGCTCAGGTAGCCGGGATGGCGTTCGCCGTGGCGTTCAAAAATTCTGCGCTTGTTGAAGAGCCACTGGGTCGCGGTGCCGATAAATCCGACGAAAGCCGAGCGCGTAACCTCGCGATCCAGCCATACGTGCACGCAAACTATCGGCGAGGTTCCAAGCTCGGCCAGACGCGAAAAAAACGGATCGGCGACCGCACCCTCGGGCAGCATCCGCAGCAAATTATTCGGCATAGCGGCGGAAATAAAATTCGCCGCGCCGAGCCGGCGTCCGTCGCGCAGGCGCACCCGCACCGCGGTCCCGTCGTCGCCGGTTTCGATTCCCTCTACGATCGAGTGCGTGGCGACCACTCCGCCCGCGCGCTCGATAAACTCGCGCGCGCCGGTGCAGTAGAGGTCCGAGAGGCCGACCCGCGAATAGACGAACGCGGAATCCTTGCGGCGGGAAAAGAACGCGCGCTTCAAAACCTCGGCCAGCAGCGCGGCCGAAGATACCTCGGGCTCGTCGTTGAGGGTCGCGACCGAAAGCGGATACCAGAACGCGCGGCGCGCATTTTCGCCCTGCCCAAGCACCGTCATAAGATCGGCGACGGTCATCTTCTCGAGCGCGGGATGCTCCCGCCGGCGCATCGCGAGCATCTTGAGCCCGCCGCGCACGACCGCGAGCCGTTCGCCCACGCTCAAATGCCCATAGCGCATCAGCGCGGCGCTCATATGCAGCGGACCGGGAAGCCGCGCGGTGCGAAGCGTCGCGCTGCGCCCGGGCGCCGCCAGCATCTCGATTTCGAGGTCGCGCTGGAACACCAGCTTGCCCGACGATCCGATCTTTCGCAGGAAGTCCAGCGCTTCGGTGTAGCAGCCCATCAGGACGTGCTGCCCGTTATCGACGAAATCGCCGGTGTCGGGGTCCTCGAACGAGTAGGCGCGACCGCCGAGCGCGGGCTTGCGCTCGAGCACCGCGACGCGAAAGCCGCGTTCGGCCAGCGCAACGCCAGCGCTCAATCCGGCGAACCCGGCGCCGATCACGACGACATCTTTGGATTCGATCATCTACCGAGCAATTCTAGCCGCGCAGCGCTCCCAGACGCGAACTCGCCCACGCGCGCCCGACCAGGTAGAGCTTGCGCGGAGCCGACAGGCTGAGCCGCCGGTCGAGCACGCGGTAGTTCGAGCTGACGATCAGGCGCAGCAGCGAGCCGTAGATGAGCCGCATCGCCTCCGCGGTCAGAAGCGTCGAGCGATCTTCGTCGGGAAGCGCGCGCTCGGCCGCCTCGTAATACTCGCGCGCGCGAATCGCTTCGAACTCCATCAGGCGGACGAACGCGTCATTGTAAACGCCGCGCAGAATTTCGTCCTCGGTGACGCCAAACCGCTCCAGGTCTTCGAGCGGCAGATAGATCCGTCCGCGGCCCGCGTCTTCCTTCACATCGCGCAAAATATTGGTGAGCTGGAACGCGATCCCAAGGTTTTCGGCGTAAATCTTCGCGGCGGGATTGCTGTATCCGAACACCTCGATACACATGAGCCCCACCACCGACGCTGCCCGGTAGCAGTAGAGGCGGAGTTCCTCGAAGGTCGCGTAGCGCTTGCGCGACAGGTCCATCTCCATGCCGGAGATGAAATCGTCGAAGTAGGCGCGCGGAATTGAAAAGCGTCCGATCGTGTCGGTCAGCGCGCGCGAGATTCCACGGGTCGGCGTTCCGGCGTAAACCCGATCCAGTTCCTCGCGCCAGCGCTGCAACAGCATCGCAGGCTCGCGGATCGACTCGTCGTCAGCGATATCATCGACGAAGCGGCAGAACGCATAGACCGCGTGCAGCGCGCGCCGCCGCTCGATCGGCAGCAGCATGAAAGCGTAGTAAAAGTTCGAACTCGAACGCCGGGTAACTTCCGCGCAGCGCTCGTAGTCGGCCAAGAGCGACGGCTCTGAACGGCCGTCGAGCTCGTGTATTGCGCGATTAGAATCCATCCAGCCGCCCCCGCATCGCATTCATTCCGAGCTTCAGGTAGTCGATTTTTTTCAGTTTTGGCCGCGCGCGCAGCACGTCGTAACCCGCGCCTTCGATCGCGCGCAGAATCGCAAGCCCGCCGCCCGCGAACATCAGGATGTCGCGGCGCAGGCGCCGGTCAACCATCCGCGCAAGCCCCGCCCCGCCCTCGCCCAGCATCGCGCGCGCGGCCTCGACCTCGTGCTTCATCAGATCGATGAACCGCTTGATGGCGACGCCGTGGCGAAGATCCTGTTCCGTGAGTTGATTCGCGGCCAGATCGCGCCGCGGAAAATAGACGCGGCCCTTGGCGAGATCGACCGATACATCCTGCCAGAAATTCGCCAGCTGCAGGCCGCTGCACACCAGGTCCGAGAGGCGCTGCCGCTCGGCGTCGGCGTAGCCGAACAGGTAAAGCACCAGACGGCCCACAGGGTTGGCCGAGTAACGGCAATAGCCGAGCAGATCGTCAAACGTATCGAAGCCACTGAAGTTCACGTCCGAGCGAAACGCGACCAGCAGATCAGCGAACGGCGCTTTTGGGATCGCAAACTTGGCCGCCGTATCGGCCAGTGCGACGAACGCCGGATGCCGCGGCGTACCGGCGTAAGCGAGATCGAGTTCGCGCTCCCATCCGTCGAGCTTGGCGAGGTCGTGCTCTTCGTCGGCGAAGTCGTCAGCGATCCGCGCGTACGCATAGATCGCATGCATATGCTTGCGCATCGCGCGCGGCATCAGCCACGACGCGACAGTGAAATTTTCGTAATGCGATCTGGCCAGGTTCCCGCAGAAGGCGTAGGCCTCATCGAGCGAGCACTCCGGCATCGGCGGGGCCGCAATAGCGGCGGCGGTGTTCACCGCCACTCCCGCATCGACCTCGGTTCCGGGGAATGCATCCATCGGCGTCGATCCTTCACTCATCAGGCGGCGGTACGCCGATCGATAAATTCGCGCGCCTGCGCGCGCGCCCACGAATCAGTTTCCAGCAGATCTTCCAGGGTGCGCGCGCGAGGGCTGGAATTCGAATGACGCGCCATGATCGCCTCGATCTGCCGCGGAATATCCACGAAGCGCACCCGTCCGGCAAGAAATCCCGCGACCAGCTCCTCGTTGGCGGCATTGAGGCACGCCGGCATCGTCGCGCCCGCCGACAACGCGTCGAACGCCAGGCGTAGACACGGAAAGCGCACGAGATCAGGTTCTTCGAAAGTCAGGCGCGAGCACTCGACCAGCGAAAGCGTCTTCAGATGCGGCAGCGCCAGACGCTCGGGATAGGCCAGAGCGTACGCGACCGGAATCGCCATGTCGGGCACCGCCATCTCCGCGATCACGGAGCCGTCGATCATCTCGACCATCGAATGAATCACGCTCTGCGGATGAACCACGACCGAAACCTGATCGCGCGTCACGTCGAACAGCCACCTGGCCTCGATCACCTCGAGCCCCTTGTTCATCAGGGTCGCGGAATCGATCGTGATCTTGCTGCCCATGCGCCAGGTCGGATGATTCAGCGCCTGCTCGATCGTGATCGCGGCAAAGCGGTCGGCCGCAAGCTCGCGGAACGGTCCGCCCGAGGCGGTGAGGATGATTCGCTTTAGCGACTCGCGTCCGCGCCCTTCGAGGCACTGGAAGATCGCGTTGTGCTCGCTATCCACCGGCAACAGGCGCACGCCCGCCTCGCGCACAGCGCGCGTCACCAGCTCGCCCGCAATCACCAGCACTTCCTTGTTCGCAAACGCGATATCTTTGCCGGCCTTGATCGCGGCCAGAGTCGGACGCAGCCCGAGCGCGCCGACCAGCGCCGACATCACGAGCTTGGCGTCGTGATGCGTCGCGACAGCGACGGCACCCTCGAGCCCGTACATGATTTCAGGCTTCGCGCCGCCGAGCCGGCCGCGCAGGTCGCTTGCGAGTTCGGCGCTGGCGACCGAGACCAGCTCGGGATGAAAGCGATTTATCTGCTCGACAAACAGATCGAGGTTGCGCCCCGCCGCCATCGCGACGACGCGGAACCGATCCGGGTTGCGCCCGACCACGTCGAGGGTGGTGACGCCGACCGATCCGGTTGATCCAAGAATTGAAATCGCCTTCATCGTCATCGCAGTCATCGCAACCTTCGCTGCTCAGTGCGCCGCCGCGGCCATGCGCTTGCGCAGGCGGCCGAGCGCCATCAGCGGAAAGTAATGCGCATACATGAAGTAGCGAAGATAAAAATGGTTCGGAAATCCGTTGCCGGTGGATTCGCTCTCGTCCCATCCGCCGGCGTCGTTCTGCCGCTCTGTGAGCCACTGCGCGCCGCGCATCACCGATTCGGAGATCGCGGCTTCACCTGCGACCAGGCCGATCATCGCCCACGCGGTCTGCGAAGCGCAACTGGCGCCGCGTCCGCGCCATGCGGGATCTTTGTCGGCGAGCGGACTTTCGCCCCATCCGCCGTCGGCGTTCTGTTTCGACTTCAGCCAATCTACGGCGCGGCGAATCCACGCCTGGTTCATGTCGTAGCCGATCGCTTGCAAGCCGGAGAGCGCGGAGAACGTTCCGTAGATATAGGCGACGCCCCAGCGTCCCCACCATGCGCCGTCGGCCGACTGATTTTTTTTGAGCCACTCGATAGCGCGGCGGGCTACGGGATGATCGACTTTGTAGCCGACCGCGCCCATCATCTCGAGCACTCGTCCAGTCAGGTCGGCGCACGATGGATCGGTGACCGCTTCCACGTCGGCCAGCGGCAGCGAGTTCAGCCAGTGCGAATCGTTATCGACATCGAAGGCCGCGAACCCGCCGTCCTTCGATTGCATTCCCATGACCCAGTTGGTTCCGACACGAATCGCGTGTTCGCGTTTGCCCGCGTCGCTTGCGCCCGCCTCAGCCATCACCGCGAGAATCACCGCCGAGTCATCAACGTCGGGATAGCAGTTGTTGAAGAACTCGAAGGCCCATCCCCCGGGTTCGAGCTTCGGGCGTTTTATCGACCAATCACCTTTCTGGAAAATCTGATGATCGATAAACCAGTCCGCACACTTTAATAGTGCCGGATCATTAGCCGGGGTGCCCGAGTCGATCAGCGCCCTGGCTGCCAGAGCGCTGTCCCAGTTGGGCGAAACGCACGGCATGTACAGCGCATCATCGCCAAAGTCCCAAATCAACTCACGGCTGGCCTCGAGCGCTTTGCGCAATACCGGATGATCGTTCTTGTAGCCCAGAGACTTAAGCGCCATCGCCGAGAGCAGGTAACACGGCTCGATTCCGCCCCACGAGCCGTTGGCCTCCTGATGCTCCAAGATCCAGCTTTCGGCTTTGCGCAACGCGCGCGTGCGCAGACCCGCGGGAGCGTGGCGGCTGAAAAACCGCATCGCGCCGTCGGTTACGTTCAAGGCTTTGCGCAGCGACAGGAATTTCGCGGCGGGCGGCTGCTTGAAGTAGGTAAAATGGGGGGGCTGGATATAAAGTTCGAGGATACTTTCCTGAAAAGATATTTTTACGATCGGTTTGGTCGCCTGCAGGACCATCAGGCCGAACACGGTTCCGCGCGCCCAGGATGCCAGCTCGTACATGTTGAACGGGAACCAGTTTGGAAACAAAGCCAGCTCGACCGGCATCGCGGCGGTCGCTTCCCACGGCACCTGCCCCATTGCGGCCAGATAGAAGCGGGCTAGCGTGCCGCACTTTTCGATTCCGCCCTTGGACAGAATCCAGCGCCGCGACTGTAAGAGCGGTTCGTCGCCGGCGCGCATTCCCGCGAGCTTTAGCGCGAAGTACGCCTCGATCGTGCTTGCCAAGTAACCTTCGCCGCCGGCGTACAGGCTCCAGCTTCCATCGGAGTTCTGGCTATCGAGCAAATGCTTTTTCAACTTGGCTTCGAGCTCGATATCGACGCTGCCCATGAAGTGGTTGAAGATGATGAACTCGGCGTTCATCTCGCCGTTGGCTTCGAGCGCGCCGTGCCAGTAGCCCTCGGGATGCTGCAGGGCGATAAGCGATCGCTGCGCGCGTTCGATCGTATGATCGAGCTTCGCGCCGAACTCGTCATGCGGCGCGGCCGCGGGCAATTGGACGTGGATGTCAGTTTCGGCGATCTGGCTCATGATTGGTTGTTACTCTGATGATAGCTCCGCAAACATTCGCGACCGAGCGGTTTTCTGCGCGTTTAAAAGGACGCGCGAGCCTCAGGGAATCACCGCGCATTTGAGCGCGTCGCCACGATCGAGCATCGCGAAAACCTCGCCCAATTCGGAAAGGCTGCGGTGCGAGTTGATCACGGCGCCGAAGCCCAGCTCGCGCCGCGCGAGCATCTCATACGCGGCGCGCACGTCGCGCGGGCGATAGTGAAACGGCGCAAGCAGAGTCAGGTTGTCATAGTGCATCCGCCGCGTGTCGACGCTGAGCGTCGTGCCGGAGGAGCATCCGCCGAAAAATACCACGCGTCCGCCGCGGCGCACGCGCGCGAACGCATCGGCCCATCCGACAGGCTGGCCGGTGCATTCGATCACCAGGTCGGGTCCAACGCCGCCGCAGAGCTTCGCGGACTCGGCCGCGGCGTCCTGATGCTCGACGTCGATCACGCGGTCGGCGCCAAGTTGGGCAGCCCACTTAAGCCGCGCGGCGCCGCGCCCCGCGATCACGATCTCGCGCACTCCGGCGGCGCGCAGCCCGATCATGTGCAGCATCCCAAACGCACCCGCGCCGATAATCATCACGGTTTCAAATTTTTCCGGCCGCGCCATCGCGTGCGCATGAACCACGCACGCCAGCGGCTCGAGCAGCGCGGCTTCCTCGAACGGAAGTTCGGGAGGCTTGATAAACGTGTTGCGCGCGACAATGTGCGCCGGCAGCAGAATCAGGTCCGCATATGCACCATGCAGCATTCGCCCGAGCGCGCCTTCGCACAGATTTTCCTGGCCGCGCGCGCAGAAAAAGCATGCTCCACATGGCGCGGTCGGCGCTGCCATAACTTCATCGCCGGGTTTGAACGCATCCACACCAGCTCCGACCTCGGCAACGACGCCGGAGAACTCGTGGCCGAAGGGCATCGGAAATTTCCACAGCGGATGCCCCCGGCGCCAGGTCTTTAGATCGGTGCCGCAGCTCAGCGCGCACCGAACCTGAAGCAGAATCTCGCCAGGCGCCGGAGCGCCAGGTTTGAAATCGCGCAGTTCGATCTTGCCCGGCGCAAGCAGCATCGCCTGCCGCGGATGCTCCCGGTAAGCAGGAATCGAAGCGGCAACTTGGCTCATCGGCCGCGCTCCACGACAAAGGTTGCGATCTCGCGCAGCGCTTGTGCGCGCGCGCCGAACCCGGCTATCGCGTCGTGCGCGCCCCGTTCGAGCGCGCGCGCGAAACCGTGCGATTCCTCGAGCCCCAGAAGCGCAGGAAACGTATTCTTGCCCGCCGCCTCGTCTTTACCGGTACGCTTGCCCATCTGCTCTGTGGTGGCTTCGATATCCAGAAGATCGTCCACGACCTGGAACGCGAGGCCGAGCGCACGCGCGTATTCGTCGAGCGCTTCGAGTTCCGCGTCGGTCCCACCGCCGAGGCGCGCACCGCCCAGAATCGACGCGCGGAACATCGCGCCGGTTTTCCTGCTGTGCAGAAGCTTGAGCTCGTCGATTCCAAGCCGTTTGCGTTCGCTCAGAATGTCGATCACCTGCCCACCGACCATCCCGGCCGAGCCGGCGGCTTCGCTCAGCTCGGCAACGGTTGCGAGCACGCGGGCAACCGGCACGCCACCAAGAGCGGAACGCGCGAGGATCTTGAATGCGTCGGTGACGAGCGCGTCTCCGGCCAAGGTCGCGATTGCGTCGCCATAGACCTTGTGATTGGTCGGACGGCCGTGGCGCAGATCGTCGTTATCCATGCACGGCAGATCGTCGTGAATCAGCGAATAGGTATGGATCATCTCGACCGCGCAAGCGAGATCGAGCGCGGCTTCGGGCGCGCCGCCCACCGCCTCGCACGCTGCCATCGCGAGGATTGGGCGCAGACGCTTGCCGCCGCCGAGCAGGCTATAGCGCATCGCCTCGAACAGGCGCGCATCGGCGCCGTCGGATTGCGGGACCGCGCCTTCGAGCGCGTTCTGCACCAGTTCGGCGCGCTCTATCAGATAGCGATTGAGATCAAACACATCGTTTTCCGAAATCGGTACCAGCCGCAAACGCGGCGCGCACCCCTCAGATGCGCGTCCTCGGGCGCAGCGCCGCGCCGCGTCGTCTTTTGCGTCAGGCCATGTAGTGCCGAACCATCCGCCACGAATCCTTGAGATTCTTGCCGAACTCCATCGCGACTGTGCCCTCGAAACCCGAATGCATCTTGCAGTCTTTGCAGCGGATATCCTGGCGGGTCCGGTAGAATTCCCAATCGGTCTTTTCGTGCATCTCTTCGAAGGTCTTGTAGTGCCCGTTGGTGATCAGGTAGCAGGGCCCTTTCCATCCACGCGGATTTCGCGTGACCGTAGTCCACGGGCTGCACGTCAGATCGTGCTCGCCGACCAGGAAATCGAGATAGATCGGTGTGTTGATGATGTTGTAGTCGTGCGATAGATCGCGGACCTTGCGGAACTTCGCGACGCTCTCGTCGCCCTGCAGGTACAGGTCGTCGTTGGTCAGCACCTGGTAATGATAGCCCGGGCTGAGCAGCATCCCGTCCACGCCCAGGCTGCCCAGGTATTTGACCATTTCTTCGAGCTCATCGGAGGTGGTCTCGCGGAAGACCGTCGTGTTGGTCTGAACGCGGTAGCCCTTGTCCTTGAGCATCTTGACCATCTTGATAACGGTGTCGAAATGACCCGCGCGATCGACTACGCGGTCGTTGGTCGCGCGCATTCCGTCCAGATGCAGATTGAAGCTCAGGTACGGCGACGGCGCGACCTGCTTGACGAAGCGCTCGAGCAGAATTGCGTTGGTGCAAATCATTACGTGGCGCTTCTGGTCTTCGATAAGACCCTTGGTCAGCGCCGCGATATGCTTGTACATCAGCGGCTCGCCGCCGCAGATCGAAACCAGCGGGGCGCCGCACTCCTGGGCCGAGGCGAGCGCCTCTTCCAGCGGCATCATGTCGCGAATGGAATCTTTGTACTCGACGATCCGACCGCATCCGACGCAGGCCAGATTGCATGCGTGCAGCGGCTCGAGCATCAGCACCAGCGGAAAATATTTCTCCCCGCTGCGCTTCTTCGATCGCATGTAGCGGCCCAAGTCGATCATTTGCTTCAGTGGCATCCGCATATCAGTCAGCGCTCCCCCGCGATCGGGAAAAAAAGTTCAGGCGACGGCTTTGCCGCCGGCAGTCTCGGTCTTGATTTCGTCCGGAAACAGCCATCCCGCGACCATTGCAACCGCGGTCTCGGGATCGAGCGGACGGTTCTGCAGAAACAGATGTTCGATCAAAATGCCGTTGAGCGCCGAGAGCAGAAATCCCGCCGCGGACTCCGGCGTGAAGCGGCGCGCACACAGGTTGCGCTCCTGTCCGCGCGCGATCAACTCCACCAGCATCGCGCGGTAGCCCGAGTACAGCTTCAGCACCTGGTCGCTCAGCCCCTCGGCGAAATGCTGATCATGCAGCATCTGCGCGATGAAGAATCGCACCGAACTCGCATTGTCGCGCACGAACAGCAGGTAAAACTCGACCAGCTTCTGGATCTGCGCACGCTCATCGAGCGCCCCCGCTTCTTCGGCGAAGTCGATAAAGTACGGCTCGAGCAGCCGGTTCAGAACCGCGACAAACAGCTCTTCCTTGGTCTTGAAGTGCCAGAAGATCAGCGCCTTGCTGACCCGTGCCTCGCGCGCAACCTCCGACATCGAGGTCTCGTGAAACCCGCGGCCCGCGAACAGATGCATCGCGGCTTTCAGAATTTCGTCGCGCGAGTCCTGGGATCCGGCGCGGACTTCGGTTGCGCCGGGCTTTGCCTGAGATAAACTCATATCGATATGAAAGCGCCCCTTATTCTCTTCCGCCTCAACCCCGAACGATAAGCGGACCACAGCGTCCGCTAACCTCTCGGTCAAGCGAACACCTTAGCGGCTGATATTTCGAGATTCAAGACCGCCAGTCCGATCGGTCAGGAAATAATTCCTGA
>DATKSB010000206.1:0-15852 GCA_035531855.1 Binataceae bacterium (SeqCode)
ATCTCGAACTTTACCGCTTGCGGAATCTTGCAGATGTTGTCGTTGCATTCCTGGAACTTGAACGTGCCCGCGATTTGATAATCGCCCGGCTTCGACTTCGGATCGATCATCACTGTTCCTGCCGCGCGCACTGACTTCTCATAGACCGGCAGTGTTTGACCGAGTCCCTCGAACTTTACGGGGGTCGGTGGCGGAAATTTGATTTGCTGCTTTGCGATCACCGGGCTGTCGAACGCGACGCTGGTCGCGACGAAATCCTCGGGCACCGGATTTCCGTAGATGTGCCATCCGGGCTCGATCGCGATATCCACGGTCACACCGACGTCGTGTCCAGGCGCGACCCTGCCGCTGGCGAGCGCGATTTTCGCTTGAACATTTTGCGCTTGCACCGCCGTCGAGGTGTCGGAGGCCAGCGCTCGCGCGGACGGCCGGAGCATCACCGCTGCGATCACTGCGGCCAGCACGCTCACTGATTTGCGTAATGTCATTTTCATCGATAATCAGAATAGCGGAGCGGTCACTCGAAATCATCGCCCCTCGAAAAAGGGCCGCCCGATTCGGACGGCCCTTCGAGGCTAAACTACCGCGTAGCTCCTACGGCGCCATGCCTGCCTGAATTATCGTGGCTCCCGATGACTTGGGGAGTTGCGGGTCGCGTTTGCGCTTCATCGCCTTTTCGATGATCGGCGCCATCCGCTCGGCCTTTTCCTTCGCGCGTTTTTCTTCGCGCGGCTTGAATTCCGGCATCACCTTTTCGGCGAACAGATTCAGCGACGAGCAGATATCCTCGTGCTTGTTGTTGCCCGCCTGAGAGATGAAAACCACCTGGTCGACGCCCGCATCTTCGTACGCGCGCAGGCGTTCGCGGATCAGGTCGGGAGTGCCGATACAGGCGTTCTCACCGCCGGCGCCGGGGATGTCGAGCTTAATCCCCTTGTAGTTCGACCAGATGTCGGTCTTGCCCGGCTCGTGCTGTCCGAAAACATAGTGATGGCCGAGCGCGTAGGAGAAGAACTTGAGCCCCTCCTCGCCCATCGAGACCGCGCGCTGTTGATTCGGATCGCACATGAAGCCGGTCACGATCGCGATATTGGGGTTGATCGCGTAGCCGATCGGTTCGCATTCGTTGGCGAGCGTGGTGTAGTAGTCATCGACCCACATCTTCGCCTCCTCGGGACTTACAAAAGCGAACGTCAGCGCGCCGATTCCTAGCTTGGCGGCAAGATGGATCGTCTCGCGCCGCGAGCATGCGACCCACAGCGGGGGATGCGGTTTCTGCACCGGCTTGGGCACGACGTTGCGCACCGGCATGTTGAAGTACTTGCCCTCGTGCCCCTGAAACGGTTCTTCGACGAACATCCTGCAGATCGCGCCGAGCGATTCCTGCCACATGTCGCGCTTTTCGGCGCGAGGAATCAGAAAGCCGCCGAGCTCCGCTTCGGCCGAAGACTCTCCGGTGCCGAACTCGACCCGTCCGCCGCTGACCAGATCGAGCGTGGCGATCCGTTCCGCGACCCGCGCCGGATGGTTGTATCCCGCGGGCAAGAGCACGATTCCGTGGCCGAGCCGGATCCGCTTGGTGCGCTGGCTGCACGCCGCCAGAAAAATTTCTGGCGCCGACGAATGCGCGTACTCCTCGAGAAAATGATGCTCGACTTCCCACATGTGATCGATGCCGAGCCGGTCGGCAAGTTCGACCTGGTCGAGCGCATCCTGAAACAGCTTCAGCTCCGACCCGGGCTTCCACGGACGCGGCAGCTGATGCTCATAGAACGTTCCGAACTTCATATGGCTATTACCCTCTCTGTTCCGGGTGTAATGCTTCCGGGTGTAATGCTCGAAATTGAATGGCGCGCCTAGACTTTGTCGGCGGCCCTGACGAACAGGGTGCGCTCGACCATGTCCACGACCTCGCGCTTGCGGCGTTCGATAATCGCGGGCTCGAGCAGGTTGACGTTCCACAGCCGCTTGATCATCGCGGCGGTGCCGAAATATCCGATCGTGATCGACTCGAGGCTGCGGATGAAATGGAACGGATCCAATTCGGCGCGGAATTCGCCCTCGCGCTGTCCGCGGAAAATAAAGTTCATGACGATCGCGTCGAGCGGCGGCATCCGGCGCTTGAGCAGGCCGCGTCCGACTCCGCTCTCGTCGGCCATTTCCTTCCACAGAAGTTTCATCGAATCGGGATGCTTCGCGATATAGTCAATCGCGTCCTCGATCGTCTGAATCAGGCGCTCCTGCCGGGTACCCTTTCCAGTAGCGACGCTCTGCGCGGCGGCTTCCATCCCTTCGAAAATCTTGTCGAGCACCGCGAGGTAGAGCTGCTGCTTGGAGGGAAAATGATGCAGCAGCGAGGGCGCCTTGATCCCGATGCGGCGCGCGATATCGCGCAGGCTGGTGCCCCGGTAGCCGCGGTCGGCGAACAGCGGCAGCGCAACGGCCAGCACGCGATCGCGAGTATCGATTGCGCGATGGAGCGGGACGACTTTAGTTACCGCGTGAGCCGCGGGCGATTTGGATTGGGATCGCATGATGGTTCTCTCGTGCGCACTTGAAAGTTTATCTAACAGTCGTTAGGCAGTCAAACCGCGCGCGCGGCTTCTCCGCGCGCTTTTGCTTCCATGCAAACCGTAGTAGAAACCCTCCCATCAGCGCCAGCACGGCGTGACGCCCGAACTTGGCGCTGTGATGAGGTGAGAGCCATGGCCGAACTCTATTGGAAACCCGCACACGAGCTGGCCGCGATGATCCGCCGGCGCGAACTCAAGCCGAGCGAATTGATGGCGGCGACGCTTGCGCGGCTCGAACAGGTCAACCCGAAAGTCAACGCGATGGTGGCCGTGCGCGCCGAGGCCGCGATGGAAGAGGCGCGCGCGATGGACCAAAAGATCGCGCGGCGCGAAGAGCTCGGGCCCCTGGCCGGACTGCCGCTCGGGGTCAAGGACCTCGAAGACGCGGCCGGGTTGCCGACCACGCACGGATCTAAAGTTTATAGGGACCATATGCCGGCGGGCGATTCGGTGCAGGTCGGACGGCTCAAGTCCGCAGGGGCAATCGTGCTCGGCAAGACCAACGCGCCCGAGTTCGGCTATACCGGCTTCACCAAGAATCTGCTGTTCGGGGTGACGCGAAACCCGTGGAACCTCGAACGCACGCCGGGCGGATCGTCGGGGGGAAGCTCGGCCGCAATCGCGGGCGGCATTATCCCGATCGCGACCGGTTCCGACGGCGGCGGATCGGTGCGAATTCCGGCGTGCTATGTCGGATGCTTCGGGCTCAAGCCGACGAAGGGGCGTATTCCGCTCGAGCCGTCTTTGGGGATGCTCGGATGGAACGACACCAGCGTGGTGGGACCGCTGACGCGCACGGTGCGCGACGCCGCGATCTATCTGGACGCGGCGGTCGGATATCATGCGGCCGATCCGGATTCGCTGCCGCATCCGGGAATCTCCTATCACGCAATTCTGGAGCGGATACCGAAAAGACTGCGGATCGCGTTTCATCCTGATTTCGGAAATCCGGTGCAGAGCGACGTCGCACGCGAAGTCGCGCGTGCGGTGGAAGTATTCAAGGATCTCGGCCACGAGATCACCGTGATCAACGATCCGATAACCGAGCTTGGCCGCGAATGGCAGCGCCTGGGCGCAACGCAATCCTACGCGCAGCTCTACGAGCTGCTGGCGAGCCGCCGCGAGGACTTCGGCCGCGCGTTCGCGGCGGGCACGATGTCCGCCGAGCACATCACGTGGCGGCATTATGGGCAGGCCTATCGGCTGCGCTATCAATTCAACGAATGGTGCCGCAAGATTTTTGAGCGTTACGATTTGCTGCTCACTCCGACTATCGCGACCGAGGCGTTTCCGGCCGGGGGTCCTCCGTTCGACACGATCAACGGCAAACCCGCCGATCAGCTAAAGGCCGTCGCCGGATTCACCTATCCGTTCAACATGAGCGGGCATCCGGGCGCGAACGTGCGGGCGGGTTTGACCGACGCTGGCTTGCCAGCGGGGTTGCAGATTGTGGCCGAGCGCCAGCGCGAGGATTTGGTCCTGCAGGCGTCGTATGCGTATGAGCAGGCGCGTCCGTGGAACGACAAATGGCCTGAGATCTGAGCTTTGAGGGAGAGCATCGCGCCCCGGCCGGGTCGAAAACGGTGGGTTCGTTCCGGGAAATTCGCGATCTGCGATTTGATAAACATCCTGATTATCCTCAGGAATTTATCAATGATAGAGGGTTTGTTTTGATTTTCACCATTTCTTCGTCTAGCCCGGAAAAATCTGTGGCCAGAACGTTTCATCCAAGGTAATTTTCGCGCGAATGGTCGGAGCTGACAAGGCTGAACAGTTCAGCCTTGTTTTTTTGAGCGCGATGGTTTATGGGCCTCTCCGAGTCTGATCCCTCGCCCAGCATGAGGCGAGGGATCAGGCAAGGCGAGGGCCAGCGAGGTAGTGGTCAGTGACCCACTACCGCCAGCGACTACGCCGGGAATTGTTTGCGGACGGCGGTGTAGGCGGCGTCGGTTACCTCGAGCGTGCGGGCTATGTCGTCTTCGGTGTGGGCGGCGGTCAGGAACCAGTTGTGCCGCGGCGCAATATAGACGCCGTTCAGAGAGCATGCGCCGGCGAACGCTTTCATCCGATCGTGGCGGCCGTGATCGTCCTTGAACGTCATGTAGGGAATCGCCGGGGGGCCGGAGTAGGTCACCTCGAAGCTGTGCGAACGCGCCTGCGCGAGTAATCCGTCGCGCAGCTTTTCGCCGAGCATCCGCATCCGCTCGATTCCGCCCGTCGCGGCGAGCTCCTGCAGGCACGCCAGCGACGCCGCCATCGGAATTGCGCTGGTGAAATACGAGCCGGTGAAAAACACCTCCTGCGCGGCCTGCTTCAGGCTGTCGCGTCCCATGCACGCCGAGATCGGATAGCCGTTGCCCATCGCCTTGCAGTAGGTCGATAGATCAGGCCGCACGCCGAACAGTTCGCCGGAGCCGCCCATGTTAAGGCGGAAGCCGGCGCGCACGTCGTCGAGAATAAACACGATTCCGTTGCGATCGCACAGGTCGCGCACGCCGGCCAGGAATCCTTCGACCGGAAGTTCCTGGTCGTGGCCCGCGTCGTGGCGAAACGGAGAGAGAATCACACCGGCGATCTCGCCTTCGTTGTCATCGATCACGTCGCGCAGGCTCGCCAGGTTGTTATAGTTGAAATACACGACGTTGGCGCGATCCTCGGGCATCACGCCGCCGGGCGCGGGTGTGCACCAGACGTGCGCGCCATGATACGCGCCGGAGCACATTGCGATCTTCTTGCGTCCAGTCGCGTGGCGCGCCAGCACGGTGGCCCAGGTGCATACGTCGGAGCCGTTTTTCGCGAACACCGTCCAATCGGCGAACGGCGTGATCGAGACCATATATTCCGCCAGCTCGACCCACAGCGGACCGGGCGCGTTGAAGCAATTGCCGAGCTCCATCTGGCGGCGCACGGCTTCTTCGACGCGGGGATGCCGATGGCCGAGCACGATCGGTCCGTAGGAGGCCATGTAGTCGATGTACTCGTTGCCATCGACGTCCCAGATGTGCGAGCCCTGGCCGCGAGCGAAGAAGGAAGGGAACGCGCCCTTGGTTAGCATCGCCGGGTTCTGATGCCCATAGATGCCGCCGGGAACGACTTTGCGCGCGCGCTCCATGAGCGCGTTGCTCTTATCGAATGAATGGGGTTTCACGCGGAGACCTCGGATGCGCCGGTTGCGCGACTGTACAACCGAGAATCCTACGCGGGGCGATGGGCGTCAAGCGCGGGCGAGTTTTGAAAACTGAGAATCGCCGGCTATCGGGGTCATTCCCGCGCGCGTGGCTGCCGCGCGCGAGGAATCCCGAATCGGCAGCCACGCGCGGGAATGACACCTATCGACGCGCCGCGACAGCTTGCTTCGGGATTCGATCAACTCAATCTAGTGACGATAAGTAGTGCCGGTCGGATGCTCGCTCGACGGCGGGAGTGCCCCAATTCGGGTCAGTTCTTCACGCAGCTTCGCGCGCGACAGTGGCTTGGAGAGGACCGCCGACGCGCCGAGCTCGTAGCTTTCCGCGATATCGCGGTCGTACATCGAGCTGGTAACGACGAACAGCGGAACCATCGAGCAGACTTCGCTGCCGCGGACGGCGGTGAGCACAGAGAAGCCGCCGTTGTCGGGCAGCCGGAGATCGACAAAGAACAAATCGGGACGATCGTACTCGGTGAATTGGGCGATCATGTCGAGCGCTTCTTCGGCGTTTTGCGCGTGGAGCATCTCGATCGCGTCGCCGAGCACCTGGCGCATCACGGTGAGCGCGATAAAGACGTGATCCGGATTATCCTCGACGAGAAAAATACGTACGCAGGGGCCCGCGCTTTCAAGATCTTTTTCGTCGTTCTCCATACTACTCCACTAGGACGCCGGCGCCGTAAGGTTACTTCAATCGCAGAATTAAATCTTGGTTTTTCGGTTAGAAATTTTGCTGCCGAGAAACAATTCTTGATGGCGAGAACATCACGAGAAGCATGATCCAATTGCCGTGCCACGAGTGTCGCGATTAACCACTACAGTGATATCAGTCGGATTGATTAGCCTTGTCATCCCTAGCAGTCCTTGCGACGCTTGCTTCCAACGATGTGCCGCAAACGTGGAGTTTTGCGTTCGGTTCCGGCTTTCGTGTAGCGCATTCCGTCTGACGGTATCGAAATCCTGCGACCAGACGCCTTTTGGTATGTGGCGCAAATGCTACAATCGTTGGTTCGTTTGTGTCAGGTCGGCACAGCTTCCCCACCTGGCTGCCGCAATGCGATGCGCCGCGGCATAGCAAACCTTCGGGAAGAAATGGGAGTATTCGAGAGTGGGGGTTGTAGATCGTATTCTTGATTCCGCGTTATTCCAGCATCCGCTGCTGAAAAAATATGCCGCGCTCGTCAGCGAAGATCTCCGCGCGACATATTCGCGCGACATCCAGAAGTGGCTTCTGGTCGCGCCGATTGTCGGAGTTCTAACCGGACTGGTTATTGCCGGACTCACGATTCTGATCCTGGGCAAGATTTGGGCGACACTGCTGCCGCTTTATCTGGCGCATCATTGGATGATCCTGCCGGGTCTTTTGTTCGGTTTTTTGCTCACCGGATTGATTATGCAGTTCCGCACACCCGATCCGAATGAGCATTCGACTGAGGAGATCATCCGCTCGTACCACGACCATCAGGGTGACATCGATTTCAAACCGTTTTGGTGGAAGCTGCTCGCCGCGGTGACGACGGTCGGATCGGGCGGCAGCGCGGCGCTCGAAGGACCGAGCATCTACGGCGGCGGCGCGATCGGTTCATGGGTGTGGGTGAAGCTGCGCCGGCACTACGCGCGGCTTGAATCGCGCGATCGGCGGATCATGCTGATCAGCGGCGCGGCGGCCGGGATGGCGGCGGTGTTTCGCGCGCCGCTTACCGGAATCGTGTTCGCACTCGAGATGCCGTACAAAGACGACCTCGCGCACGAGGCGCTGCTGCCGTCGCTCATCTCATCAGTGGTTGCATACGCGACGCTGGTGACGATTGTGGGGGCGGAGCCGCTGTTCGGATTTCGCGCGAGCACGGTATTCAGATCAGCGGACGTATTCTGGTCGGCGCTGTTGGGCGCCGGGATCGGCCTCATTGCAATCGTGTTCGACATCACGTTTCGGCGGGTGCGGGTCTTCTTCGTGCACAGCCGCGTGCCGCATACGGTGAAGCTTCTGGCGGGCGGATTCGGCACCGCAATCTGCGGACTTGCGTTCGTCTCGATGTTTCCGGGCAAGCTGATTCCGATCGGCCCGAACTATGAGGCGGTGCGCTACGTGCTGAGCACCCCGTTTCCATCGCACCTGCTGATCACCTTTGCGATTCTCAAGCTCGCCGCTACGATCTGCTCGCTCGCTTCGGGGGGAGTGAGCGCGATGTTCGTGCCGCTGCTGCTGGTCGGAGGATGCTTCGGCAGCGCGTTTGCGCAATCGATCATGCACTCGCCGGCGGTGGATATGTTCGCGGCGGTCGGGATGGCGTCGTTCATCGCGGCGGGCTACAAAACTCCGCTGACCGCGGTGGTGTTCGTCGCCGAGACTACCGGAGGACACACCTACATCATCCCGAGCCTGATCGGCGCGGCGGTCGCGTACGCGATCTCCGGCGAGGCGTCGGTTTCCGGGGATCAGCATCTGCACGAGACGGCGAGGATCGCGGAGCTCAGAAATTTGGCGGTGCGCGACGTGATGCAGCGCAAGATTGTATCGGTGCTCGCGGCGGCGACGGTCGCCGAATTCGCTTTGTCAGTAGCGGCGCATCATGATCACACGCATTTCCCGGTGTACGAAGACAAGGAAATTATCGGGCTGGTATCGGCGTCCGATCTCGGCCGCGTCGCGCGGTCAGACTGGGAGACGACCACGATGGGTACGCTCGCCGACCGCGAGGTCACCCGAGTCAGCGAGGATTGCGATTTGAGCGAGGCGCTGCGACTCCTGGTGCGCGAGGACGGCGAGCAGATGCTGCTAATCACGCACGATCACACTGGCGAGATTTCCGGGCTCATCACCAAGACAGATATTTTGCGTGCGGTGAGGAACCATCGCACGACGCCGGCCGCGCCGGTGATCGCGGGGCCTCTGACGTAGCTCGCGCGTCCTCAGAACACAGGCTAAAGCCTGTGCCACCGCAGACGGAGAACTTGTAGTTTGCTTCGAGTGGCACAGGCTTTAGCCTGTGTCTTTGACGACCTATGAGCCGGGTGGGTATCCTCGTTACCCCATCCCGCTCACACCGCCTCACTCGAATCGTGGCATTACTTTTTCGGCGAATAGGCGCATCGTTTCGAGGATGTTCTCGTGGCCAGTCAGGCCGCCGGTCTCGAACCAGCAGACCAGGCGCGTAAAACCGAAGCGCTCTTTCAGCTCGGCGATCCGGTCGGCGATATATTCGGTGTCGCCGAACGCGCCCATCAACGAATCGATCTGATCGTATTGAATGGTGCGCAGGCGGGTGCGTACTTTCTCGAACTCCGCCTGACTCTCAGGCGCGAGGGTCGCGGGCTCGACGATCTCGGCAGTCGAGTTGAAGTAGTTGCGCAGGCTCGGCTCGATCTTCGCGCGCACCGATGCGCGATCGCGGCCTGCGAAGACCATCAGCAAGCCCGCGAACCAATCGTCGGGCCGCGCGCACCCGGCGTCTTTCAACGCGCGATCGTAGATCGCCAGGCGATCGGCGAGCACCGGAAACGGATTCACCGGGCCGCCGGCGAAAATCGGATAGCCTCTGGTTCCCGCGTACACGAACGTGTCGGGGCTGTTGGCGGCCACGCGAATCGGTGGATGCGGCTTCTGGAGCGGCTTTGGCACCACCTGAATTTGATCGGCGTTGAAATGTTCGCCGTGAAACGTGATGCGATCCTGCGACCATGCGGCTCGGATGAAATCGATTTCCTCTTCGAACATCGCGCGGCTCTCCGCCATCGGCACGCCGTAGCCGCGATAGTTGAGCGCAAACGCGCCGCGGCCCGCGCCGAACTCGACGCGACCGCCCGAGAGCACGTCGAGCATCGCGGTTTCCTCGGCCAGTCGCATCGGATGATGCAGCGGCATCAGGTTGACCGCGCATCCGAGCCGAATGCGTTCGGTGCGCGCCGCGATCGCCGCGTGGAGCATCATCGGCGCCGGCATGACGGAGAAATGGGGAGCGAAGTGGACCTCGGCGAGCCACACGGTCGCAAAGCCGAGCCGATCCGCGAGCATCGTTTCCGCGATCAGATCGCGATAGCGATCCGACGAGCGCTGCGAATCTGCCTGCGGCAGTTGATAGAAAATGTCGAACTTCATGGTGCTCTCCGCGAGACGGCGGCGCCGAGCGCGTCGGCGCGCGTAATCCGCAGCAGACGATTGTGCTCGTCTGAGTCGGGATCGTGAATCGACTTGAGAAAACTGAAGCCGGCTTTTTCGTACGATCGAATCGCACGGGCGTTGCTTTCTTCGGGGCCGATTATGCAGCTCTCGACCTCGGGCCGGGCGAAAACCACCTCGCGCACGAACTTGCGCAAAGTCGCGCTGCCGCGGCCCTGCCCGCGATACGCGGCCTCGCCCACGAACAGGTCAACGCCAGCGGACACTTCCGGCACATCGACCAGGCGTTGCCAATCCGGATAGTCGCGGATTAGGTATTCCTGAACATAGCCAATCGAATGAGTATCGTACTGTATAATATAGCCGCGGGTCAGGCTGGTCGCGCCAATTCGTGGCGCGTACTTGGCGACGATCTTCTCGAACGGACCGGCCTCGCGCGACCACCATTGGCGCACCTCTGGATCGTCGTTGATCCATCGATGCATCAGCCGCAGATCGTGGTGCGCCAGTGCGCGAAAATTCACTCGCGCGGCGTCGAACCGCGGCTCGTCCGCCATCAGTAGCCGCCGAGCTGAGCGACGCATTCGCGATGATACGCGGGCGAACCGAAGTACGCTTCGTTGAAGCGCGCGCGCTTGAACCACAGGTGGATGTCGTGCTCCCAGGTGAAGCCGATTCCCCCGTGCATCAGCACCGCGCGATCCGCACCGCGCATGAAGACGTCGCACAACCGCGCCTTCGCCATCGAGGCGACGCGCGAGGCCGCGTCGGGCGCGGCATCCTGCGCATAGGCGGCGTACCACAGCAGCGCCCTTCCCGGTTCGAGCTCCGAAAGGATCTCGGCGGCGGCATGCTTGAGCGCCTGGAACGACCCGATCGGTTTGCCGAATTGTTCGCGCACCTTCGAGTAGTCAACCGCCATATCGAGCGCGCGCTCGATTCCACCGAGCGAGTCGGCCGCGATCGCGACCGCACCGATATCGAGCAGGCGTGAGTAGAGCGCCGCGCCGCCGGAAAGCGGAACCGCCGTGGCGCCGTCGAACTCGACCCGCGCGACGCGCCGGGTCTGGTCGAGATTTTTCAGCTCGGTTGCCCGGACGCCTACTGACTTCGTTTCGACAACGTAGAGCGCGGCATCGGTCGTGTCGGCGCCGGTGCGCGCGGCGACGACGATAAAATCCGCGGCGTTGCCGTACGGCACGAACATCTTGACGCCCGAGATTCGCGCCGACGCGCCGTCATTTTTGGCGATCGCCGCGAAATCCGCGGGCGAGAGGCTGTCGCCGGCCTCGACGATCGCGACCGTGCCGACCGCGCTGCCCTCTGCGATTGCTCGCAGCCACTTGGCCTTCAGCTCGTCGGAGCCGCCGTGCGCGAGCGCGTCGGCCGCCAGCGCGGAGGAGAACAGAAACGGACCCGGCATCGCGGCGTAACCCTGCTCTTCGAGGATCACCGCCAGGTCGAGCATCCCGAGTCCCGCGCCGCCGAATTTTTCCGGCACGATAAGCCCGGTCCATCCGAGCTTTGCGATTTCGCGTTCGAGCTCGGGCGCGCGGCCGTCATCGGCGGCCATCGCCTTGCGTACGACGGCGGTCGCGCATTCGCCGGCCAGAAATTCGCGCGCGCTGATTTTGAGCGCCTGCTGTTCTTCGCTGAGTCCGAAATCCATTTTGATAATGTTCCTGCCTGATAAATGCGTCAGCGCGATTTCGGCATCTTGAGGCCGCGTTCCGCGATGATGTTCTTCTGGATGTGCGAGGTTCCGCCGCCGATCACCAGTCCGAGCGAGAACATCCATTCGTACGGCCAGTAGCCGTGATCGAGCGCCGCGCCGTCCTCGCGCGAGAGCATCGCGTAGTCGCCGAGCGCTTCCATCGCGGCGGTGGCGAGGTCGTGATTCAGCTCGGTGCCGACCAGCTTGTTGATCCAGCCCTCGACGCCGGGATTCTTGCCGCGAATCTGATCGGTGAGTTGGCGCAGCGAATGATAACGCATCGCCTCGACGCGGATTTCCAGATCGACCAGGCGCTGGCGAAAGACCGGATCCTCGGTGAGCGCGCGGCCAGCGCGTTTGATCTTCTTTGCGATCGCGAGCAGGCGGTTGAAGCGCTGCGCGCTGCCGGTTGCGGAGCCGAGCATGTTGCGTTCGTGGAACAGGGTCGCGTTGGCGACGATCCAGCCCTCGTTGAGCTTGCCGACCAGGTTTTTGCGCGGCACGCGAACGTTGTCGAAGAAGACTTCGTTGAAGCCGCGGTCGCCGGTCATCTGCACGAGAGGACGCACCGTGATTCCGGGCGTGTGCATGTCGATCAGGATGTAGGAAATTCCGCGATGCTTCGGCGCCTCGGGGTCGGTGCGCACCAGGCAGAACATCATGTCGGCGTGCTGCGCGCCCGAGGTCCAGACTTTCTGCCCGTTGACGACGAATTCGTCGCCGACGGTCTCCGCACGCGTGCGCAGGGAGGCCAAATCGGAACCGGAGCCGGGCTCTGAATATCCCTGGCACCAGATTTCCTCGCCGGTCAGAATTTTCGGCAGGTAGCGTTTCTTCTGTTCCTCGGTACCCCACGATATTAGCGTCGGCCCGAGCATCCCGAGTCCCGATCCGCCGGGAAGGTAGGGCGCGTTGGCGCGGACCATCTCGTCGTTGACGATCGATTGCCGAATCGGGTCCATCGCCTGGCCGCCGTATTCCTTGGGCCACGCCAGCGCGACGTACCCGGCTTCATGAAGCTTGCGTTGCCATGCCTTTGATTTATCGAGCCAGGCTTTGTCCTCGCGTCCTTCGCGTCCGCCGCCGAGACCACTGGTGGCCAGATTCTGTTCCAGGAAGCGGCGGACCTTGAGGCGAAATTCATCTTCATCGTGATTGAAATTCAGATCCATGAAAGCAACTCCTGCGGTCGATGTACCGCGGCCTTGTGCGCAAGCATAGTCAAAACCCGGACGGGCGAAAAACGAATTCGCGGGCAGGTTTGCTGGGCTGCATCAGGATTGCTAAAGATCGTAGCAGGGATAATTAACCCAGACTGCTTAACGGGGACGACGCCCAGACATGTCAACGACCATTACCAGCGAATGCATCAATTGCGGCGCCTGCGAGCCGGAATGTCCGAATACTGCGATTTACGCGGGCGGGATCGAATGGGAGCTGAATGGTGCGACCAGCGCCGCGATCGCGCAGGATATTTTCTATATCGTGCCGGCCAAATGCACCGAGTGCGTGGGCTTTCACGATCATGAAGCGTGCGCGGCGGTGTGCCCGGTGGATTGCTGCGTGCCCGACCCGGCTAATCCTGAGACCGAGTCGGTGCTGCTCGCGCGCGCGCGCGAGCTTCATCCGGAAGAGACTTTCGCCGACGACGCGCCCTCGCGCTTTCGCAAGGCAGGCGGCGAAGCCGCGCCTGCGTCGGCGCCATCCGAAGCAACCGCTGCCGCGCCCGCGCCAAAACCTGCGGTAGCCGCGGCGGCGGTCGCTCCGAAACCCGCTCCGGCTGCGGCGGTATCAGCGCCCGCGCAGGCAGGGCTGAGCGAGGAGTTCAATCCGATCGCTTGGGAAGTTCCGGTCGTGTGCAAGGATTGCAACGAAACCTTTTCGATCCCGTACCGGCATTTTCAGGCGGGCGTGGTTTTCTATTGCCCATTCTGCTCGGGCTCGTACGTTCCGAAATCCACGATGGCGCGTGAAGTACGCGAGACCTTCGAGAAGTTTTACGCCCGCCGCCGCGCCGAGCAGGAAGCGACCCTGCGCCGCCAGCAGCGCGAGCGAGAGGTTTTCGAAGCAAGGCAGAACGCCGAGATGACCGAGTTCAAGAAGCGCGTCATCGAGCTCGGCCGCGAGATGAAGCCGGCAGGCAAGCTGGTCCGCCCCAAGGGCATTTCCGCGATGTTCACATAAGAACAATCCGCGGGTTTCGCTGATTACACAGATTCAGCGTCCGCCGAATTAGTTTTCTTCGGTGATACCGTAGCCGGCCTTGCGCAGATGCGCATGAATCGCGGCGATATGTTCGGGGCCGCGCGTCTCCAGCTCCAGGCTCACGTATGCGCCGCCGATCGCGACATCACGCCGGGTGCGATCGTGATCGATCGCGCGCACGTTCGCGCCGGTCCTGCCGATCTGCTCGAGCAGAAGGCTTAGCTCGCCCGGACGATCGTGGAGCGTCAGCGCAATCCGGTAGAGGCGGCCCATCTTCGCGAGGCCGTGGCCGATGATCCGATCGAGCAGATTGATATCGATATTTCCGCCGCTCACCACCACGACGATCCGCTTGGCCTTCAGCTCCGCGCCAAGCTTCAGCGCGCCGGCCAAAGCGGCGGCGCCCGCGCCCTCGGCCAGCAGCTTCATGCGCTCGAGCATCAGCAGCACCGCCGCGCCAATATCGAAATCGTCCACGGTGACGGCGCGTTTGACGCGTCCGCGAATCAGGCTGTAGGGAATCTCGCCGATTCGTCCGGTGGCCAGGCCGTCGGCAATCGTATCGACGGGTTTTCCGATCGACGCGGCGTGATCGGCGGCAAAGCTTGCGCTGAGTTGCGCGGCGCCCGCGGCCTCGACACCGATAACTTCGGTCGTGGGAGACCGAGCCTCGAGCGCGAGCGCGATTCCCGCGATCAATCCTCCGCCGCCGACCGGGACCAGCACCACGTCCGGGATGCGCGCGCCGCCGAGCTCGTCCGCAATTTCAAGGCCGATCGTGCCCTGTCCCGCGACGACGTGCGCGTCGTCGTACGCATCGACGAACACCGCGCCCGACTCGCCGCAGATTCTACCGGCGGCGACGCGCGCGGCCTGATAGTCGATACCTTCGAGGATCACAGCCTGGCCGTAATTGCGCGTCGCCGCGACTTTCGCGATCGCCGCCGTCTCGGGCATCACGATCGTCGCCTTCACGCCCGCGCGGGTGGCCGCGTAGGCGAGAGCCTGTCCGTGATTTCCGGCCGACGCCGCGATGACGCCGCGCGATTTTTCTTCTTCGGAGAGCGCGGCAATCCGGTTGTACGCGCCGCGGATTTTGAATGAGCCGGTCTTCTGGAGATTTTCGGGCTTGATTAAAACTTCGGCGCCGAGCATCCGGCTGAGGGTGGCGCTCGCGATGAGCGGAGTCGGTTCGATGATGCCGTCCAGGCGGCGCTGCGCGAGCTCGATATCCTCGATCGTGACCGTCACGTGCTTATCGCTCAGTGCGAAGCTTTCGCCGAGGCGGTTAGCTGATAGTCGCGGGCGATACCCAACGCGTCGCCCTCGAACTCGATCGCAAGGCACTTGCCCGAAGCGTAGTCGAGATCGAGCAGGAGATTTCGAATCGCGCGGCGCTTGACGTTTCGAACCAGTGCGGCGACGGCTGTGGCGTCGGCGGAGTCAATCGCCGCGATCTCGGCGGCGTCGAGATTGCTTAACCGGACGAATTCGCGCGCGGCGGGTTCAGAGGTGAACGCGAGCACCGCGGCCCACGATGCGCCGGTGGTCTGGAACGCGATCAGCGCGCCGTGACTATCGAGCAAAAAATGCAGTTCGCGGCGCGCACTCAAGCGTCTTCGATCCGGATTGTGCCCGCCGCGATTGCCGCCGCCCGCTCGCGCACCAGCGCGGGATAAATGTAGTAATGCTCACCGGTCAGATGGAGGAAGGATTCGATATCGACTTCCGCCAGCTCGAGCTCCGCGATTTTCGCTTCGGCGGCGGCACGCGACGGCGCTGCGACGATCTCGTCGTAGAGCGCGCGTCCCTGTTCGGACTGGAAGTCCTCGCGCGGCGGGAGCGCATCGGCGCTGAGCCTGCCGGCGTGAAAATTATCCAGGATAAAGCGCAACGCCTTCAGTTCGTGGCGTAGAATATCGATTCGCTTGAGAGTCTCGCGCGCGTGCATCGTAGGTCGAGCTTATCGCCCACGATCGCGCCGATTCAAGGCGCTGCACGCCGCGCTAGTCGCCCTTGATGAGACGGTGGATGGCGCTTAGATGTTTTT
>DATKSB010000207.1:0-2344 GCA_035531855.1 Binataceae bacterium (SeqCode)
AGGTGTTTCACGGGCGGCTGATCGTGAGTCCTACAGGGAGCGTTGCCTACAAGCTGGCGCTGGTGGCGGCGGGGAAGGGCGACGCGACGTTCACGCGCTCGCCGAAAAGCGAATGGGATATTGCGTCGGGCGCGGCGCTGATCGCGCTCGGGGGCGGTACGATTACCGACATTCGCGGGCGCAAACTCCGCTTCAATAATCGCAACGTGAAGCTCGAAGGGTTGATCGCGGACAATACGACACTGCATCGGCAGTTGATCGAGGTTGCGCCGCATCCTCCGATCAAGCCTCCGCCGCATGCGTGAACGCGGAGCGGCGGTCAGAAATTGTACATCCGCTTTGCTTCGGCGCGGAGTTCGGAGCGGAAGTCGGGATGCGCGATCGCGATCATCGAGTTGACGCGATCGCGGATGCTTTTGCCTTTGAGGGTCGCGATTCCATACTCGGTGACTACATGATGCACGAAGCCGCGCGGGGCGGTCACGACGCTGGCCGGTTCGAGGGTCGGCATGATGCGCGAGAGGCGCGCGCCCTTAACGATCGAGCTTGACGGCACGACGATTACGGTCTTGCCGCCGCCCAGGCATGCGCCGGTGACGAAGGCGGTCTGCCCGCCGGTGCCGGTGTACATCCGGGGTCCGATCGATTCGCTGTTGGCCTGGCCGGTCAGGTCCACCGCCATCGCGTTGTTGATCGCGATGAGTCCCTCTTCGCGCGCGATCAGGCGGATATCGTCGGTGAAGTTGAAGTCATAGAGCTGGAAGCGCGGATTGCCGTTTATATAGTCAAGCTCTTCGCGCGGAGTGAGCGGAGCGAGTCCGCTTCCGACTACCAATTCGGGAAAAATCTTCTTGTACTTGCCGGTCAATACTCCGTCGCGCACGAGCTGCGCGGTATGCAATGGGATAATTTCGGTCTGCATACCCAGATCATGATGATTAGCCAGATGCGGCATCAGCGGGCCGGACATCGAGCCGACACCGACCTGGATCGAGGCGCGGTCGGGAATCAACTCGCTGGCAACGAGGCCGCATACCGTGTCGATGATCTTTTGCTCTTCGGGCGAGGGGACGGGTAGCGAGAGCGCGGGAAGCTCGAAGGTGCGCTCGACGAAGTAGTCAATCTCGGAAATATGCAGTTGGTTGTCCCCGCCGATCCGAATGAAGCTTTCGTCGATTTCGGCGATAACCATTTTAGCATTGCGCGCCAGCAGCTTCGACATGATATTGACGTCGCCGAAGTTGACGAAGCCATTGGCGTCGGGGGGCGCCACGGTCACGATATAAATGTTGAAGTCGTCGAGGGACGGCGGCAGATGGCCCTCGCGGTAATACTGAATAGGGGTGAAGTCGGCGAGGCCTTGCGCATAGAGGTCGCGATCGTAAGGGCCGACGTAGAATGACTGGAGCTTGAAGCGATCGCCAAGGCCGGGCAGGTTCCAATCGTGCACGGCGGCGCCGTGGCTTACCACGACGTTGTCGATTTCCATCAGGCGCGCCGACACGGCGGCGCACATCAGGAAGGGAGTAGCCTGCGCGATCGACATGCAGACGCGATCGCCGGATTTGATTTGTTCGGCGGCGTGTTCGGCGCTGACGAGCCGATCTCCGAGTATCGGACGCCAGTCTGCGCCCGGCTTTAGCTTCGCTGCGGTAGCCATCAGGCGGCTTGGGCCGACAGGCTCGGGTCGATCCCGATATCCCGGAGCATCGAGGCGGTGCGGTCGTTCAGGAGTCCGACTTTGCGCAGGTTGGTGACTACGGTGGTATGCATCTCGCGTTTGAAGAGCTTGCGGAACATCGTGTAGTCATTTCCGCGGGCGACTTCTTTGCGCGCGCGTTTGACCGCGTCGATTTCAGCGGCGTTCATGCCGACGGCTTCGTACGCCTCGACCGGGAATTGGCCGGTGAGAACGAGCTGGATCGCTTCGCGGGTGAATTCTTCGAGCTCGCGCATGTCGCTGGAGCTCAGGCTATTGATCGCTTCGGGAAGGCTCAGCACCGAAAATCCCATGTGGCGTGATTCGTCGGCGAGAATACGTTTGCAGATTTCGCGCAGGAGCGGATCCTTCGCGGTCTCGCCGAGCATCCGGAAAAGCGCCACCGCGAAGGTCTCGGCCAGGAGCTGCAGGCCGACAGTTTTCACGAACCACTTTCCCTGTCCGAGGATATAATCGAACAGCGTCTTGATATTGCCGGTGATGGGATAGATGCGGCCGCCGCATTTTTCGAGCAGGTAACGGCTCAGAACCTCGGCGTGGCGGGCCTCATCGACCACCTGGGTTGCCTGAAAAAATTTGGCGTCGTTGGAGGGAACCATATCGACCAACTGGCTGCAGGCCAGC
>DATKSB010000208.1:0-15556 GCA_035531855.1 Binataceae bacterium (SeqCode)
TTCTTCGTCCAGGATTTCTCCTGGAGTCCGCCGTGAGCAACGCCGAAGGGGTCGAAATGACGAATGGTGGTGGCGTGGAAGTTTCGATTGTATGGCACGGAACCCTTGGCCGTCATTTCGACCAAAGGGAGAAATCCCAAAGCGCAACGGCAGACACCCGCGAGAACGACTCGACTCCTCGGGAACGCTTCATTCCGACTGCGCCCGATGCGCCCAAAGACGGGCGCGTCGCGACGTGCCCCTACGAATCAATTGGTTAAGGTCCGGGATTCTTCGTGGCGCAGGCTTTAGCCTGTGATCCCGCAGCGGTTCAAACCGGTGCCACCTATACCAGCCGAGGATCAGCGCCCATAAACTATGTTGGACCAAAAAACAAGGCTGAACTGTTCAGCCTTGTTTTTTCACCGCCGATACGCGAAGTATCGCGCAGGGCCGTCCCGCGAATGCCCGATGCGGCGAAAATGTGACGCAACCAGGTGGGCGATAATTGAGCGAACCCGACGGAAAATAGAATGTACAATTTGACGAACCCAACCCGATGTCGCGCAAGAACAAATCCAGGAAATTCCTCATGAATTTCTTTTTGTGACCCTTTCGCGAGGGCCGAAAGATACCAAACGAACCCACCGCGTCCTCGACGCGATGCGCTACAGCTGCGCCATTCGCGAGCCGCTACTTCGGGTCGTCAGGGATGAGCACCCGTGGCACCTTGGTTGGAGTGTCCAAGAACGTCAGTCGTTGCTCGTTAGCGCAATTGATACCTTCTGTGGCTAAATGCCAATTCGCGTATGGGAAGCATACCAATCACGCAAGCGACACCCCGATACCCGTTCTACAGACTTGCCACGATTGGCTGGGCCAACCCGCTTTTACGCCAGACGCTACCCCTGCTCTCTGAACAGATTCCTAAAGAACTAGTGGTTGATTTATCCGCAGTGGAATTCCTGGATTCGTTCGGTCTCACGTATCTTGCGGCGTGTCTGGACCGATGTCGCGCTGGAGAGACAATCACAAAAATTCTCGTTCGCCCACCAACGAGAGCGAAAGTGAACGAATATTTACAAGATGCGGGTTTTTACGAATCGATCGGTCTGGGAGATCAATTCAGACCCCGTCAACCAAACAAAGATCGTGTCGATTTAGTGCATATACGCGAGCTTGAGCCGCTGTTCATTGACGGCCTGCTTGACTTCCTGGAATCTGTGCAGCCGTTTGCGCGGGGTCTGAAACTCTCGATGCGAATGTCCCTTCTCGAATTGGTTCAGAATTTTGCAGAGCACTCCGGGTCCGTGTCCGGGGCCTGGGCATCGGGACACAAATATCAAAATCGCCTGACTCTTTGTCTTCTCGATTTGGGGAAGGGAATACCGCAAAGTTTGCGGACGGTCAAACAATACCGTCGAATGAAAGATCCGCACCTCATAGAATTGGCGACTGAAGAAGGCGTCTCTTCGGTCGCCACCAGTCGCGGACGTGGCTTAAACGTGATTCGTCGATTCGTTCGGTTCAATGGCGGTACGATGACTATAATATCTGGTAAGGGTAGAGTCCGATTCAGGCCCGACCGACGACCGATGCGAGATACGATCGATGGAGCATTTCCCGGCACTGCGGTGTTCCTCTCCCTCGTGCCTACCCAGAGGGGCTTGTACGTCCTGGACGATGAGGAAAACGGCAATGACACGTATTGAAGTTAAAACTCAACTCGGGAACGACGTGGTTTCGCGCGAACACGGCGAAAAAATGAGAATTATGTTGGAGCGAGCGATAGCGAATGGATCGCCGCCCGTGATTGTAGATTTCGCCGGAATGCAGATTACGTCGGTTTCCTTCTTTGACGAATCCTTCGGAGTGCTCGCCAAGGAATACGGTGAGGATCTCCTGATGGCCAAAGTGAAGCTCGAAGGAATGGACCCCTTCGATCTGGCTTTAGTTCGAGATATCGTCTCGTCGCGATCGCGGGAAACTAGGAAGAAGCTCGTTAAGCAGACCGCTCGGTGAAAACTCGTGGCTGCTTAAATCTTGGGCCCGCGCCTACTTCGGAGGATCCGGGATCAGCTTGAGTTTGCCTTGTCTAACGGGACGCTTGCCCGCCGATGCCGCAGCCATCGAGGCTCCTGCATCCTTTCGCGGCCGCATCCTGATGGGTGCCTCGGGAGGCTTCTTTACCTGGACGCGGTCTCTGCCCGGATCGCTCGCATGAGTGCCCGCCGATCCCGCAGGCGCCTTGGTCGTGGCAGGCCTTGCCCGGTCCATCCCAAAGGTCTTGCGCTCGAGCTTCTTGATCTGGTCGCGCAGCTCCGCGGCCCGCTCGTAGTCGAGCTTCTCCGCCGCGTCCATCATCTCGTGGCGCAGCGCGCTGATTCGCTCGGGCAGCTCGTGCGCCGGCAACAGATCCTCGTCACCGGGCTTGTCGTCTATCTCGGGAACGACCGCCCACTCAGGCGAGTACATCTCGACCAGCGACGCGTCGATCGCCTTGATAATCGTCGCCGGCGTGATCCCGTGTTCCTCGTTGTACGCGACCTGCTTGGCGCGGCGTCGATCGGTCTCGCCGATCGCCTTCGCCATCGAGTCCGTCATCCGGTCGGCGTACATCAGGACCAGTCCGTGCAGATTTCTGGCGGCGCGGCCTATCGTCTGAATCAGTGAACGCGCCGAGCGCAGGTAACCTTCCTTGTCGGCGTCGAGAATCGCGACCAGCGAGACCTCGGGCAGGTCCAGTCCCTCGCGCAGCAGGTTGATTCCGACCAGCACGTCGAAGTCGCCCTTGCGCAGACCGCGGATAATTTCGACCCGCTCGATCGTTTCGATATCCGAATGCAGATAGCGCACCCGGATGCCGAGGTCGTGGTAATAGTCAGTCAGATCCTCGGCCATCTTTTTCGTCAGGCAGGTGACGAGCACGCGCTCGCCCACCGCGACGCGCTTGTGAATCTCTTCGAGCAGGTCATCGACCTGGCTGCCCGCCTTTCGCACTTCAATTTGCGGATCGATAAGTCCGGTCGGACGAATAAGCTGCTCGACGATAAGCCCGCCCGAGCGATTCTGCTCGTAGTCTCCGGGGGTGGCCGAGACGTAGATCGCCTGGTTAACGTGCGTCTCCCATTCCTCGAAATTCAGCGGACGGTTGTCGAGCGCCGAGGGCAGCCGGAAGCCGAAATCGACCAGGGTCTGTTTGCGCGATCGATCGCCGCGGTACATCCCGCCGATCTGCGGCACGGTCACGTGGCTTTCGTCGATAAAGAAGATCGATTCCTTGGGAAAGTAATCGAGCAGCGTCGGCGGAGGATCGCCGGGAGAGCGGCCGGTCAGATGGCGCGAGTAGTTTTCGATTCCCGGACAGAAGCCCATCTCGGCCAAAAGTTCGAGGTCGTACATCGTGCGCTGTTCGAGCCGCTGCGCTTCCAGCAACTTGTTCTCGGAGCGGAACAGTTCGAGCCGCGCCTTTAGCTCCTCGCGGATTCCGACCACCGCGCGCTCCATCCGGTCCGAGGTCGTGACGTAGTGCGAGGCCGGATAGACCGCGACCGCCTGCAGCTTGCGGATCACTTTTCCGCGCAGCGCGTCGATCTCGTAGATCGCTTCAACCTGGTCGCCGAAGAACTCGATCCGCACCGCGCGCTGCTCTTCATAGGCGGGGAAAATCTCGACCGTGTCGCCGCGCACGCGAAAGGTCCCGCGATGGAAATCATAGTCGTTGCGCTGATACGCTATATCCACCAGCTTGCGGAGCACGCGGTCGCGCTCCATCGTCTGTCCCTCTTCCAGGAACACCACCGTTTCGAAATATACTTCCGGCTCGCCCAAACCGTAGATGCACGAAACCGAGGCGACAATCAGTACGTCATTACGTTCGAGCAGTGCTTTGGTGGCCGAATGACGCAGCTTGTCGATCTCGTCGTTGATGCTCGAGTCCTTCTCGATAAACGTGTCGGTCGAGGGGACGTAGGCCTCGGGCTGGTAATAGTCGTAATAGGAGACGAAGTAGCGGACCGCGTTGTCCGGGAACAGGCTCTTGAATTCGTTGTAGAGCTGCGCGGCCAGCGTCTTGTTCGGCGCCATCACCAGCGCGGGCCGGTTCATCTGCGCGATGACGTTGGCCATCGTGAAGGTCTTGCCCGAACCGGTGACGCCCAGCAGCACCTGATGCGGCACGGCGCCGCGCAGGTTGCCTGCGATCGCCTCGATAGCCGCGGGCTGGTCGCCCTCGGGCTTGTAGCTCGAGACCAGCCGGAAGCTGCCTTCTTTACCGCGCGCAAGTGGAAGCATAGCGAGGAATAGATTCTAACATTCCCGCAGCCGCGGGAACACCAAAACGTGTATGCGGTCATCCGATTGCGTCGGCATCACGGCGACGATTATTCAGCCTGGGATGCCGTAGGGCCCAAAAAGATTCTCGTTATCAATCGTGATTTCTGATACAAAACAATTCCATATCCGGGCCGGCGCGATGGCATAGCGGTTGCTCTGTGTTGCTGCCATACGAGGCGGCGATATTAGACGGCTCGGTAGACGAACGAGGGTTTAGGCTCTGAAATCCAAACGGGTTACAACTGGAGAGTTGGGCATTCGAGTGCGATTGGCGACCAACGCATCGCAGCGGGTCCATCGGCTCACTAGCACTGGAGGACAAACGATGAGGAGACTGATCACAATCATGGCCGCGATCTTTGCGCTCGCAGTCGCGGCTCCGGCGTTCGCGCAGATGAACCCGGGACAGGCCGACGCGGACTTTTCAAACTTTATGCGCGATCATCCCAACGAGGCCCGACAGCTTCAGGCGAATCCTGGGCTGATCGATAACCATGAATGGATCAATAAGCATCCGGGCCTGCATACCTATCTCGTGAAGCATCCCCACGTCCGCGAATCGCTTCGCGGACAGGCTGGCGGCGGCATGATGGGAGGACCGGGGATGATGGGCGGACCGGGAATGATGGGCGGTCCGGGACGCGGCGACGGCGACTACGACAACAATCATGTGTGGCGCAGTTCTGGCTGGTGGCAGCAGAACAATCCTGGATGGTGGCGCCAGCATCATCCGGAATGGGCCGCGAATCATCCGCATTGGTACAACGACGGCGACTACGACGAACACCATCAGTGGCAATCCGCTCAGTGGTGGCAGCAGAATCATCCCCAGCAATGGAACAAGTGGCATCATGGCGATAACCATGGGCAGGACCACGGTCACGACAACCACTAGATCGTGATCGTTGACCAGGCTGAAACCGCGCTAAAGAAGGCCGGGCCGTTGATGCGGTCCGGCCTTTTTCATGTGAGCGTCAGGGCGGCTGCGCGATCGGATTTGGGGTCTCGGCGGTGGAAAATCGGGCGCGGACAACGTGTGAGAAAATTTTGGGGTCCCTAGTTGCATTCAGGGCCCAAATATAACTATATTTGCTCCGCAATTACGATTTATGACGCGATGTCGCGGCGAGTGAGGGGTTTCTAGCACCGCGTAACACGCACTTGGGCAGGGAGGAGTTCATGAGACGACAGTCAGGTTTGTTGAAGTCCGTAGTCGCGTTGGCCGGTGCCGCGTTTACCGCCAGTGCGCTCGGTGGATGCGCGTATATGCGCCAGCCGCGCACTTGGGGATCGTGCGCGCTTATCGGCGCAGCGGCGGGCGCCGCCGCCGGTGCGGCTTCGGGAATCGTAATCGCCGACGCCAGCACGCGCGCTAATTCGTCGAGCGACGCGAGAGTCTTCTCGGGCATCGGTGGCGCTGCGATTGGCGCGGGCCTTGGCGCGCTTGCGGGACACTACATCTGCGATCCGATAGTGCCGCCTCCGCCGCCACCGCCTCCTCCACCGCCGCCACCTCCTCCGCCTCCGCCACCGCCGCCCCCGCCTCCGGTTAAGCAGAAGATCGTTCTGCGCGGCGTGCACTTCGACTTTAACAAGTCGAACATCCGTCCCGGCGACGCCGCCGTGCTGGATGAAGCAGCGGCAACCTTGCAGTCCAACCCGAACGTCAAGATTGACGTGAACGGATACTGCGACGCGATCGGCAGCGAAGAGTACAACCTCAAACTGTCGGATCGGCGGTCCGACGCGGTCGCGAGCTACCTTGAAGGCAAGGGAATCTCGGCTGATCGGCTGATCCCGCACGGATACGGCAAGACCGATTTCGTTGCGCCGAACGACACTGCGGATGGTCGTGCACAGAACCGCCGTGTCGAACTGGTGCCGCTCGACTAAGGTCGCGCCACCGTCCGATTAGTAAGGTCTGAACCGGCCGGAGCTCTGTAACAGGAGCTCCGGCCGTTCTTTTTTCGCCTCTGGCGGCGTCCGAGTCTGAAAAGGATTTACCGAATCGAGCCTCCCGCCAGTTCGCAAATCGCGCCGCGGTACCTGACGGAGCCCGTCGAATTTGTTATATACCTCGGACATGGCATCGCTACGTTTGCAGGCAACCACCACCGCCGCGGCTCTGGCGCTGATCGTTTCCGCATGGTCGCCGCTGGCGCGCGCGCAGGATCAATCGACCGGCGCTGGCCGCACCTATCCACCGGCCGCTATCGCACCCGACGTAACTCAGCGGGCAGATCACGCCGCCTCGATTGCGGCGTCGGCGGCTGCGGACTCGACACCCGCGTCGCCCCACGGGGCGTCATCGACGGCTGCGAACCTGCAACTTCCCAGCGCGCTCGGAGGACCCTCGGCGAATCCCTCGCCGGTCGCGGCAGCGACACCCGCAAAGAAGTCGCTCAAGGAACAGGCCAAGGCTCTGGTTAAGAGCCTGAACCCCGCGCGGCTCATGATGGACCGGCAGTACGCCAAAGCCTCTGTCGCCTTTCCCGCTTTCTGCAAGACCTGGGAACAGAAACTGAAAGATCGCGAGAAGAACAACCTCGCGCATATCGCGTGGCGGTTCGACAATGGATTTCAGACCGCGCTCTATACCGGCTACAGCACGGTCGAGAGCTGCGAGTCCCATCAGTCAGCGACCGGCTTCTCGATTGGCAAGCTCAGCTACGAAGAATTTCACTACCTGATCAAAGCTAAGACGGTGGACGAGGCAAAGACCACCAAGGCGACGCCGGTGGACGATACTCATACCACCGAAATCTTCCGCTGGGACAAGGGCGCCTGGTTCGACCTTCAGTGAGCAATTCCGACCGCGGAAGTCTTCATTGAGGCCGCCGTTTTGGCGGCCTCTTTCTTATGCAGGCCGCTCGATCCCCCATCTGATCGCGTTGCGGAGCAGACGCCCGAACGCGTCGGTTTCCCACGCTCCGCGGAACTCAAGCGGCGTCTTGCCCTCCCGATCGATACTCGCATCCACGAACGGTTGCACATTGGTGTAGGGCGAATGGCAATGTCCCAGCGCCACGTATGCAACGCCGCCCGCGCCAACCTTGCGGCTGAATCCGAGAGCCCGTGTTTTTCCGTCGGACAGCAGCGAAGTGTCGCTATCGTAAACGAAACCGAAGTTTGGCGCCGGATTCTTCTCGAGTTCGGTGGTGAGAAATATTTCGCTATGCGCCGGATCCTGCAGCTCGATCATGTACAGCTCGTCCATCACCTCGAATGACGCCGGCAGGCCCGCTGCCAGCGGATGCTCCTGCGTCACCTTCACGCGGAATTTCCGCGCTGGAGGATGATTCAGAAAAAATGCTCCGAGCGTCGCATGATGCGGCATCTTCACCATCTTGCGCACCCGGCGCGACTCGCCGATCGGCGCAGCTTTTCCACCGCTGGTGCCATGCAGCGCGAACCATCGGCCACCAGTTTCGAGCCATTTCTCAAGTGCGCGGTTGCCGTCGTCATCAGGGTATGGACCGGCCGCGTAAGTGATCAGAAAGCGCGCGGTTTCGAGCCATCGCGCGAGGTCGCGGTAATCGCTCGACACCGTGACTCGCGCATTCGGCGTTTCGTGCAGCGCCTCGAGCAGCTTGAGCCGCACGTAGTCCATGTCGTGGCCGGCGGGCTCTCCGGGCGGAAAGCCGCCGACGATCAGATGAACCCGGACCGGCGTGTCATCACTCGTCGCTGGCATCCTCTCGCTCCCGCACCCGATCAGTTCAGTTCCTTGTTGCCGTAGCCGAGCACGCGGCGCGCCACGATCAGCATGTTGATCTGCTGGGTGCCCTCGAAGATGTCGTTGATCTTCGCGTCGCGCATCCATTTCTCGACCAGCAGCTTGCGCGAGTAGCCGAGCGGTCCCAATATCTCGACCGCCTTCTGCGTGATCTGCGTGACCACGAGTCCGGCCTTCGCTTTGGCCATCGAGGCTTCCAGGTTGTTGCGCTTGCCGGTATCGAGCATCCACGCGGCCCGCCAGGTCAGCAATCGCGCAGCTTTGAGCTGCACTTCCATGTCCATGAAATCGCGCTCGATTGCCGAGAGCCGCCGCGGCGAAATTCCATAGCGCACCGGCACGTGGTTCTCGCGCAGGAACTCGCGGATGAAATCGAGCGCGGCGCGCCCTACCCCGATCGCCATCGCGGCGACGATCGGGCGAGTCGCGTCGAAGGTCGCCATCGCGTCCTTGAAGCCGCCATCCTTGCGAACTTCCGCGCTGCCCAGCAGATGGTCGAGCGGCACGCGGCAGTTGTCGAAGATGATCATCGCAGTGTCCGAGGCGCGGATCCCGAGCTTGTTCTCGACCCGCGAAACCTGCATTCCCGGCGCTCCGCGTTCGACCACGAACGACTTGATTCCCGCGCGTCCCGCGCTCTTGTCCACCGTGGCCCACACCACCACGAAGCCGTCGGATTTTTCGACCGCGCGCTGTCCGCCGGTGCAGAAAATCTTGGTGCCGTTGATCACCCAATGGTCGCCGTCGCGTGTCGCGGTGGTCTGGATCGCGGCGGAGTCCGAGCCGCAGGCGGCCTCGGTTATCGCCATCGCGCCCCACTTCGGCTCGCCTTCGGTGAAACGCTTGAGGAAGCGCGACTTCTGCTCGGAGGTTCCGGCCGCCATCACCGCCGCACCGCCCAGTCCGCTGTTCGGGGTTGAAAGGAACAGGCCCGCGTCGCCCCAGCACAGTTCTTCGGTGGTCGCGCAGGTGAGCAGGTTTCGGAGCTTGGGTCCGGACGGTTTCGCCGCGTTGGCGCCGTCTTTTTTCAGGTCTCCTTTTAGATCTCCGCCGGGGGCGACGTCGGCGAGCGATTGCGCCTGCCACATGGTCTGGAAGAACTGCTCGGGCTCTTCGTGCTCGCGTTCGTCGTACTCGCGCGAGATCGGGCGCATCACGTTCTCGGCGACCATGTGATACATCTTGAGCCGTTCGACTACCTGCGGTTCGAGTTCAAAATCGATCATGATTGATTCTCCGCGCGGTTAATTGCAGCGAGTTAAACCGTGGCAAGGCCGTCGAGCGCGGAAAATCCCCGCGCGTTGCGAAACCACATCTCGACCGGATGCTCCCGGATATAGCCGTGGCCGCCCAGAGCCTGCACCGCGTTGTCGGCGACGCGCAGCGCGCTTGCGGCGGCGTAATTCTTGGCCAGATAACTTTCCTCGAGCGCGTCTGCGCCTTTGTCGAGTTGTGCGGCAGCTTCCCACAAGAGCAGCCGCGCCGCGTCGATTTCGATCGCCATGTCGGCGATCATGAACGCGATCGCCTGCTTGGTCGCGATCGGCACGCCGAACGCCTTGCGCTCCTTGGCGTAGTCGCGCGTGTACTCGAACGCCGCGCGCATCACGCCCACCGCCATCGCGCCGAATCCAACGCGCGACTCGCTCATCAGGCGCGAGTAGTTGATCCCCTTGTCGCCGCCCACGCGCGCCTCGGCGCCGAGCTTCACGTCTTTGAGCTGGACCTCATATGTCGCGAGCGCCTTGAGCCCCATGCTCTTCTCGCGATCGCCGAGGGTAACTCCGGCCGAGGTTCGCGGCACGATAAACGCCTCAACGCCGGTAAAGCCCTCGCCCGCGCCGCTCTTGGCGTAAACCAGAATCGTCTCCGACTCGGCCGCGAGCGGCACGCCGCACTTTGCGCCGGAAACGATCCAGTTCGCGCCGTCGCGTTTCGCGCTGGTCTGGAGATCGGTCAGACCGAAGTCCCATCGCGGTTCCATCAGCGCCGCCGTCGCCGCGACAAATCCCGATGCGGCCAGCGGCTTCAGTATCCTGGCTCTCTGCGCGTCGGTGCCCATCTCGAGAATCGGATAGGCGAGCAGGCGCGGCGCAAGGCAGTGAATCGCGATCGCCAGGTCGCCGTAGGCGAGCTCTTCGGCGACGATCGCGCCGGTCACGGCGGAGCGTTCGGCGCCGTCGCCGCCGACGCTCTCTGGAAGCGCGCCGCGGACCAGGCCGAGCTCGGCGATCTTGGCAATCAGCGCGGCCGGAATATCTCCGCTCTCGTCGGCGGGACGCGCGGCGGGGCGAATTTCTTCGCGCGCGAACGCGCCGACGGTGTCGCGGATCATCTGCTGTTCTTCGGTCAAGTCGAAGTCGATCATGCGCTTTGCGAATTCCTTATTTGGCTAATTCTAACCTATCACTTTAATTTGTGATTTCGACTGGAGCGCCGCGCCGCGCCGATTCATAAGCCGCTTCGACCAGACGCTGCGCTTTGACCCCTTCGCCGAAGCCCGGATCGATCTCGCACACTCCGCGCAATCCGGCGACAAAGGCCGCGTCCTCGAGCGCGTAGCCGACCGCGAACCAGTCCTTCATCGGCGCGAGATATGGCCGGTCGCGGAGCAGGATTTCGGAAAATTGCGCCATCACTTCAGTTTCACCGATCGTCGCTTCGCTCTCGGCGTCGCCGCGCTGGACAATGATTGGCCCGGTCGAGTCGCTGTCGCAAGCGATGAACAGATTCTCGCAAAAGATCTCGAGCCGCCGGTTGCTCGGGCGATGCGTCACGTGATGCCATACGGAGGTGTGCTGCACCTGATGGCCGCGCGCGAATTCGAGATGGGTTGCGGCGAAGTCTTCGACTCCGGGTGCGCCGCGCAAGTTGCGGGTGCGGCAATAGACGCAGCTTACGGCCCCGAACATCCAGGTCAGGATATCGAAGTCGTGGACCGAATGCTCGATCAGCGTGCCGCCGGCGGTAATCGCGGGATCGTTGCGCCACGTGCTGGGATGCGCGCCGCGAATCGGAAAATCCTGATCATCGCGCATTGTGGCCGCGATTAGGGCGCCCGCTTCGGGATCGCGGATCAGCTCACGGATGACGGTATAGACCGGCGAAAAGCGCATCACGAGGCCGACCTGGCTCTGAACCCCCGACGCTTCGAGCGCGCGATGCATCGCCTCGGCGTCGTCCGCCGTCATCGCGAGCGGCTTCTCGCAGAAGACGTGCTTGCCCGCACGTGCTGCGGCGATACACGCCTCGCGATGCATCGCGGTGGGAGTGCAGATCCACACCGCGTCGATTGCCGGGTCGTTGATTATCTCCTCGGCGGAGGAAAGCGCGCGCGCGCCCGGCCATCGCGCCGCAAGGCTCTCGGCAGCGGCGGTCGAGATATCGGCGATAGCGGTGATTCGCGCGCCACCGTCGCTGCGGTCGGCGACCTTGCGCAGCATCATCGAATGCAGTTGTCCGATAAGCCCGGCGCCGATTAGTCCGATGCGCACTTGTCCGGTGATGGGGTCGCGGATCATGGGTTAATCTTTTTCCGGCTTTTCCAGTTCCGCCTGACGGCGGAGGCGTTCGCGCTCGCGCGGGCGGTCGTATTTTTTCGGGTCGGGTTCGACTCGCGCGGGCGGCGCCATAGGTTTGCGCAGGCGCGCGATGAGCCGCTTTTTCGCGGACCGTTTTTTACCTCGCGCCGCCATCTTCTTAAACCTTTACTTTAATCCTGCGCGAATCCAGCGAAGCTGAGTTGCAATCCTGTAATTGCGCCACCGGCTGCGCGCCGCGAGAAATATTGAGCGCAGGCGCATCGCGTACACGGCCCGACGTTCTCGATCGCGTCCGGCGCGACGCCTGCCGCGATCAACTGGTCGCGCAAGATCGCGCGTAAATCAAGATAGGCCTTGCCGGCGCGGCCCTCGCGCCGATGCCGCCGTGCTCCGGGAATCTCCGCCACGAAGCGGTCGGCAAGCTCGCGATCGACCTCGAAACAGCAAGCCCCGATCGAGGGACCGAGAGCGGCGCGGATCGAGCCTGGCGCGGCGCCGAGCGAGTTCATCGCGCGGACGCCGGCCCCCGCGATTCCCGCGATCACGCCGCGCCATCCCGCGTGCATCGCCCCGCAGACACGCTCGCGCGGGGCGCTCAGCAGAACCGGAACGCAGTCGGCGGTAAAAATCCCGAGGACGATACCGATCTCCCGCGTGACCATCGCGTCGGCGCGCGGCCGATGATCCAGGTTTCCCCGCGTCACGACGACGACCTCGTTGCCATGCACCTGGCGCAGGCGGGCGAAGGTCAGCTTCGGCGCAAGCAAGGCGTGCAGGCGGCGCCAATTTTCGGCGACGTGCGCCGGATCGTCGCCGACCAGCTCCGACAGGTTCATCGACGCGAAGGCGCCCGTGCTGACACCGCCGTCGCGGCCGAGAAATCCGGCGACGAGTGCGGGCTCGCGCCAGGGAACGAGTCTCGCGATGCCGCCAGTGTTGCGCGGCGAAATTGTCTCTGAAGGATTTTGCACGTGCGTGGGTTGTTGGTTCAGCGAAGGATAACCTATAATTTTGATCTTTGGAATTTGCGCTTTTGGAGCGCCTATATGGATGGTTATCAATACCTTATCGCCCGCAACCGCCTGATGCAGTCGCTCGAAGACTCGATCGGACGCTTGGGCGCGGAACCCTCGCCAGAGCGCGACGCCGAGAAGCATCGCCTCGAGGCCGTGTTCGATCTGCAACTACGCGAGCTGTACTCCCAGATGGCCGAAGAGTATCCGGGCGAGCGCAAGAAGAAAGCCCGGCCGCTCGTCGATCCCACCTGAACGCTGGAAATCAGCTTGGACCGCTCGATCAGTATCCGCGGAGCGCGCACTCACAACCTGGCGAACATTTCGCTCGAGCTTCCGCGCGACAAGCTCACCGTCGTCACCGGAGTGTCGGGCTCGGGCAAGTCGAGCCTGGTATTCGATACACTCTATGCCGAAGGGCAGCGCCGCTACGTGCAGAGCCTGTCCACGTATGCGCGGCTGTTCCTGGCGCGGATGGACCGGCCCGACGTCGATTCGATCACGCAGATTCCGCCGGCGCTGGCGCTCAGGCAAAAGAACACGATCAAGAACGCGCGCTCGACCGTCGGCACCGTCACCGAGATCAGCGACTACCTGCGACTGCTGTTTGCGACCGTCGGCCGCACGATTTGCCCGCATTGCGATCTGGAAGTCGCGCGCGATTCCGTGCAGAGCGCGTGCGCCCGCGTGCTCGACGCGCCCGGGATGTATCTGTTCCTGGCGCCCTTCGACGCCGGGTCGCGCACGTTGGCTGACGCGGCGAATTATCTTATCCAGAACGGGTACCATCGCATTTTCGATTCCGGCGCGATTGCGGAGACGGTCGAGTTCGCCGAGGGACGGCGCACGCTCGAAGGGCCCGAAATCGCGCTGACCGTCGTAGTCGATCGGCTGTCGGTGACGGGACCCGCCGAATCGGAACGGATGCGCGAGGCGCTTGAAAAGTCTTTCTACCTCGGCGGTGGACGCGCGCGCGTGGTTCGCGTCGAGCGCGACAACGGCGATATCCGATCGGTCGCGAGTTTCGATTTCGACCGGCGGTATAACTGCTCGAAATGCGGCCGCGCCTATCCGGAGCCGACCCCCGCCCTGTTTTCGTCCAATAGCCCGATCGGCGCGTGTGCGGAATGCGAGGGCTTCGGCCGCACCGTCGAGCTCGATCTCGACAAGGTGATTCCGAATCCGAATCTGTCGCTGCGCCAAGGGGTAATCGCGCCGTGGCGCACTCCTGCTTATCGGGAAATGAATGAGTTGATGCTGAAGCTGGCGCGGCGGCGCAAAATCCGCACCGCGGTTTCATTTCGCGAGATGAGCGCCGAGGAGCGCGCATGGCTGATGAACGGCGACGAGGGACCACGCGAAAAATGGGATCCCGAAAAATGGCCTGGCGTGCTCGGCTTCTTCAAATGGCTCGAAGGGCGGCGCTACAAGACTCACGTCCGGATTCTGCTCGCGAAGTATCGCCGCTTCGTCACCTGCCCGGTCTGCGCGGGGGCCAAGCTTAAAGCCGAGGCGCTCAACGTGAAGGTCGGGGAAAGCTCGATCGCCGAGGTCGGACGGCTGGCGGTTCGCGACCTCGGCGGATGGCTCGGCGAAATCGCGCGCGGCAAACGCGCCGCCACCCGCGCGGCGGTCGTGATGCGCGAGCTGCGCAATCGCATCGGCTATTTGACCGAGGTCGGATTGGGCTACCTGACGCTGGAACGGCAGGCGCGCACGCTTTCGGGCGGCGAGGCGCAGCGAATCCATCTGGCGAGCGCGCTCGGCTCGATCCTGGTCGGCACGCTCTACGCGCTGGACGAGCCTACCGTCGGACTTCACGCCAGCGACGCGCGCCGTCTGCTGGCCGTGCTGCGCCATCTGCGCGACTTCGGCAATACCGTGGTCGTCGTCGAGCATGACGCCGCGATTATCGAAGGCGCCGATTTTGTGGTCGAGCTTGGACCGGGCGGCGGCAGCGAGGGCGGCCGCCTGATCTTTGCGGGCGCACCCGCGGGTGCGAAGCTGGCGAGCATGGCGGCGTCGGCGGGACGGGTCCTGCTGATGCGGACGATCGCGCGCGAGCGGCGCTTTTCGCGGCGCGACCCGGCGATTCGAGTGCGCGGTGCGCGCGAGCACAACCTCGTGGGCGTCGATGCGATGATCCCGCTTGGGGCGATGACCTGCGTCACCGGAGTTTCGGGCTCGGGAAAATCCTCGCTGATCGAGGATGTCATTTATAACAACTGGCTTCGGCGCAACGGACAGTCTGCGGAGGCCGGCGCGTGCGAACGAATCGAGGGCTTCGAGCAGATCGGCGAGATGGTGCATATGGGGCAGGAGCTGCCGACGCGATCGATGCGCTCGAATCCGGCGACTTATCTGAAAATTTATGACGAGATCCGCAAGCTGTTCGCCGCGTCGGCCGAGGCGCGGCGGCTCGGAATCAAGCCGCGCGATTTTTCGTTCAACGTCGCGGGCGGACGCTGCGAAAATTGTTCCGGCACCGGCACCGTCACGATCGAGATGCATTTCATGGCCGATCTCGAAGTGAAGTGCGACGTATGCGACGGGCGCCGCTTCCAGAGCCATATTCTCGCGATCAAGTACAACAGGCTGAACATCGATCAGGTGCTCGACTTGACGGTCGATCAGGCGCGCGGCTTTTTCGGCGGGCATCCCGGCATCGTCAAACGGCTCGACGCGCTCGCTTCGGTCGGGCTCGGCTACCTGAGGATGGGGCAGACGACCTCGACGCTGTCGGGCGGAGAGGCGCAGCGCCTCAAGCTCGCGCGCTTTTTGCTGGTCGATCTGGAGCCCGCTCCCGTAAGCGCGCAGGGCAAGCGGCTGCCTCGGATGTTTCTGCTCGACGAGCCGACCACGGGGCTAAGCGCCTCGGATGTGCGCCGCCTGTTGCGAGTGCTCGCGCGGCTGACCGCGGAAGGGAACACGCTGGTAGTGATCGAGCACAA
>DATKSB010000209.1:0-6661 GCA_035531855.1 Binataceae bacterium (SeqCode)
GCTCATCGGCGGAACATTCGCTCGATCTGCCCGCGCGGGAAGCGGATATGCACCGGCCGACCATGCGGGCAGTTGGTTTTAAATTCGGTGCGATCGAGCTCGGCCAGCAGCGCGTGAATCTCCGGCGCTTCGAGCACGCGGCCCACCCGCACCGAGCCGTGGCAGGCGAGCTGCTTCAGCAGGTTTTCGAATGCCGCCTCTCCGCCCGCGCGAATCGGCGCCTCGCCTATACTGTCGATCATGTCCGACAGCAACTTCGCGCCGCCCTCGGCTCCGAACACCGCCGGCGTTCCCTTGAGCACCAGCGAGGACGGGCCGAAGCTCTCGACCTCGAAGCCCATCGCGCGCAGTTCCGGGATTGCGCCATGAATCTGCGCCGCGCGCGCAGGGTTGAGCTCGATCGTGGCCGCGACCAGCAGCGCCTGGATGCGGACGCCGCCGTCGCGCAACTCGGCGCGCAGTCTTTCGAACGTGACCCGTTCATGCGCGGCATGCTGATCGACCAGCAGCAATCCCTCTTCGCTCTCGAGCGCGATATAGCCGGCGAAGATCTGCCCGAGTACGCGCAGTTGCGAGTAGATCGGGACTGCAGCCTCCGGATGCGCATCGATGCGGGCCGGATCTGCCGCGGCGGCGAAGCCAAGGCCGAGCGCGCGCTGAGTCGCGATCGATCGCGCCGGGTCGGGAACCAGACGCAGCGCGCGCGGCTCTGCGCGCACAGCGTCAATCGCAGGATCAGAGAAATTACTTTCAGGCGCGCGCGCGAGCGTCGCAGCCGTATCGACGCTCGCGGTCGGGACCGCAGCGGTGGCGCCGGCCACCCGATCTTGCGCGGGCTCGCTCTGGTTCGAGAGCCGCTCGCGCAGCGCGTGATAGACCGCCTCGAACACCGCGCCCGCGTTGCGAAACCGCACCTCGGTCTTCATCGGATGGACATTCACGTCCACCTCTTCATGCCGCAGCTCGACGAACAGCACCACCGCCGGATAGCGTCCGCGCGGCAACAGCGTCTGATAGGCCTGCGCGATCGCGCGCGCGAGCAGCTTGTCGCGCACCACGCGGCCGTTGACGAAAGTGAAGATCATCCGCGCCGACGCGAACGACTCCTGGCTCATCGTGGCAAGGCCGCGCACGCGAACCGGCTCGCGTCCGCCCTCGAACCCGAGCATCCGCTCGGCCAGCTTGGCGCCGAAGAGTTGCCGCACCCGTTCCAGCGGCGACGCCGCGCGGGTGAGATCGAACAGCACGCGGCCGTCGGCGATAAGCGAAAATGCAACCCGATGATTCGCCAGCGCGACGCGCTGGATCGCCTCGGCGATCGCGCCCTGCTCGGTCGCGACAGTTTTTAGAAATTTGAGCCGCGCGGGAGTGTTGAAGAACAGATCGCGGACGTCGATCAGCGTGCCTTGCGCCGCCGCCGAATCGCGAATCTCTTCGATCTCGCCACCGACGGCTGCGAGCTCGACCGCAGCTCCATCGGCCGAGCGCGTGCGCAGCGTCATCCGGGCGACGCTCGCGATCGCGGCCAGCGCCTCGCCGCGAAAGCCGAGCGTGCGGATCGCGACCAGGTCGGCGCCGCTGCGAATCTTCGAGGTGGCATGACGGCGCAACGCAAGAATCGCGTCTTCGCGGCTCATCCCGCTGCCGTCGTCGGCGACCGCGAAGCGCGCGCATCCGCCGCGCTCAATCGTCACATCAATCCTGCCGGCGCCCGCGTCGAGCGAGTTCTCGACCAGCTCCTTGACCGCGGATGCCGGCCGCTCGACGACCTCTCCGGCCGCAATCTGGCTCGCGACCTGTTCGGGCAGGATGTGGATCAGCCGCTCGCTCATCGCACCACGACCGTCATTGGAAGGGGATACATCCCGCTAGACAATGCGGCTTTTGCACCGGATACTCAAGCGGCTCCGCCTGCGCGAGCTCTCAAATTGAACTTCGACGCGCACTCAGGATAGTTTGGCGGGCTCGCAGGGGAGCGTTGCAAGATGATCTCCAAGTTGAAGATCTACAGGTTAATGACCTACAGGCCGATGACACGTAAATTGGTAATCAGGTTCATGACCGCGTTCGCGGCCGCGGCAATCTTGCAATTGGCGCCGGGAGCAACTTCCGCGATGGCCGCCAACGTTAAGATCGGAGTCGGCGCACTCGGTCCGATTTCGCCCCAGGCTGAAAACGATGTCGAAAAGCTGGTCGGCGCGATACCCAACGTCAGCGCCGTCCCGATCCAGCCGCCCGGCGACGTTGACGCGTGCGTGAAACGCTTCGTTGCCGGCGACCTGGACGACAGGCTCGACGCCGTGATCGTCGTCAGCCTGCCGACCGACTCGTTCAAGGTCGTGCAGACCGGATCGGAAGCCAAGTTCACCGGGTCGTACCAGATCTGGACGCTCAATCTCTCGACCCTGGCCGAAGACCGGCACACGTTCACCTTCAGCGACAGCGAGACGATCATCAGCGGACCGGCCGCGATACTTTCGATCCCGGCGCAGTTCCTGTTCGAGCGCACCAGCGGCCAGCGGCTGATTTCGAGCAGCACCTGGCAGGCCTACGAATCGATCCAGGTGCGAGTCGAGGCGAAGCTGGTGGCGGCGACCAAGCTGTACCTCTCGACCTCGACGCTCGGCGCGACCCAGCCGCTCAACCTGCTCGAATGCGCTCAGGCTCTTGTCAATCGCGGCGACCCCGACACTGCGCTTGCGGTGTTCAAAGCGGCGGGGGTGGATAATCCTGAAGTGCGCAGGATGATGGCGGATGCGCGGGAAAAGATGCGCCGCGCGAAGGCGCAGGCGCTGCTTGGCCGCACGCTCGGCGCGATCGCGGGGGGAAATATGGCGGGCGCGTCCACGATCCTTTCCCAATACCAGAACGAGCCGACCGCCGAGCCGTCGCGCGCCGAGCAGGTGCGCCGCGCGCTCGCGACCCGGACCGATACTCGCGCCGACACCGTCTATCGCCAGCTTCTGATGAGCGATGTACCCGGACTCGATCAGACCGCGTTTATCGCGATGCTGTCGCAGATGATGTTCGACGCTACCGGGTCGGCGCCCAATCAGGTGGTGCTGAGCGACAAGGACGTGTCGATCGACGACCAGAAATCCGCCGATGGACTCAAGACCGCGCTCGATCAGTACGCGACCGCGCTCGGCAAGGCCGCGTGGCTGATGAGTATCCGCTGCCGATGCGACGCCGGCGCCCTGTTGACCGCCGAACCGGCGGGGCAGGCGCTGTTGCGCGCGAGCTTCGCACCCTCTTTCACCAGGCCGCAGGTCGGGCTACCCTAGGGCGTTCGACTTCAGCGCCGGATTTCATCAGAGAGACAAACTCATGCGACATTGTGCAATCTGCGGCAAGCAGCCGTCGGTCGGAAATAACGTCAGCCACGCCAACAACAAGACCAAGCGGCGATGGGAACCGAACCTGCAAGAGGTTCGCGCCAAGATCGGCGGCGGCGTGATGCGGATTCGCGTATGCACCCGATGCATCCGCAGCGGCAAAGTCCAGAAAGTCGCCTAGCCCGCTCTAGAACAGCGCGTCGAGCTTTTCCGGCGGACGCGCAATCACCGCGCGTTTGCCGCGCACGATCACCGGGCGCTGCATCAGCTCCGGATGCTTCAGCAGGAGCGCGATTACCTGATCGCGGGTCGTGTAGTTCTCGGCCTTCAGTTTGAGTTCCTCGAACCGCTTGTCCTTGCGCACCAGGTCGGCAGGAGGATTTTCGATCATCGCCAGAACCCGCTCCAGTCCCGCGCGATCGAGCGGCGTCTTCAGATACTCGATAGTTTCGAAGTCAACTCCGCGCTCGGTCATCCGGGCTACCGCACCGCGCGAGTTTCCGCACTTCGGGTTGTGATAGATTGTGGTTCGGTCCATGCTTTCCTCGCTCGAGAATTTTGATAAGCATAGGCGCGGAGCCGCGGCGGCATCAAATCGAGTACCAAGGAAAAATCCGATGCATGCGAAACTGAAAACCTCCGGACTGTTGGCGCTCTCGATTCTCGCTACGGCGATTACCGTGCCGGGCGCGAATGCGGCCCTCGTCACCGGCAGCTTCGTCTATCGCGGCGGCAGGCCCGCCAACCAGCGCCAGCTTCATTTCGAAAATCGCGTGTCGCACGACATGTTCATCGCAGCCACCGGCAGCGACGGCACCTATTCGGTCGATCTGCCGCCGGGAGTTTATGACCTGCGCGCCGAGCGCGGCGTGATCCTGAAATCCGGAATCGTGGTGGCTGGCGATGAGGCGATCGATGCCGGCCAGTCGGTCGAGCCCGCGCCGTTGGACATTCGGCGTCCGTTCGAGCATGAAGGTATCGGCGAGAATATCGTTCAGACCGAAGCGCCCGCGACCGCCAACCTGCATGGCCGTCCGGAGGAAGGGATGCAATTTGGCCACGACCTGATCCAGAAGCTCTGGGGTCCCGCCAAGCCGCTGCCGCCGATTCCCGAAGGAGCAGCCGCTCCCGCGCCCGCGCCCACTGCATCCACGACCGGAGGCCCAAACCTCTAGCGCCGGGAACGCTACGCCGCGCTCCGCGAGCCGAGCAACAAAAGCTCAGCGGCGTTTGATGGCGGCGGTCGGATGCGCGGGAACGTCGGCGGTGCTGTCCTGCGCGATATAGTCCTGAAGCCTCAGCGCCAGCTCGGGCGATAGTGTTTTCAAGACTCCATACTCATGGGTTGCGAGGTCGCGGCGCCCTTGGTCGGCGTAGGCGACGCCCAGGTCGTAATGCGCATGCGCGAAGCCCGGCTTGAGCCGCACCGCATGATCGAAGGCGCCGATCGCGTCGCCCCCGCGGCCGTCATCGCTCAGGCAGAGTCCCCTGCCCCACCAGGCTTCGGCAAACGTCGGGTCGCGTTCGAGCGCGCGCTTGAAATAGTCCAATCCGGTATCGCAATCCTGCAGCCGCCACGAGGCCATCCCGTCAACATAGAGGTCGTTCGAGTCGGGCGCGCGGCGCGGCAGATGCCACTGCGCGAAGGTGCGCGGACGCTGGCGGCTGAGCGCGAGGATTCGCTCGAGTGGCACCGCGAAGCTCAGGTTTTCGCCGTCGCGCATGAACGCGGTCGCAACGCCGATCACTTCTCCATTCGCGTTCAGCACCGGGCCGCCGCTCGAACCCTCGGATATCGCCGCCGTGATTTGCAAGGTCGCGGGAACGAGATCGCTCTGATCATCGCGCTGCTCGGGAACCGCCGAGACGATTCCCTGGGTGATGGTTTCTTCCAGCCCCATCGGGCTGCCGACCACGATCACGCTATCGCCAACCTGCGGGCGCTGCGCCGCGATTTTCAAATACGGCGCGTCGGCATCGACGAAGGCCAGCAGCTTGGCCAGATCGGCGTCCTTGTCGTCGGCCAGAACGACCTGCACCGGATGCGTCGCGCCGTCGGCGGTGCGCGCCTTGACCGACGCCGCGCCTTCGATCACGTGATGATTAGTCAGTATCTCGCCGTTGCGGTTGATGAAGAATCCGCTGCCGAAGCCGATCTCCTTGCCGCGCGCGTCGTAGATTTCGAGCGTAACCACCGCGGGCCGCACCCGCTTGATAAGGGCCCCGAGCGGTTCGGCGGATGGCGCCGTCACCGCGGCGGCAGCCACGATTTTCTCAGACGCCGGACGGCGCGCGATTCGGGTCATGATGAGCGCGGTGGCCAGGGTTCCTGCGATCGCACCGGCAACCGCGATCGCGGGCATGCGCCATCGGCGTGCGCGCGGAGACTCGTGTGCGCCGCTCGGCGCGGAGTTAATCTCCGCGCCGCACGCGCGGCAGAACCGGTCAGCCTCGCTGACCCGGGCGCTACCGCATCGTCCGCAGAATCCGGCTTGCATCACTCACGCCCGCGCGGGAAATTCGGCGCCGCGGCGCCCAAAACCGCAATCGCTAGTTTTTGATCGCGTCCAGGACTCTTTTGGCTTTGTCATGCACCCGCCCGACCAGCGAGCGTCGTCTCTTTTTGGGTTTGCGGTGCTCGACCCGATTTTCAGTGCGATGCTCATTTGGATGCGCAGCCGCCTCCGCCGTCCCACTTTTAACTTCCGTATTGGAGGCGTCCGATGCGGCGCCGCGATTGGAAGCGGCGACCGGCGGAGGACCATCCTGAGCAAAGGCCGGAGCGGTCACCGCGATTGCGAGCAAGGAAGCGGCCAGGATTGATACAACGCGTTTCGTTTTCATATCGGCGTTCTCCAAAATAAGCCCACGGGCCAAATGCTCGAACTATGCGCCACAGAAAGACGCGGCCAAACGGATTCGGTTTCGCTACCGCCGACCCAATAGTGCGATGAGTTCGGTCCTTACCCGCCTGTTCGAGACCGGAAGGGGCGCCAAGGTCGATGCCAAACTGATCCAGCGATGCAATGACCGACTCCAGTTCCTGGACGCAGCGCGTGACCTGCGGGATGTGAATCTTCCGGGCTACAATCTGCATCCGCTGCACACCAGTCCCGTCCGTCCGAGCATTCATATCAACGGCCCAGGGTGCGTCACGTTTGAATGGCAAGCCCCAAATGCGGTCAAGGTAGATCTCGAGCAATACCACTGACAATTCCAGAGGAAGAAACAATGAGCGAGGAATTTTTCGTTGATCGAAAGCGTATTAGCCGTCCTCCGGTTCATCCGGGCGTCCTGTTCGCGCGCGATATCCTTCCGAGTCTCGG
>DATKSB010000210.1:0-16544 GCA_035531855.1 Binataceae bacterium (SeqCode)
TCGAGGGCGTTTTTCGATGCGAGGGCGACTACTGGACGATCACGCTGGGCGGCGTCGAGATGCGCCTGCGCAACACCAAGGGCCTCCTCTACCTGGCCCATCTGCTCGCGCGTCCGGGCCAGAGCGTCGCCGCCGACGAGCTCGCGCGAATCGGATCGACGGCGGGCAAAACGCGCGAGCGCAGGACGCCGGGTATCGGCGGCGACGCCGCCTCGGGACGCTCGCGAGTGATGGTAACCAAGGCGATCAAGGCCGCGATCCGCAAGATTCGCTCGCTCGATATCTCAGTCGGGCACAATCTCGCGATTAGTATTCATACTGGCTATTCGTGTGTATATGAGCCCGCCCCGATCCATCCGGTGCGATGGATGGTCTCCGGGCCGTCAGGATTCGGAGCAAAGCCCAGATCCTGAGGCGATCGGAAGCGAAATTCGCATGGCGCTGCGGAATAATTCGTCCGCGCGCGATTTGTACCCGTACAATTCACATTGTTCCGTAGTCTTACGCCAGCCCCTTGCGGTACGAGTGATGCCGCTATCAGCAGAGTCGGCTTCGATCATCTGTGCCAAGCTCACGGATGTTCTAGCCGGTGAGTGTGTATCTATTGACACCACAGCCGCTAGGCTCTGCGATGCGGGGAGTTCAGTATGTTTCGTCGTATCAGTTCGGTTCTGACCTTACCGCTAGTGTTGGTAATCGCTGCGACGGCCATGATTGCCTATGCGTCATCGTTTCCGAGCGCCGCAATGCCAACCGCGACTGAGATGGTGCGGCTGCCGGGGCACGTGCTGCCAGTGCTCTCGAAGGCGAAGCGGTTGCCCTCCGAATCCGCTCGCTCGCGCAACGAACCGATCACTCTGACGATCCTGCTAAAACCTGATGACAAAGCCGGATTTGATCGATACCTGAAGGAGCTTTACGATCCTCATTCCGCCTATTACCACGAGTTTCTAACTCAAGCGCAGGTCGCGAGCCGGTTTGGTCCATCAGCGCATTATTATCACGAAGTAATTAGTTACATGGAGGCAAATGGGTTTGGCCTGGTGGAGGGTTCGAAAAATCGCCTGACCGTCACCGTTCGCGGTTCCCGCGCCGACGCGGAGCACGCATTCGATCTTCATCTCAATGAATACCAGGTGGGTGACCAGACGTTTTGCGCAAACGATACGGATCCCGGTTTACCGAAAAATCTGGCCCCGCACGTCCAGTCGATTGCCGGACTTTTCGACTATCCGACGCCCGAGCACACTACCGAGCAGCAGCTAACCAACATTTGCGCGGTAGGAGCGGGAGTGAGCGGCACAGTTCCAGGGATTGGACCGTTCGTGGCGGCAGGCTGGGCGATTGAGTGCGCACTTATCGACCTCACTTGCTTTAAAGACGGTAAAAATATTTGCGCACCGCCGCCTCCGAAACCGACTCCGAAACCGACTCCGCGTCCGCATCCTCACAACCCGAAACCGCATAGGCGAAGCAAAGGTAAGAACGTTTCGAATCCGCAACTTGCGGGATCCACGAATGTCACTACCCCGTCTCCTTCGATCGACGGGACCGGCCAGACGGTTGGATTGGTCGAGTTCGACGCTTTTGAACAGAGCGACGTCGTCAACTTTCTGAACCTGATCGGATTTCCCTCATCGCAGATCGATAATCTGAGCGTGGTGCAAGTGAACGGCGGAATTGCGCCCGGCCCGAACCAGGATGAGGTGTTGCTGGATATAGACACAGTTCTTGCGGATGCGCCGGGAGCCAATGTCGCGGTGTACGAAGCGCCATTCGCCGGATCAGGTAGTTTCCAGCCGGTTTTCAACCAGATGATCAGTGATGGCGTCACGATCATCAGCAACAGTTGGGCATACTGCGAGGATCAGACCACTGCGGCGGACGTGCAAGGTATCGATACGATTTTTCAGCACGCCGCGATATCTAATATCGGGATTTTCAACGGCTCCGGAGATCACGGCAGTACCTGCCTTGATGGAAGCGCCAATACTGTCTCGGTACCTGCCGATTCTCCCAACGCGACTGCGGTCGGTGGATCCTCTCTGGTGGTTGGCTTGGGCGGCACTTACGGCAGCGAGACCTGGTGGAATGGCGCCAACAACAACCCGCCGACGGGACAAGGAGGTTTTGGCACGAGCAAGTTTTTCGCCGCGCCAAGTTACCAGCAGATTTTGACCGGATCGTCGATGCGCATGGTGCCCGACGTGGTATCGCAGGCAGACCCGGGCGCTGTGGGGTTCACCATCTGCGAGGCCAGTGCTGGCGGATGTCCAACGCCATTTGCATATGGTGGCACCAGCTACGCCGCTCCGACTTGGGCCGCCTTTGAGGCGTTGCTCAACGACTCGCAAGGGATCAATCTCGGCAATCTGAATCCGCTCATCTATCCGCTCGCGAATACGAGCGCATTTCACAATGCGGCGTCGATGGGCAGTGATTTCACGCATGTCGGACTTGGCTCTCCAAACCTCGACGCACTCGACGTGGCACTGGCCGCGGATACGATCGGCACCCCGGACGCAACGCTGTCAGGGGTTTCCTACACCGGCGATTTGATCAACGGGGCTCAAGTGTTGGGCGTACCCGCCGCGCCTGGCGACGGATCGACCCAGGCATTGGTCGCAGTGGAATTGATCGATGCCGACGGCGACACGGTCAGCGGAAAAACCGTGACTATAACGGCGAATCCTCCAGGTAGCGCACAAATCTCGCCCGCCAGTGGTGTATCCAGCGTTAACAACGGAGCGGTGGTATTTTCCATCACCGACACTGTTCCAGAAACTCTGACTATTTCCGCGACCGATACCACCGATGGCGTTGCGCTGAATACAACGGACACGGTGACGTTCGTGACTCCGGTGGCAACCTCGGCCGGGCTCAATGTATTCCCGACCTCGGTCACCGCCGACGGCGTCACCCCGACCGACATTACTGTGACCATGACGGACTCATTGGGCCGCCCAAGCCCCGGCAAGCTGATCCAGATTAATCAGTCGGGGGGCAATTCGGTCATTAGCGGACCTGTCCCTCCCGTCACCAACAGCAACGGGGTAATCGAGTTTACTGCAACCGATCAGAACGACGAGACGGTTACCTACTCGGCGGTTGACGTCACCGATGGAAATATTCCGTTTCCCCAGACCGGGCAGGTTTCTTTTAACAACAGTCCCGCCTCGGGATGCGCCAACCCAACCGCGCCGGCCGCGCCGGGATTTCTGGTGACGCCCTATGCCACCGGATTTTTCGCGCAATCCTATTCTTTCGGCGACGTCAACTTTACCTGCGCGGGCGCATACGGAATGGCGTTCGATTCTTCCGGAAACCTTTATGTCAGCGACTCTCCCACCGGCGATATCTATAAGTTCCCGCCCGGCGGCGGGGTCGCCGGCAGCAGCACTTTGCTGACTACAACAGCGCTCGGCCAGTCGCTCGCAAGCTTGGTGTTCGACGCCAGCGGCAACCTCTACGGCTCCCTCGATACGACTGCTGCAGGTTTCACCACCGGCATGGTGCTGCAGATCGATCCGGCGACCGGCGCGGATCTTCGGACGGTCGCGTCCAACCTTACGTGTCCCTCCGCGTTGTCGATCGACCCGCTGAGCGGCGATCTCTTCGCGGACGATTCATGCTTCAATAGCGGATCAAACGATGCCGCCCTATGGCGGATCTCCAGCCCTGCAAGCGATAATCCTCCGGTGAGCATCTATGCGACGCTGCCGTCAACACCGAACTCGACGATCGCGTTCGCGCCAAGCGGCACGATGTACGTCTGGGGTCCTGGCACTGTTGCGCAGGTGAGTGGGACCAACGGCCCTGCGACTCCCACAGTGGCAAACGTGCCGGGAGTTGCAGTCTCTCAACTGGGCCTCCTGGCGCTCGGAACGCAGAGCAACGGCGACGCACAGACTCTGATCGCGAATTTTCCCGCGGTCGGCGCTACCCCCGCACTGCTGGGTACTTACGACCTTACCACCACTCCGGCGAGCCCGAGCGTCACGCTGGTCAACAATGTGGGCTTCGGTAATCTGATCTTTGGCCCCGACGGATGTGTGTATGCGGCTCAGAACAACGCTGTGTACAGGATCACAGATACCAGCGGCGGATGCTCCTATACGAATTCCACCCCAGCGCCCGTGTTGGCGCTCAGCCCAAGCCTCGTGACGCCCAATCCGGCGCAGGGCGGCTCGCAGACGCTGACCGCGAGCTTCCATTACGTCACTGTGCCGACCGGTACATCTGTAACCTTCCACGTGGCCGGTGCGAATTCGGTGATCGGAAATGCCAACACCAACGCGAGTGGGCAGGCCTCGTTCACCTACACCGCGATGCATCAGGGCGTCGATACGATCACTGCGGCGGCGGCGCTCGCCAGCACCACCCTCACCTCAAATCAGGCGGTGGTGACGTGGGGAACGGGGAAGGATGTGACCTCCGTGAGCCTCAACTCCAGTCCGACCACCGGAACGCCAAGTCAGTCAGTTAACCTGGTAGCCTCACTGACCGACGTCTCTTCGAGTCCTGCGGCTCCTCTAGCGGGGCAGTCGATTAGCTTATCGCTCGGCGGCTCGAGCTGCGGTGGAACGACTAACGCGAGCGGTATTGCGACCTGCGCGGCGGGCGCTGGTTCCGCAGGTATAAAGACCCTCAGCGCGAGCTTCGCTGGAACCTCGCAATACGTGGCGTCGAGCGCCTCGACCGGCTTCAACGTCGTCGCGGCGGCAACCACGATTCCCTCACCGACGGCGACGCCGACCCCCGTCCCTGGCAAGCTGCGAGTTGCGCCCAAACGCCTCAACTTCGGCACCGTCGATGTAGGATCGAGCAAGGTCAAATCGGTCAAGATCACCAACCTCGGCAAGATCACGAAGAAGAAGCATCCGGTGCCGATTCTGATCGAATCGGAATCCGGAGCGGCCAGCCCGTTCACTATCAGTCAGGCTTGCGATGACGACGACCTCGGGCCGCGTTCCAAGGGGGTCAAGCCCGGCACCTGCGAGGTCTCGGTGACCTTCACCCCGACGGAAGCGACCAAGTACGAGGGTACGCTCATGATCAAGGACAACCTCGAGCCGGGCTTCGGACAAAGCGTAGCTCTGAAGGGCGCAGGCAAGACCCCGAAATGACCTGAGTTGAATAGACTCGAAATTGACCCTCATAACCGTGAAGGCCCGGATGAGATTCCGGGCCTTCGCGCGTGCGGGCGATCCAGCACGAGGCTTGACGCGAACGCGCCTTTGCCCTTAAGCCTCAAAGGTGGCGGCCGGTGACCTGATGCTCCCGCGATCTCAATTCGGAAATATGAATGCCGCGCGCTTGCGGGCCGTATCGCCGCCGGCGGCGCTGATTTTTATACTCTGCGCTTTTCTCTTCGCGGTGCCCGTCCATGCGCAGCCTCCGCTGACTGTGCCGTCGCTGCTGGTCGCTACTCCCGACCTCGACGATCCGGTCTTTGCGCAGGCGGTCATCCTGCTGTTGCCGGGCGGCGAGCCGCCACTGATGGCGGGCGTGATCATCAATCAACCGACCACGATTCCGGTTAGTGCGCTGCTGCCCGATGCGCCGCAGCGGCTGGGCGACGTGACCGCGTTTTTCGGCGGTCCGGTCGAGATGAACACCCCGGTGGTGCTGGCGCGAGCATCCGCCGCGCCGGCGGGCGCGACCGCGGTCGCGGGTGATCTTTATTGGATCGACGATCGCACTTCGGTAGCGGCGTTTATCAGGGGAAATCCCGAACCCGACACGACGCGGGTCTATTACGGCCGCGCGCAGTGGCTGCCGATGCAGTTGCGTGGCGAGATTCAGAGCGGCGCGTGGTACGTCGAGCCGGTCGATGCCTCCGCGATCTTCAGCGCCGATCCGAAGCATCTGTGGCGCACGCTGGTCGAGCGCGCACAACTCGAGGAAGCCGAATTGCGCGATGGCGATCGCGGAAATGCCGGCGCCGCAGCGCTCGCGAAGCTGGTTTGGTGACGCGCGCTGTGGTGGCTGCGAGATGACGTCAAGTTGGCGGGAAAGCGAGATTATCGAGAATCTTTTCGTCGGTGATCTACAGGACGCACAGCGCTTTGACGGCACGATAATCAACGTGCTGTCTGATATCCCCGAAGGCGAGCCCGCGCAGGCGATTCATATGCCGATTCTCGCGCGCGGCATCGAATCGATGAACGATACGGCCGCGCTAATCGACGAGCATCTACAGATGGGCCGGCGGGTGCTGGTGCATTGCGAGGAAGGATGCGAGCGCGCGCCGCTGGTGGTCGCGTGGTTTCTCACGACTCGGCGCGCGATGACGATGGACGCGGCGTACGCGCTTCTGAAAGGCCGCCGCGCGATTGTCGAAGATCGGCGCCGCTGGCTCGGGATCTAAAATCGCTAGATAAGCGCTCTTCCGAATAGAACCGCGACCACGAACATCACCAGAAAGATGAAAAATAGAACCTTGGCGATACCGGCGGCCGTGCCCGCGATTCCACCGAATCCAAGCGCTCCCGCGCAAATCGCAACGACCAGAAAGACCAATGTCCAGTACAGCATTTCGAGTTCCTCCAGTTGATCTCTGCGTGTTAGAGAGCAAGCCGGATGCCAGCAACGCGGCGTTGACGAGCGTTGCCTTTTCCGCGGAAAAAGCCCGTCGCGCGCGCGGTCGTAGGCGGAGACTATGTAAAGATTTTAGAGCGGGAACGCAGCTAATCCGTGGCGGGTCAAACTTTGAATCTGGATCGCGCCGCGAGCTCGCGGCATCGCTCTTCATTCGCCCGGATTCCGATTATACATCGCGAGGTGAAGAGCGCGGTCGCGCGCGAGAGAATCGCGATCGCGTCGAGCAGGTTAATTGCCGCTGCGCCCTCGAACACGTTGAGATTCAGCTCGCCGCGTTCGAGCGCAAGCCGCGCGGCGCGTTCATGTCCCAGCACCTGGAAACAGCATTGCAGCATCGTTTCCGGAACCACGGGATTTATCTTGCCCGGAAAAAACGATGAACCTTCCTGCACTGCCGGCAGCGTAATTTCGCCGAAGCCGCCTTCAGGTCCCGACGCGAGCAGCCGCAAATCCTGCGCGAGCTTGATCAGCACTTCAGCGAGCATCCCGAGCGCGGCGGCGACCGCGCCAAGGTCGTCGATATTCTGCGCCGCGTCGAAAAGATTCCCGCGCGCAACCAGGTCGAGCCCCGTCACCTCGCGCAGACGGCGCACGATCGCGCGCCGATACGCGGCCGGCGCGCCGCTGCCGGAGCCGATCACCGTGCCTCCCAGGTTTACGCGCCGAAGCTCGCGTACGCTGCGCGACAGCTCCGCGCCGCGGCGTTCGAGCGCGGCGGCGTGGCCGGACAGGAACTCGCCCAGCGAAGTTGGCTGCGCGTCCTGCAAGCAGGTGCGCGCGCTCGTGATCACGCGGCGCAGTTCACGCGCCTTAACCCGATAGGCGCGGACGCAATCGGTGAGAGTCTTTTCGAGCACGCTCGCCTGCTCAAGGATTGCGATTCTCGCGGCGGTCGCGCATGCGTCGGCGGTGGATTGCGACGCATTTACATGAGTCTTCGGATCGACTTTCGCGTCAATGCCGCGCGCGCCGCCCAGATGCAGGCTTGCGAGGTTCGCGATCACCTCGTTGATATTTTGATTGATCCCGATACTGCCGCCGCCCCCAAGCGGATCGGCGATGAGGTCATCGCGATAGTCGCCGGCGACAATCGCGCGGCAGGCGTGCTCGATCGCCCGCGCGACTCGCGCGTTGATCACCCCGGCGTCAAGGTTCGCGCGCGCCGCCGCGCATTTGACCATCGCGAGTCCGCGCACCATCGCCGGATAGTCGCCGAGCGTGCGGCCGGAAAAAGAAAGGTTTGCGACAGCGCGCGCGGTCTGGATTCCGTAAACCGCATCCGCGGGAATCTCGAGCGCGCCGATCAGATCTCGCTCGACGCGCGTGCGCGCACTCCGCGCGCGTGATTTGGCTGCGCGCGCGCGCTTAGGCGGTCCGCCCATAGCGGGCCATCTGCAGCGTTTTGCTGCTGCGCGTGCCGGACTGGGTGTCATACGCGAGCAACGCGACCAAGCGGGTGGTCGTGCCGTGAATCGGCGTCACGCGATGAATCGAGTTGCGGCCCTCGAACAGCAACAGCGTTCCCGGATGCATCGGCACGCGCACGACGCCTTCCGGATCTCCATCGAACAGCCGTTTGACGCGCGGATAATTCTCGTCGCTCGCGCTGCGGATGAGCGGCACGTACTCGAAATCGCCGCCGGACTCGGCCGGACGCAGCGCGATCGAGGTGACGAAGTCGGTCTGATCGTAATGCCAATGCAGCCGCTCGCCGTCGCCCATCACTGCGAGGTTGAGCGCGCCCATCGGGTCGGCGTAGCGGTAGAGCTGGTCCTTGCCGATGGCGGCCGCGATAAATTCCATCAGCGGCTCGAACTCGAACAGCCGGCGCATCGCAGAGAGTTGCGGAAACTGATCGTACGCGACCACGCCGACCGAGGTCTTATCGAAATGGCGCCGCGGATGGTCCGCCGGCCACGAAGCGGCTGGCGCTTCGAGGTACGCGGTGCCGGTGACCACGCTGTGATAAGCCTCGCGCGCAAGCTCGTCGGCCTCGCGCACGAGAGTTGCGACCGCATCGGACTTGATGAAACCGGGCAGCTCGCACGCGCCGGTGCGATCAAGCTGATCGCGGCAGTCGCGCGCCAGCGTGCGCGACCGCGCGCTCGTGAGATCGAGAATCGGATAGCGCTCGAGATCGATCAGCTCGGCGGGTGACGCGGCAATCTCAGAATTCGCAGTCATAGCGGGTCTGCCGGCGACGATACGACCGGAAGCACGCCTGCGCAAGCGGCGCGCGCGTTGCGATTGACCGCGGGCCGTGCGCAGAAACATTATCAGGCATGGAATACAGAAGACTTGGTAATTCGGGCTTGCAGGTTTCGATCGCGGGACTCGGATGCAACAACTTCGGCATGCGGATCGACGCCGAACAGACCCGCGCCGTCGTCGGCCGCGCGCTCGACGAGGGCATCACGCTGTTCGACACCGCCGATATTTACGGCGGACGCGGCAAGTCGGAAGAGATGCTGGGCAAGGCGCTCGGGAACCGCCGCCATGAGATAATCGTCGCGAGCAAATTCGGGATGGCGATGGGCGATGGACCGTATCAAAAAGGCGGCTCGCGCAGGTACATCATGGCCGCGGTCGAGGCCAGTCTTAGGCGCCTTGCGACTGACTATATCGATCTCTACCAGATCCACGCGCCCGATCCTGTAACGCCGCAGGAGGAAACTCTGGCCGCGCTCGACGCGATAGTGCGCGCGGGCAAGGTGCGCTATGTCGGCTCGAGCAACTTCGCGGGATGGCAGGTCGCGGAGGCGGCGTGGATCTCGCGCGCGCAGGAGCTCGCGCCGTACATCTCGGCGCAGAATCAATACAACCTGCTCGACCGCCGAATCGAGCGCGAGCTGATTCCCGCGTGCCGTCATTTCGGCGTCGGGATTCTGCCCTACTTTCCGCTCGCGAGCGGATTCCTTACCGGCAAATATCGCCGCGGCCAGGAGCCCTCGAAAGATACTCGTCTTGGTGCGATGGGCGCGCGGGCGGGACAGATGCTGTCCGACGCGAACTTCGCCGTGCTGGAAAAACTCGAGGAGCACGCCCGCGGCGCGGGGCACTCGATGGTCGATCTCGCGACGAGCTGGCTGGTTGCGCAGCCCGAGGTCTCAAGCGTGATCTCCGGCGCGACCAAGCCCGAGCAGGTGAGCGAAAATATCAAAGCGTGCGGATGGAAGATGACGCCCGACGACCTCGCGGCGATCGACAAGATCACCAAGCGCAAAGAGTAGCGCGTAGCCGATGGGGGCAGATGCAATTGAAGTCCGCGTCGAGAGCGCCGACGAGATTGGTCCGGAACTGCGAGACGACCTCGAACGCTGGACCCGCGAGGTCTTCGGCCACATCGCCTATGAGTGGGCGCCGGCCGAGTGGTTTGCGACTGCCCGCATCGAGGGACTTCTTGTCGGCAGCCTGAAGGTCGTCACGCGAGAGATAACCGCCGCCGATGCGCGCGTGCGAGTAGCGGGAATCGGCAACGTCGTCACGAAGCCGGAGTACGGCAAGCGCGGAGTGGCGACCGCGATGCTGCGCGCCGCCGAAGATCTGATGCGCGCGAAACTCGGCGCGGAATTCGGTCTGCTGATCTGCCGGCGCAAAGTCGCACCGGTGTACGAAAAGGCCGGATGGATTCGCGTCGAAGGGTCAACCCGATTTTGGCAGCCCTCAGGAATCGTCACCTATCCGCAAGACACGATGGTCCTGAAACTCAACACGCGCGAATGGCCCAGTGGCCCGATCGATCTCAGCGGCCTGCCCTGGTAGGCAACGCCTCACGCTGCGCGGGCCGTCCGCGGCTGGCGCAGATCGATGGTCACGTGGATCTGGTCATAGGGCACGCTCGGCGTCTGTGCTCTTCCAAACCCGGCGCGTTTAGCGGGCGCCGCGGTTCATCGCGGCGAGCGCTTCGGCCATCTCGCCGATCGCTTTTTTCACCGATGGGCGCGTCTGCACGTGCGTCCACCATGCGGCGACCTTGGGACGCGCTTCCAGCGGAGGCTTGGCGCCGAACATCGCCAGCAGATTCACCGTGAAGAAAATCGTCGGCGCAAGCGCGCAATCGGCCAGCGTGAAATCCGGGCCGCACGCGAAACCGCCGTCGGCGAGCATCTTGTCGAGTTGGTCGAGGCGCAGGTTTACGTCGCTCAGCTTTTCATTGACAACTTTGTCGTCGCGCGTCTTGGGGTTCATCTGCCCGAACAGCGCGCGCATCGGAGGTTCGAGATAGAGATCATGAAAGCGCGTGAATGCGCGCACGCGCGCGCGGCCTTCCGGCGTTTTGGGCAGCAGCGCGGGAGTCGGGAACTTGTCTTCGAGGTATTCGTTGATCACCTCGCTCTCGGCGATCATCAGGCCGTCGGCGTCCATCGCGGGAACCTTGCCGAGCGGATTGATTTTCAAATATTCCGGCGACTTCAAGTCGTTGTTCGGGACCGGCACGATCTCGACCGGCGCGCCTTTGTCGTAAATCGCGATCCGGCATTTGGTCGCGAAGTTGGAAAGATTCATGTTGTAGAGCTTCATCAGGCCGCTCCTTGTGTGCGGGGTTGCAAAACCCGCTTATCGCAGAGCGAAAGCCGCGACGCAAGCCGCCCAAGTCGCAGTTGCGGTCAGGTGCCGCCTTCGGCTTGCTTGACGATAAACACCACCGACTCGGTGAACTCGTCGGGATGCTCGAGTTGGGGGAACGGTCCGGAGGTTTTGAACACTACCGTCGCGGATCCCGGCAGGGAGCCGTGCAGCGCTTCGGCGTCGTGAGTGGTGTAGTAGGGATTCTTCGCGCCCCACAGGATGATCGTTAGGATGTTAAAGATCTGCCCGATCTTGGACCGGATATGCGCTTCGTCTTTCGGAACCGAATTCAGCATGTCGGTCTGCGCGGGCATGTCGTCGGCCAGCGCCGCCAGCATCCGCTGATTCATGAAATCGGGCATCGGGGGCAGATCGAAAAAGCTCTGCGATATGTAATTCCCGAGCGCGTCCGGCGTCGTTGGGAGCATCCCTTTGCGCAGACGCGCCGCGCCCGCCGCGCCGAACATCCCGCCGGAAACGAGAATCAATCGCTCGACCTTGTCTGGATGATCGACGGCGTAATAAAGCGCGACGTCGGCCCCCAGGTCGGAGCCGACCAGGTTGATATGCTCGAGCTTCAGCTTGTCGATCAGTTGCGCGAGCGCGCCGGCCTGATACGCGATCGAGTAATCGATCTGCTTATGTTCCGAGCCCGCGAAGCCGTAAAGATTGGGTGCGACGACCTTATAATGCGCGTCAGCGATCGGACTCATCACGCCGCGCCAGACCAGCGCCGCGTTGGGACCGAGCCCGTGGACCATCACGATCGGATCCTGATCCCAATAGCCGCCCGTGATGTAGTAAGTCATCAGGCCGTCGTCGAGCGCGATTTCGTTTTCCGTGACGCCGGACCACGCCAGCCGCGTCTGCTGAATCCACCTGAGCGTGCCGATCGGTTTGAGGTAGATTGCGGCGCCGGCGACGCCCAGGAAAATTGCGCACAACGGTCCGACGATATTGATCCATGCGTGACGCCGCGTGGGCGGTGCGATCAACTCGCCGCGGACTTGCGCTTCGGATTTTACAGGGGTGGGTTCAGGCACTTGCGCGACTCCGCCGGGGGCGCGCGGACGACCGCCGCGGCAGAATAGATTCTAGACGTATCTCCCCGCTCTTGCGCGGCCTAATTCGCGGGCGGCGCGGAATTCGAGGCGGACGGCGCCGCGGCGGCGGTGGACGGCGCGGCATCGGCCGATGACGCAGCTGCCGGAGACCCGCCCGCGCCGGGAGTGGCGGCGGCGCTTCTCACCGGCACCGCTTTCTTTGCCCGGGCAACCTGATGATGCGTATGACGCGCGGCCTTCTTGCGCTCTTCAAATTGCCTTAGCTGTTCGAGGCGATCGGAAGCGCGATCCAGAGCCTTGGTCGCCTCCTGGACGGCTGCGGTCGCCTGATCCGCAGCGACCGTCGCTTTCTGCGCCGCGTCGAGCGCCTTTGCGGCCGCGTCCTCGGCGCGCGCCGCCGAATCCTGCGCCTTCGAGGCAGCGGCCTCGGCATCTTCGGCCTGCTTCTCCTGGCCGGTCATGAAGCATCCTGAAATCGCGAACGTCAGCGCGATCATCGATACGGCGACGCCGAGTCTCCGCACGAGAATCCTGTGAGTTGGAATCATCATCATGAATACCGATTACTTGGGACCGAAGGCTTCGACCGCGCGCAGGTCGGGCAGCAGAGGATTATCCGCGCTGATCGGCAGGATGCACACGTGGGTCGCGCCGGCTTTTAGATGCGCGTTGATTCGGTCGCGGATTTTGTCCTCGGTGCCCCACGCGACGATCGCATCGACCAGCTTGTCGCTGCATCCGTTTTCAAACTCCGCGTCGGCCCATCCGAGCGCTTTAAGATTATTGGTGTAGTTGGGCAGGCGCGGGACATAGGTCTTCATATATCCGCGAGCCGCCGTGCGCGCCTTGGTCGCGTCGGTCTCGAGGATCACGGCCTGCGCGGCGCAGATCATCGGCTTGGGACCGATTGCGGCGCGCGCCTTCGCGGTATGCTCTGGAGGCACGAAGTAGGTGTGCGTCCCATTGGTCTCGGCCGCCGCGAGCGCGAGCATCTTCGGATGCAGCGCCGCAATCACGACCGGCACTTCTTCGCTGGGCTTGGGAGCGCCGTACAGCGCGGACTTCATCTTCGGCAGATATTCCTTCATGAAGCTGTACGGCTTGTCGTAGTTATGGCCGCGCAGATTGCTGACCAGAGGTTTGTGGCTGACGCCGATTCCGAGCATGAAGCGATTACCCGACAGCTCGGCGACGGTCTTCGACGCGGCCGACATCGTGATCGCGTCGCGCGCCCAGATATTTGCGATACCGGTGGCGATATTCAGCCGCTCGGTATGGCTCAGCAGGTAGGCGGCGTGCGCGAAGGGCTCGCGGCCGATAGCTTCCGGAATCCAGAGCGTCTTGTAGCCGGCCTTTTCGACCTTCTTCGCAAATCCGGCGCTGTCGGGCGCGCTCATCGCGTCGAGGAAGAACCACATTCCAACTTTTCCGATATCCATAGGAGGAATAGTTAGCCCGATGAGCGAAATCGGACAAGCGAAATCGACCGCCTCCGGATTTCCTGCTAAGTCCCTGTCGAGGTGTAGTGGCGCACTCCGAGGCGCCATACGCATAGCGCCAGCAGCAGAAAGACGACGCCGCACAGCGGTGCCGCGTCGAGGAGCCAGCCGGGGGCGGGGAGTTCGCGATGACCGAGCAGTCGGAGGATCGGGACGTAGGTGACGCATCCGATCGGGACGACGAAGATCAGAAAGTTGCGGAACCATCGCGAATAGATATCTAGCGGATATTGCGAGGCTTCGACGCCGCCGTAGGTGAGAGTGTTGGCGATCTCCAGGCTCTCGATCGTCCAAAACGCGAGCGTCGCTTGCAGTATCAGGATTCCCACGAATAGCGAGATTCCGCCCGCGATCGCGGCCAGTAGCAGCGCGAGCTTGCGAATATCCCACTCGATTCCAAGCAGGTGGGTCGCGATCGCCAGCACCAGCAGACCCTCCATCAGCCGCCCGACGCGGTTCAGCCGTACTTCATAACCAAGCAACTGAAGGATGGTGGCGCGAGGGCGTACCAACAGACGGTCAAAGTTTCCGGTCCTGACAAATTCAGTGCCGAACACGTCGAACCCGCGCGTGACCGCGTCGGCGATCGCGAAGCTGACGTTAACGGTTCCATAGAACATCGCGATCTCGGCAAAGGTCCAACCCCGAATCTGGCCGAAGCGGCGGAACAGCGCCCAGATGCCGACGAACTCGACCAGGGTCACACTGAATTGCCCGAGCGAGATCATCAGGAACGAACCCGGATACTGCATCTGCGCGCGAATCGAGGCGCCGATATACCGCCGATAGAGATGCAGGCTGTTCATCGCCTAACTTCCCTGGACCTGCAGGCGGTTCATCGCGGCGCTCATCGTGCGATGCCCTCCGAGTACCAGCACGATCGTCCACGCAAGCATCTGTGCGAGACCTGCGATCGCAATCCATCCGGTCAGACCGCCGAAATAGATCCGGTAGGGGATATCGACCAGACCCGCAAAGGGCTGGAAGAACAGGAACGGCTGCATCCAGTTCGGAAAAAACGGCAACGGTACGATACTGCCGGAGAGCACGAGCACGAACGGCACCATCAGGGTTGTCGCGCCGCGATCCGAGAGCGTTACCACGCAGCCCAGGTTGACGATCATCACCAGGGCGCTGGAGAGCAGCACCTCCGCGGCCATCGCGGCCGCGAACAGCGCTGCCGACTCGAGGCTCGACGGCATCCTGAGCCGCCAGGCGCCCATGCCCAGCAGTGGCACGACCAGGCACGCGAATGCGAACATCATCGCGCATCGCGGCAGCGCTCGCGCCGCCATCCACGCCATCGCGCGCGCGTACCAGAAGAAATAAGTGTCGAGCGGGCGCAGGCGATCGTAGGCGACGTTGCCGGTCCGCACCATTTCCGCGATGTCCGGATCCGCCGTCCACGGCAGCAGCGCGAGGAACGCCTGCCCGAGCCATACGTAGGTGATGGACTGGGCGAGGCTCATCGGCTGATGCGCGATGCTGCTGCGGAAGAACGCCGCGAACACCATCACCTTGATAAATCCCCACCAGCATTGCGTGCCGAAGCCCGCGAGCGCCGCCGCGCGATATTGCAGCATCAGCGCGAACCGCATTCGGAACACGGTCAGATATGGGCGGATGCGCATCATGCTTCGGTCGCACCGTGCAGGTTATAGAAGTGAGCGATAACTTCCTCGATACGCGGCTGCTCGAGATGGAAATCCAGCAGGTCGTACTTGGCGGTGAGCCGGCCGATCAGCTCCGGCGCCGGCACCTGGCGCGGATCGAAAGCCAGCTCGATCGAGTTGCCTTCGCGGCCGCGCACTCTGACGTTCGGAATCTCGAGCGCCGGCGCCTCACCCGCGAAATCGATAAACAGCCTCCTTTCGGTCAGCACCTCGGCGCGCAGCCGCTCGAACGAAGTGTCGGCGAGAATCACGCCGTTGCCGATAACGATGACTCTCTGCGCGAGCGCCTCGATATCGTGCATGTCATGCGTGGTCAGGATGACGGTGACGCCGGCGTCGCGATTTAGCGATGCGACGAACTCGCGCACCGCGAGCTTCGACGGCGCGTCGAGGCCGATGGTCGGTTCGTCGAGGAAGAGAATCGCGGGCCGATGCAGCATCGCGGCCGCGATCTCGCAGCGCATCCGCTGGCCGAGCGAGAGCTGGCGCACCGGTTGATCGAGAATACGTTCGAGCCGCATGAGCGAGACCATCGCGTCCAGGCTTTTGCGATAGTCGGCATCCTCGACCCGGTAGATGTCGCGCAGCAATTCGAATCCTTCGATCACCGGCAGGTCCCACCAGAGCTGGCTGCGCTGGCCGAAGACCACGCCGATCCCGGCGACGTGGCGGATCCGGTCGCGCCACGGGACCAGGCCCCGGATCTCGCAGCGTCCGGACGAGGGGCGGAGGATACCGGAGAGAATTTTTATGGTCGTCGATTTGCCGGCGCCGTTGGGGCCGATGAAGCCAAGCAGTTCGCCGCGTTCGAGTGAGAAGCTGATTCCCTTGAGAGCCTCGATAACGCGGCGGCGCCGGCGCAGGAGTCCTTTGGCGGCGCCCCACGTGCCGGCCTCGCGTTCGGAGACGAGATACGACTTCGACAGTTCTTGGACAAGAATCTGCGGCACGATCAAAGCCTCCAGTGGAAACGACCGAGGTTATAGATCGCGCGCGCGTGAATCAACGAGTGGAGAAAAAGCTCGCGGGTGAGGTGCATAGACGCTTCGGGATTTCTCCCTTCGGTCGGAATGACGATTGCAGGCTCGGTCGCGGCTTCGATACTCATGCACGAAACCACCGTCCGTCATTTCGAC
>DATKSB010000211.1:0-16338 GCA_035531855.1 Binataceae bacterium (SeqCode)
CCCCAGCGCGCGGGCTCTTCCGGGTTGAGCCATACGACGGCGCGGCAGTTACGCGCGATCTCGCGCAGCAGATCGGCGCGCGCCGGACGCCGGTTGTTGCGCCCGTCGCCCAGGATGACCACCACGGTCTGGCGGCCCAGAGTTTCGGCGCGCCGGCTCCATAGTTCACTCAGCACGCGTCCAAAATCCGATCGCGCGTAAAGGTCGAGCGCAGGCGTCATGACCAGGTGGCCCGACTCGAACTCGGCCTCGGCCAGCCGGTCGATATAGACGAAGCTCCGCACGCGATGGAAATGGTCGCGCGCACCAGCGATAAGCTCGAGCATCAGCTCGGCCGCGTAACGCACCGATCCGGAAATATCGGCCAGGATCGTCAGATCGATCCGGCGCGGACGCCGCGCGCGAAAACGCAGATCGGCAAGCACGCCGCCGCGCTGCGTGGCGGCGCGAATCGTGCGCCGAAAATCAATCCGTCCGGCCTTCGCGATCCGCAATCGCCGCCCGAGCCGGACCCGGAAGCGCCGCTTCAGCATCGCCAGCGTGTCTCGCGCCTGCGCGTATTCGAGATCGGTGTACGCGGCGAACGGCGCGCGTTCGAGCACACGGATCCGCGCGGCGCGTCCGCTTTCGATTCCGGAATCTTCCGGGCCGTCATTTTTCGCCGTAGGACTTTGCGCGGAGCCCGCTTCCGATTCGGGCTTTGATTCGCCGCGCACCGTGGTCTTTGCCTCAGAGCGATCGCTCCTGCGGTTCTCTGCGTGATCGTCCTGTTCCCGCGCTGCGCTTTTTGCACCGGGGCGGCTCGGCTGCGGACGCTCGCGCGGTTTCGAGACGTCACCGCGCTCCTCGCCGGGACGCCCGCGCCCGCTCGCCGCCGATTCGAGCTGTCCGCGATGATCAGGATGCGTCCCGCGCGCCGCACCGGCGGCGGGCGCGGCGAAGAACCGCGCGAACGCGTCGTCAAAGACGATCCGATCGGCTTCGTCCTTGATCAGCGCCGCAGCCATGGCCTCGCGCATCGGCGCGCGCTCGAAACCCGCGGCGGCGACGGCGCGCAGCGCGTCGATTGATTCGGAGACCGAGATGCGGATTCCCGCGGCGCGAAGCGCGGCGATAAAATTTACCATCTGCTCGCGAAACGGCGTCATGGCCGGCGCGCCGCCAGCGCCGAGGCTTTCGATTCGACCGTGGCGCGGTCGTCCTCATGCTTGAGCAGCACGCCGAGCGCGGTCCGAATCGATTCCGAGTCGAGCTCCGCGATTCCCAGCCGCACCAGAGCGCGGCACCAATCGAGCGTCTCGGCGATCGAGGGCGGCTTGCGCAGTCCGAGCTTGCGGACTGCACCGACGAAGCGCGCGGCCTCCGCAGCAAGCCGCTCATCAAGCCCCGGAACTTTGAGCGCGATTATTTTGCGCTCCTGCTCGATTCCCGGAAAGTCGATGAACAGATGAAGGCATCGCCGGCGCAGCGCCTCCGACAGCTCGCGCGCGCGATTCGAGGTCAGCACCACGACGGGGCGCTCATGCGCGCGCAGCGTGCCAAGCTCGGGGATGCTGACCTGGAAATCCGACAGCAGCTCGAGCAGGAACGCCTCGAACTCCTCGTCGGCCTTGTCGATCTCGTCGATCAGCAGGACCACCCGGCGCGGCGAGGTGATCGCTTTCAGCAGCGGACGCTCGAGCAGGTACTCGTGCGAGAAGATGTGCTCGGAAAGATCTTCCCAGCGCGCCCCGTTGGCCTCATCCGCCTGCAGGCGCAGAAGCTGTTTCTGATAATTCCATTCGTACAACGCGCGCGCTTCGTCCAGCCCCTCGTAACATTGCAGACGCACCAGCTCGGCCGGCAGCATCGCGGCCACCACCTTGGCAACTTCGGTTTTGCCGGCGCCGGCGGGACCCTCGATCAAGAGCGGCTTCTCGAGCGCGAGCGCAAGAAACACCGCCGTTTCAACCCGTTGATTGGTGATGTAGTCCGCGTGCTTGAGGCCCGCGGCGACAGATTCCTGGGTGACATTCATGGCCGATCGGTCCGCTGATGCATCAGCATCGCGGGCGCGCCCGGATCAGTCAAATCACGCCACATCCAGTTCCACATGTCCGTCCTGATGGGGATGAATCGAAGACACAGGCTAAAGCCGGTGCCACCGGGAGCCGGGCGTGCCGTGGCACAGGCGCTCGTGGACCCGCCGGAGCTCAAGAAGATGCTCGCGCAACTCACTGAAGGGATGCGGCGCATCGACTATATTTCCATAGTCAGATTGCGGATTCCGCTGAGAAACTGGATCTGCCTAGAAAGCGAGCTGAACCTGCGTCTCGAAGACGCTTTCGTTCGGCCGGTCCTTCGGCGCGGCCGTCGTGCCCCCTCCGCCGTTGAAGAAAGTGTTGGCATAGTCGTATTGCCATTTCAAATTCTGGGTCGGATACCACGCGAGACCCACGGCCGCTTCGGTCGCCTCTTTTGCTGAGGCTGCCGGATCGGCAAACCCGAGCTTGAACTGGCGGCTGTCGGTTGCCACGTTGCTGACACGCGCGGCGAGTTCCCACGCGCCCCAGCCTCCGCTTTCCGGAGCAAAATTGCGCAAGGGCGTCAGACCGTTGTACGACTCACTTTCACCCGTCAGCGCATACATTGCTTCGACGCTGTAACCATCGTCGGTGAACGACGCATAGTCATTCACGGTTTTGGTTACGGCTCCTTTTGTCACCGTCGTGAATCGGTTCAGGTTGTGAGTATCGGATGCATACTCCGCCAGCACTCCGAATGGACCCCAATAGTAATAGCCTTGCGGCGACAGACGGTATCGGCGCCCCGCCGCGGTGACTCCTTTCGTGTATCCAAACCACTCCACCTGCCCGTAGGTTTTGTACACGGAGGTGGTGCTGCCGCTCTCATTGCCATACGTGGCGGCGAAGCCGAGACCCAGCCCCCTGGCCCACGAATACTCACTCTTCCTGAATGGCTCCGCGAAGACGCGGCCGAGGAAATCCTTGCCGTCGTTGACGTCGGATTCTACGCTCGCCGTGTTGTTCGGCACGCCGTTCATTATAGCCAGTTGATAACTCAGTCGCCCGTCGAAAAAGGCGCCGCGCACTTCGGGTCCGTAGTCGCGGTTCGGCACCAGGTTGTTGGTCTCGGCGCGTTCACTGAAAAGCACGTAGGTGTCCACCTGCATGCGTTCGAGGCCGAATGGCGCCTTGAATTTGCCGATCCGAAACTGCGCCCACGGGAGGTTGTTCGCGCCGATGTATGCGTCCTGCAGAACGACCTTTCCCTGGCCAAAATCCGGCGTTACGTTGAAGTCGTAATACTTGTCGAACGTCGCCATCAAGATTGGCCGCGCCCGATTCAAATAGAACGTGCTCGGCGTCTGGTCGGTCCCATTGGCGAAGAAACGCGCATCGCTCTGGATTATCCCGTGGAGCCCGAACTGCCAGTCGTTGTTGGACGAGGCAATCGAAAAGCCTTGACTCCCCGCAGTGATGATCGGCGCACTCTTGGCCTTGGCCTGATCGGATGCGATCTGCGCCTGCTCGGTTTGGGCCTGCGCATCGAGTTTGCGATCGATGACTTGAACCTTGTGGCCGAGTCCTTCCAGCGTATCGACTCTCTGCTCGAGCTGCTTTATTTCCCGTCTCAGCTCGATAATCTGCTGGTCCTTCGATGCGTCAGGGATAGTCGTGGATTGCGCAAAAGCTGGAAGCGGAAGACCCGCGATTCCCACGACCGTAGCGATCCAGACTGCCGGCAGTATTGCCAGCATCACGTTTCTCGTCACGGAAGTTCCCTCCAATCAGGAGAGCTTCCGGATGTCCAGTCAGCTCAAAAATGTCTTTCATCGGCGCCAAATCCAAGTCCCCGAATCTCGGACCCCATCGCGTCATGTTCGATTCGGCCGATCGAAGCGGAATTTTTCTTTGCGCTCGATCTGGATCACCATCCCATCCTGGATCACGACTTCAACCGAGCCAAAACGGAGGCCGCGAATCGCTTGCGAGATGCGCTCGAGCACCTGCGGCGGCAAATTGGAATTGCCGTACGAGGCTTCCTTTTCATTCATAAGTAGTCCTATCGGATAAATCGAGTTATTTTTTTGGAACATCCTAAATCGAAAAACTGGCCGCTTCTTTCCCGAGTACCGCCAGCTCGACCTGTTTTAGCATGTCCTCCAGCGTGGTCGAGTCCAGGATCTGCGCGGTGGCGTCGCGAACCTGTTTCATCACCATCCGGATTCCACAGGTGCGCTCGTCCCTGCACTCGCGGCAGCGCACATAGGCGGTCCTGCTGACGCAGGGCAGAGGCGCCAAAGGCCCGTCCAGCACTCGGATTACGTGGCCGAGGCTAATTTGCCGCGGCGGCCGCCCCAGAGAATATCCGCCGCCTTTGCCTTTTCTGCTCTGCAGGATTCCTGCGTTTTTGAGTTCCAGCAGGATGATCTCGAGAAACTTGCGCGAGATTTCTTCGCGCTGCGCGATATCCGAAATAAGCACCGGACCCTGGCCGTACTCCTTCGCCAGGATGGTCAGCGCTTTGAGCGCATATTTCGATTTTTTTGATAGCATTATCCTATGGGCTGAGTAGATTTAACACCCGGCCCAAGTACTGTCAATCGACCACGCGGATTATTTTGCCCGGTTGATCCGGGGTGCGCGCCGGCGTTCGAGGAAGATCCGCGCGCGATGCTTAAGCCCGTCGCGCTCGTCGCGCGGCGCCGCGCGGATCTCCGCGACCAGCGCCGAGACCTCATCGTACAGCCGCTCGGTATCGATTCCCGCGCGCGCGGGTTTCAGGTCGTCGAGCACGACCATCGCCTGCGACATCAGGTTGATCGAAGCCTGCCGACCCCCGCGCTCGAACCGCAGATGCAACCCCGCGGCGATCTGGTTGAGCGCGTTGGCGACGGCTTTCAGCTCGGCGTCGTCGATCGCGTGCAGCGAATTCTCGAACATCTCAGCGGCGGCGAAATAATCCGCGCGGTTGAACGCGGCAATCGCGCGTTCGAGATCTGGATTGGCCGCCATTTGTGCTATTGAACGATCAACCGGCCCGCGCGCGCAACGATCTTACCCCTCGCCCTGCAAGGGAGCGGTTGGGTGAGGGTCATTTTTCAGCCGTGATGCGCAGCTACGCGCGACTATAGAAATCTGCCCGCGCGAAATCTCAAGCCGCGGCGCCTCTTATGCCGCGGTACCACAATGATGCCGCGCAAATCGGACCCTTGTATCTGGGCTCTCGCTTCCCGGGCGAGGGATCAAACTACGCGCAGCCGACCTGGCTATACGATTCTTTTCTGCCCGTGCTTGAAGCCGCCCTGTTCGCCGAGCGCGTCGCTCTGCCGCTCGCGTGGCTTCTCGCGATTGTCACGCTCGCGCCTTCTGCCGCGGCCTGGTCCGGGCGCAGGTCCCGGTCCGTCGCCGCCGCGGCCCTGCCTCGGCGCGCCGACCGGTACGATCTCGATCGCGCGCAGAAACCCGTCGCCCGAGGATCGCGTCGTCACCATCGGATCTTCCTTCAGCGCCAGATGGATCACCCGCCGGTCGCGCGGCGGCATCGGCTCGAGCATCACGCTTTCGTGCTCGCGCTTGGCCCGCTCGCCCATCGATAGCGCCATCCGATGCAGTTGCTGGCGGCGGCGCGCGCGATACGCCTCGGTCTCGAGCATGATCGGCGCGGCGTCGCGGATTCGCCGCGCGACAATCCGGTTGACCACGTACTCGAGCGCGTCGAGCGTCTGCCCGTGGCGTCCAATCAAAATTCCGGATCCGTCGCCCTTGATTTCGAGCTCGAGCGAGTCGGGATCGGTCTCGGTGACGCGCACCACCTGCCCCTTCTCACCCATCAGCTCCAGGATTCCCGCCAGGATCTCGGTCGCTTCGGCGGCTTGCTGATCCAGATCGGCGCTGCGCCGCGGCGCGTCGGGATTTTCATCGCTGTCGCCGCCATGCTCGCGGTCGCGATCATCGCGCGGCTCCCGCGCCGGTCTGGCCGGCGGCGCCTGCTGCGGACGCGGGCCGCGCGGCCCTTCTCTAAGGTCGGGCCGATACTCGTGCCGCCGATCTTCCCTGCGGTCATCTCTACGATCATCTCTACGGTCTTCGCGCCGTTCTTCCCGCCGCGGTGCTGGGGAGGAAGATGAAGCCGCCGACGGTTGCGAGGGCCTTGCGGATCCGGGCGGCGGCGAGTGCACGCCCGAGGTCGCCGCCAGTTGCGGACGCGGCGTGACCCGGACCTTCGCCTGCCGCGCGCCCAGTCCGAGCACGCCCGCGCGCGGAGTCGCGAGCACCTCGATCGTCACGTCATCTTCCGTGAGGCCATCGGGCGCTCCGAGTTCCGCGAGCGCCTGCTTGATTGCTTCTTCCACCGTCGCGGCGGTGACTTCGATTGGATCGGTCATACTCATGCAGTGGCCGGGCTATAGGCTTTGAATTCGCGGTTTAGAAACACCTGCTGGACGACGCCGAGCACGTTCGAAGCAAAATAGTACAGCGAGAGTCCGGCGGGAAAGTTCACGAACATCACGGTGAAAATAATCGGCGTCAGCATCATCATGCGCTGCTGATTCGGATCCGGCGAAGTCGGCGACATCCACTGCTGCAAAAAGGTGCTCGCGCCCATCAGCAACACCAGCACCGGCAGTCCGTGGCAAGTCATGAACGGTATCTGCGGCATCCACGAGAGCGGCAGACAATCGGGCGCCGAGAGGTCGCGAATCCACAGGATAAACGGCGCGTGGCGCAACTCGACCGAGTTGAGCAGCGCTTCGTACAGGCCGATAAACACCGGGAATTGAATCGCCATCGGCAGGCATCCGCCGACCGGGTTGACGTGGTTGCGTTTGTAGAGATCGACCATCTCTTTTTGCTGGCGCTCGCTGTCGTCCTTGAATTTCTCGCGGATTTTTTCCATCTGCGGCGACAGCCGCTGCATCTTCATCATCGAGCGCTGGCTCTTGATCGACATCGGCAGCAGCAGCACCCGCAGCGCCAGCGTCAGCAGCACGATATCCCAGCCCCAGTTCGGCGCGATCAGATGGAACAGCTTGAGCACGCGCAAAAACGGCAGCGCGATAATCCCCGAGTAGCCGAAGTCGATCGATTTGTTCAGCGCCGGATCGACCGTCTCCAGCGCCTCGAGCAGCTTCGGACCCATGTACACTTCGGCCGAAAGCGTGGCGCTCGGTCCGAACAGAATCCGCGCAAACGCGTTGTCGCCCGGCTCCAGCGCTATCGACAGCACGCCCTCGCTCGGGTTGCGCGGCAGGTATGCCGCCAAAAAGTAGCGGTCGCCGAAGCCCGCGTATGTGATCTTCCCGGCCGCCGCCGGCGCGCCCTTCTTGAGCGTCGATTCGTAGTCGCTGATCACCTTGCCCTGCACGTACGCCTGCACCGCCGGCACGTCGCGATAGCCCTCGTGCGCGGCCATCGGCTCGCTCATTGCCAGGCCGATCCCGTCGAGCTTGGGTCCGCCGCTCACCCCGACGTTCAACGCGAACGCATACGACTCGCCGTGAAACTCGAGCGCCTTGTCGATCCTGGTGCCGTCGGCTGCCGTCGCCACGCAATCCACCGTGGCCGTACCCGTCCCCGCCACGTCGATCGCCGCCGGACCCGCGCAGGTGTACTCGAGCGCCGAGTCGTTGGCGAGCTTGCCCTCGCGTGCGAGCGTGACCCCAAGGGGATAGCGCGCATCTTTCTGCGGAACCATCTGGTAGGGACCGCTGCCCGGAGCCGCCGACGCGTTGTAGCGTTTGAGCGTGAAGCTCGACAGGCGCGCGCCGAGTGTGGTCACCGTCGCCGTATAGAGCGACGTGTCAATCGTGATCGAGCGCGGCGCCGCGCCCGACTTGGCCGCTGTCAGCGCCTGCGCCGGGGCCAGTCTCGTGATCGCGGTCGAAGCGGCCGACGGCGCGCCCGCAATCGACGCGCCACCCGCGGCGGAAGACGCCCCAATCGAAGCCGACGCCGCCGATTGCGCCGCACCCGAGCCGTTCGCGCTCGGCAGCTCGCCCTCGGCGGTCGGCTTCGCGGTGCCCTCGGCGTTCTGGCTTCCCGGCGGCGGATACATCCGCTTCAGAACCAGTTCCTGGTAAGCGAAAATCAATCCCAGCGACAGGATTACGGCGATCAGTACGCGGCTCGAATCCAATTAAATTCTTCCTGAGATGTTTCCCTGCCCGTCACTCGCGGCCGGGACCGGGTCGTAGCCATGCGCTCCCAGCGGATGACATCGCGCCAGGCGTCTGGCGGCCATCGCGCCGCCGCGCACGATTCCATGCCGCCCGATCGCGAGCGCCGCATACTCCGAGCAAGTCGGCTCGAAGCGGCACGCGCGTCCGAACCTCGCGACCAGCAGCGGCGATATCGCGGCGCGATAAATCGCGATCATCGCGAGCGCAAGCGCACCCGCACCCGCGGATATTCCGCGCATCGCGGCTCCGGATACGCCCACTGCGCGGAGCAGGGTTACCTGATAGATATTGTCGCCCGTGCGAAAGCTCATCGGCGTGGCCGTTTTCCGGCCAGATTCAAAGTAGCAGTCACCAGCTCGGCATTGATAGCCGTCCGCGCAAGATTCCCCGCCCCCACCAGCGCAATCACCACGATCGACATCCCGTCGTCGAGCCGCCCGCGCAGCATCTGCCGAAAGCATTCGCGCACATGGCGTTTGATCCGATTTCGCGCCACCGAGTTGCCGACCCGGCGCGAGACGGTAATCCCGAGCCGCTTGCGCGGACTCGCGGCGGATTCGTCTCCGCTCGCATGATCGCCCGCATAGTCGATTCGGCCCGCATAGAGGACGAAGTGCTTGGCCTGCAGCCGGATTCCCCGGCGCTGAAGGCGAAGAAACTCGGCGCTTCGATGCAGCCGGTCGGCGGCTCCGAAGCCCATCGCCCCGAGGCTCATCTTGGGATCGGCCCGGGTCAGCCCGGCTGCTTGCGCGGAATCGAGGGGGTCAGGTGTTTGCGGCCCTTGGCGCGGCGTCGTTTCAAGACTGCGCGTCCGCCGGGCGAGGCCATCCGGGCCAGGAATCCGTGGGTCCGTTTGCGGCGGCGATTGTGCGGCTGGTAGGTCCTTTTCATCGGTCGGGGCCAACTTTATATCGAGCCAGAGATCTGGCGCGCTTTAAGATTTCGAGTAATACGGACGCGAAGCAGCTATGAGGCCTCCACGTCCAAACCCGGAACCGCCATCGAACCACACCAGCGCCCGCCGGGCAAGCACCACCGTTGCGATCATCTTTGTTTGAAGTGGCACAGGCTTTAGCCGGTATCTTCGGCTCCCGATCAGCTCTTCAAAACGTCCAGCGATCAATGATCAATTTCCCGCGATCGCCGAGCCGTGGACCTCGGAACACAGGGTAAAGCCTGTGCCACAGGAGACTGTCGAATTTCTCGTGCCGTAGTGGCCGGTTTATTTTTTGCTCTATCTTCTCGCCTGACGCGCCCGCAAATCTTTCCTCCAGGGTCACGTTGACGATACGCTCGCTGTCACAATCCGCGATGAGCCACAACACGATGAGGTTCGGAATTTTCGGCGGCGCTCAAGCCGGCAGCGCGAGCCCCGGCGCACTGATCGGACAGGGCTTCCATGATTTCATCGACCTGAACCTCGAGGCCGAAGCGCTCGGATACCACAGCACGTTTCTGGCCGAGCATCACTTCACCGGATGGAATCAGGTCTCGTCTCCTGTGACTCTGCTCACCTGGCTCGCGGCGCGCACCCGCACGCTGCGCCTCGGCACGGCGGTGATAGTCTTGCCGTGGCACAATCCCGTCATCCTCGCCGAGCAGGCCGCGACACTCGATCTGATGTCCGGGGGCCGGCTCGATTTCGGAATCGGCAAGGGGTATCGGCACAGCGAGTTCAAGGGCTTCGCCATCCCGCTCGAAGAGGCCGACGCGCGCTTCGAAGAAGCCGTCGATATCATCCTGCGCGGATGGACCTCCGAGCAGCGCTTCTCGCATCGCGGACGCTACTGGCAATTCAACGACATCGTGGTCGAGCCTCGGACCTGGCAGCGTCCCCATCCTCCAATCTGGATGGCGGCCGCGAGCGCGCCTTCCATCCGCAAGGTAGCAGCGCGCGGCTTCAATCTGATGCTCGATCAGTTCGCCTCGATCGAAATGATCCGCGAACGCATCATCCGCTACCGGGCCGAGGTTGAATCTCACGGCCGCGTTTTCGATCCAACCCAGGTGTGCGTAGCGCGCGATATGTACGTAGCCCGCGATGAAGCCGAGAAGCGCGCCGCACACGAGCGCAACGACAAGGAGCACGAGCGAATCCTGTCGGTCTCGCGATGGCCCGGTCACGCAGGCGGCTCGCACATCCTGGCGTACGCGCATTCGGAGGAATCGCGCGCCAGCACCCTAATCGGCACCGCCGACGAAATCGCGATCAAGCTCGAAGCACTGCGCGATATCGGCGTAACGTACGTAATCCTGAACCCCAACGGTTCGATCGAATCGCTGCGCCGCTTCGCGCGAGAGACAATGCCGTCGTTATCGTGAGTGCGTATGCCCATAGCTGGAATTTCAGCCTCAAGGGAGGCCACAATTCTAGAATGATTAGCGTTTGGGCGGTACGAATTTCGCGCCGATTCATGGAGAGATCAACTGCCCGTGTTTGAACCTCATCGTCGGGCGAGTCTCTGAATCGCCGCTTAGATTGCGGGGTAATGCGAGCGGCGTATTCGGCGAGCGGAGGTCCAGCGCATTTTAGTCGTTGGCGTTAATCGGCGACCGCTATAGGGAGACGTGCTGCCGCGCTTCTGAGGCCTCTGAACTATTTTTGCCTGGTCTTCCAAGTATCGTTCTATAGTTTCGCGGTCGATATCTGGATTCTGCCTTAAGAGGGCTTCGACATCGGGGCGTTCCATTATCGATCCTCCTCTATGCGAGTGGCACGAAACCGGTACGCATATGCATGGCGCTATTATGCTGCATTTTTGTCATGTAGTCGAGAAAGAGACGATGATAACTGCGAAGTGTATCATTTAGTGATTTGTTTTTGCCAAAATCATTTATCTTTAGGCCTACTTGCCTCTCAAGACGTGCTCTATTGATACCTAAACCATGAGAATTCCAGAGTTCCGTGTCGTTTAATTTCTTTGCGATTTCCTCAGCTCGCGCCCGCTTCATCGCCATTGTTACTTTGTGGTGATGTGTCTCTGTTACCTTCCAATCTTTGAATTTGTACTTCACCAGCCATTCTTTCAGCAAAGCTGTCGAGAGGTTTTTCCCCTGTTCGATCGAATACAGCTTGGCTTGATCGAAATTTAACAGAACCGCTAACTCTTCCGCGGTCAAACTTCCCTGCGCGCCCTTCGCTAGTAGCGCTTCATATCGAATCACGTAACCAAGCGCGGGCACCAATTTGCCGTCTACTTCCTCCTGTGGATCAATCGGCCCGAGAACGGAATAGTAATCCATGTGGATTTCATCGCCCGAAAGGGCCAAAATAGTTCCTGCGGACATCGCATAATTGGGAACGATGAAATCGACTACCTTGTAGTGGTGACGGAGCGTGTCAGAGATCCGTCTTGCTGTTTCCGCGAAACCACCATCTGTCTGTAAGATGAACGCGAGCCTATTCTTCTTAGGGCGAATTCTCTCAATAGCTTCGCGAATTGCATCGTCCGCGAAAAATGCAATCGGACCGACATAGGTCAAGCAATCGGACCTTAGAATGTCCTCAAGGGCTTTGAGATCGGCGGCAAGCCGGTCCTCAACCGTTTGGTTGGCGTTTATCAAGACTTTGGATCCTTGCTCAAGCGACCCTTGACTGCCGGTTTTGCTCTCGTCCGCCCGTTTCACCGAGAGAGTAATTAGCGCGAGCCTTTCCGCTCTTCAACCCGCCGCTTGCCGAGCGCGACGCCAGTCAGGATTCTTCGCAGCATCGGCATGCACGCGACAGCGCATCTTCGCCGCGCCCAAAGTTGGCGCACGACCATCGCTTTGCCTCTATTTCTATCTCTAGTTTCGTATCTTGGTGCCTTCGTGGACGGTTGATTCTTCTCTGCTACGCACTCCCGCCCGACGCGCGAGCTTGCCACGTCAGCGCCGAGGCGAGGGCCGTCAAATCATTCTCGTCGTAGTAGTCCAACTCTATCCGCCCGGGATTCTTGCCGCGGCGACGCACGATCCTTACCTTGCGCTTGAGTGCGCGCTGGATTCCTTCGGCCAGCGCGTTGAGATTCGGATCATTTGCCGGATGCGACGAGCGCGCAGCGCCCGCCCGCTTGCGATGCTCGCCTGCTAGCGCTTCGGCGCCGCGGGCGGTTATTTTGCCCGCCACGATCTCGGCCGCCGCTATGAGCTGCTCCTCTTCCGATCCGAGCGACAACAGCGGCCGCGCCTGCCCCGCGCTGAGTTCGCCCCGCACCATCATCTCGAGAACATCGATCGGTAGTTCGAGCAGGCGGATCGCGTTGCTGACGTAGGGCCGGCTTTTGCCGATGCGCGCCGCGATTTCTTCATGCTGAATCTGGAATTCGGCGTGCAGCCGCTTGAACGCCCGCGCCTCTTCGACCGCGTTCAGATCCTCGCGCGATAGATTTTCGACGATCGACATTTCGAGCGCGCCGCGATCGTCGAGCTCGCGAATCACGATCGGCACCGCTTCTAGCCCCGCGATCTTCGCCGCGCGCAGCCGCCTCTCCCCCGCGATCAGCTCGTAGCGCGGCGCCCCCGATGCCTGCGCGGCGTCGGCCGCGAGCCGCACGATCAGAGGCTCGATAACGCCCTGGCTCGCGATCGCGCGCGCCAGCTCTTGCAGCCGATCGGCATCGAAAACCAGCCGCGGCTGAAAGCGGCCCGGCGAAATCTGCCCGAGCGGCGCCATCACGATTCGCGTACCTTCTTCCTGCGCCGCATTCGCTACCGACGCCGTGTCGGCAACCGTGTTTTCAATCAGCGCGTCGAGGCCGCGGCCGAGCGGTCGTCGATTAAGCATCGTGGGTCGTCCCTCCTGAGGGCGCCGGCGGCGGCGCGGCGCCTTCGACTCGTTCGATAATTTCCGCGGCCAGCGCGCGGTAGCCTTCCGCGCCAGACGAGCGCGGGTCGTATTCGATCGCCGACAGGCCGTGGCTCGGGCTTTCCGACAGGCGCACGTTGCGCGGAATCACGCTTTTGAAAACCTTGTCCGGAAAATGCTGCCGCACCTCGCGCGCGATTTCGTGCGAAAGCCGATTGCGCGAGTCGAACATCGTCAGCACCAGCCCCTCGATTTCAAGCCCCGGACTGAGCGCCGCCTTGACCTTGCGGATCGTCGCGAGCAGCGAGCTCAGCCCCTCGAGCGCGTAGTACTCGCACTGCATCGGGACCAGCACGGAGTCGGCGGCGACCAGGGCATTGAGGGTCAGAATTCCGAGCGAGGGCGGCGAATCAATTAGAACATAGTTATATTCTAGTGCGGTCGTTTCCAGCAACAACCGCAAACGTCGTTCCCGCCCCTCCATCGTCGCGAGTTCGATCTCCGCGCCGACCAGGTCGCCTCCCGAGGGCGCAAGGAACAGGTTCGGGCGCATCTCGCATACGACGTCGCCCAGCGGAGTGCCGAGGACCAGTGCGTCGTAGATCGTTTTGACCGGAGAGGGCGCGGTCTCCCTTTCCCTAACGGGCTCCGGTTCCCTAACGATCGTTAGGCCAGAAGTGGCGTTGCCCTGCGGATCGAGATCAACCAGCAGCACGCGGCGTCCGCTCTGCGCAAGCGCCACCGCGAGGTTAATCGCGGTAGTGGTCTTTCCGACTCCGCCTTTCTGATTGGCAATCGCGATAACCCGCCCCACAGCCCGCCACCTCGCGCGCGTGTTGCGCGCTTTCGCATCCGGTACGTTTCACGTGAAACGTCGATAGGTTTCATTAGACGCCGTGCGATTACGAAAAGCAAAGCCACGCACCGCGACAATCCACAGAACTGCGGCGTCGAGTGTTGACCCGCGAGCGTGATCAGCTCTCTTTGAACCAGAGGGCGAGGATGCGCGGGATTCCCTCGCCGCCGCGCGACATATCGTAACGCGCCGACGGAAGCTCCGTCATGCCTGCCGCTCGGGCGGCCTTGCGATCAACTTCCTGCCCGGCGCTCAGATAGGCGACAGCAACGCCGCCGGGCTTGAGTGCCGCCGACGCGATCGCGAAAAACTCTGGCGATACGCCGACCGCGCGAATCGTGACGAGATCAAACCCACGTGGAACGTTGGCCGGCGTCGCTCGGAGTTGGATGACCGTCGCATTTGACAGCCCCATCGAAGTGGCCGCCGTCTCAAGGAAGCTCGCACGCTTGCGCCGCGATTCAATCAGTATAGTCCGGGCACCGGTCGCAGCGGCGAGAATCAGTCCAGGGAATCCAGCGCCGCTGCCGAGGTCCATCAAGCGACAATCCTGGCCAAGAACCCGCGCGAGGATCGACTCGGGCTGCTTCGCCGCGATCGACACGGGAGCGAGCGAGTCCATCACGTGAAACAGAATTTCGTCGGGGTCGGTAGGTGATGCGGTGAGGTTGATCTTCTGGCCCCATAGCGCCAGATGGGTCGCGAATACCGCGATTTTGGTTGAAAACGAAGCCACTCGGCTATTTAAATGGCCGTCGCCGAGCATCCGATCGAGCTGAAGATGGAGGGCCTCGCCGATCATTTCGGCGTCAGCCTCGAGTTGCGGTCGCGATCGACGTTTCACGTGAAACGTCCCCGGGTTTAGACCGCTCTTGCAGCTCGATTTCTGGCACTCTTAATATGCACCGCCAGAAGCGAAATCGCCGCAGGGGTGACACCCGGCATCCGCGCGGCCTGCCCGAGTGATTGCGGCCGCACCGCCGACAGGCGCTCGCGCACCTCAGTCGAAAGGCCCGTCACTGCGCCAAAATCAACCCAGTCGGGGATAGCGGCGTCCTCGAGCCGCTTGAAGCGCTCGATCGCCTCTGCCTGGCGCTTCACGTAGCCGTCGTACTTGACGTCGACTTCGAGTTCCGCCGCTTCATCGAGGGTGAGCGACGCCGATTCGCCGAGCATCCGCATCAGGATTGCGTATGAGATCTCGGGCCGCCGTAGAATCTCGATCGCTCGCGACGTTTGTGTGACGGGCGACGAATCGGAGGCGGCCAGCAGTGCGTTCACGCTGTCGCTTGCAGGGACCGCCAGCGCGCCTAGCCGCGCGATCTCTGCCGTCACGTGCGCGGCCTTGGCGTCGACGCGATCACCGGCGCACGCGTCCAGCAGACCTAGTCGCGCCCCGATAGCGGAGAGGCGGCGGTCGGCATTGTCCTCGCGCAGCAGCAGCCGGTACTCGGCGCGCGAGGTGAACATCCGGTACGGCTCGCCGCCGATTCCACGTGTAACGAGGTCGTCGATCATCACGCCGATGTACGCCTGGTCGCGGCGCAGGAGCATCGGCGGATCTCCTCGAACCGCGAGCGTAGCGTTGATTCCGGCGACTAGGCCTTGCGCAGCAGCCTCTTCATAGCCAGTGGTGCCATTGAGTTGCCCAGCAAAGTATAACCCATCTAAAAGCTTCGTTTCTAGGTTAGAGTTCAATTGAGTAGGGTCAGAGAAGTCATACTCAATTGCGTATCCAGGACGCATAAGCTCAGCTTCTTCAAGCCCGGCGATCGAGTGAACCATCGCGACCTGCACGTCGAGCGGCAGGCTGGTCGATAGGCCGTTAGGATAGACCTCGACGGTGTCGCGGCCCTCGGGCTCGAGGAAAATCTGATGGCGCTCCTTGTCGCGAAAGCGCATCACCTTGTCCTCGACCGAGGGGCAGTAGCGCGGGCCGCGGCTCTGGATTACGCCGGAGTACATCGGCGAGCGGTCGATGCCTGCGCGGATAATCTCGTGGGTGCGGGCGTTGGTATAGGTAAGGTGACATGGGATTTGCGGCTGCGTGATTCGCTCGGTACGAAACGAGAAGGGGGGCGGCGGCTCGTCGCCGGGCTGAATTTCGAGCGCGGAATAATCGATCGTGCGCGCGTCGAGGCGCGGGCAGGTGCCGGTCTTGAGGCGCCCGATTTTGAAGCCCCATCGCGCGAGGTCGTCGCTCAGGCCCATCGCGGCGAAGTCGCCGGCGCGGCCCGCGTTGAAGTTGCGCAACCCTATATGCACCAGTCCCTTCAAGAAGGTTCCGGTCGTGAGGATCACGGCGTCGGCCTCGAAGAGCTCGCCGATTTGCGACTCGACGCCGCGCACGCGCCGACCCTCGACGATCAGGCGCTCGACGCTGGCCTGGCGAATCGTCAGGTTATCGACGGACTCGAGGACGCGTTTGCTGCGCGCGCGATAGGCGGCCTTGTCGGCTTGCGCTCGGCGCGCGCGCACCGCAGGGCCCTTGCGCGTGTTCAGAAAGCGGAA
>DATKSB010000212.1:0-8895 GCA_035531855.1 Binataceae bacterium (SeqCode)
CCGCGTGCTCGAAGCGCCGGAGATTCACGCGCTGCTGGCCGAGCTCGATCGCACCGAATTTAAAACCAACTGCCCGCATGGTCGGCCGGTGCATATCCGCTTCCCGCGCGGGCAGATCGAGCGAATGTTCCGCCGATGAGCCCGCTTTGATAATCGGCGCTTTTCGGTACTCTGATGTCATTCCCGCGCGCGTGGCTGCCGCGCGCGAGGAATCTCGTGGTCGGCCTTTGGTCTTAATGCAAATCGCGGGTGAGTGCATGACCGCCTCGGGATTCCTCGCCTATGGCTCGGAATGACGATTGGGGGCTCGGCTGAGGCTACGATACTCATGCGCCGAACCCGCATCCGTCATTCCGAGCCATAGGCGAGGAATCCCGAGGCGGTCATGCATCGTCCCCGCGAGAGCCGTCGGCGAGAGCTGGATATTTCGCGGGGCGGCCACGCGCGGGAATGACTACCGAGGATCGCGCGGTGAACAGTGGGACGCGAAATGACGGCATCTGGAAAACTGGTGGCTAGTCAAACTGACCCGATATCCGGGTTTTCACAGACGCAGCCGCACGCGCGAATTCGCACGGGGTTTATCGTCGGGCCGACCGGTGCGGGCAAGACCGCGCTCGCGCTTGAAGTGGCCGAGCGGCTCGGCGCGGAAATTGTCAATGCGGACTCGCGCCAGTTTTATCGCGGGATGGATCTCGGCACCGCCAAGCCGACGCCCGCCGAATGCGCCCGCGTGCCGCATCACCTTATAGATGTACGCGCGCCCGACGCTCCACTCGACGTGGCAGGGTTCGTCGCGGCGGCGCGCGTTGCGATCGAAGAGATCGCGGCGCGCGGACGGCGGGTGCTGGTCGTGGGCGGCAGCGGACTTTATCTGCGCGCGCTGCGCGGCGGAATTTTTCGCGGTCCGGCCGCGTCGGCGGAAATTCGCGCGCGGCTTTCGCATGAGGCGGCCGAGCACGGACTCGAGCATCTGCATGGCCGCCTGGGCGAGGTCGATCCCGCGGCGGCGGCGCGAATCGGCCACGGCGATCTTTATCGCATCATGCGCGCGCTCGAAGTCTTCGAGCTGACCGGTGAGCCGATAAGCGCGCATCAGGCGCGCCACGCGTTTTCCGCGCGCGAATACGAGAGCCTGACAGTCGGGATCTCGCCGGAGCGCGCGAAACTCTACCGGGCGATCGATTCGCGCTTCGACGCGATGCTCGCCGCGGGATTGGTGGCCGAGGTGCGCGCACTGCTCGCGGCGGGATACGCGCCCGAGCGTCCTCCGCTCGCGACGATCGGCTACCGGCAGATCGCGCGGCATCTCGGCGGCGAGCTCACGCTTGCCGACGCGGTCGCTCTGGCCAAGCGCGATTCGCGCCGGTTGGCCAAGCGGCAGCTCACCTGGTTTCGCGCCGATCCGGAGCTGCGATGGCTTGACCCGGCGCGTCCGACCGAGCACGCTCTGGAATTATTCGCGGAATTTTTCGCGCGGGAAGAATCATGAAACGCCAGCCCAAGCACAACCATAACGGCAATCGCCCGCGCGCGAGGACTGAAGCGGCGATCGCCGTGGAAGCCGCCACGGAGCTGACCCCGATCGAGCGCGTACGCCTGGCGCGGCATCCGTCGCGTCCGCAGACGCTGGATTATATAGGAGCGCTCATCAGCGAGTTTATCGAGCTTCACGGCGATCGGCGGTTTGCCGATGATGGCGCGATCGTCGCCGGGCTCGGCTACTTCGAAAAGCGCGCAGTCGCGATCGTCGGGCAGCAGCGCGGACGCACCACGGCCGAGCGAATCAAGCGCAACTTCGGCAAACCGCATCCAGAGGGCTACCGCAAGGCGGCGCGCGTTTACGAGCTGGCCAATCAGTTCCGTCTTCCGCTGATCACATTTATCGACACGCAGGGCGCGGAGTCGGGAGTCGGCGCGGAGGAGCGCGGGCAACATGAGGCGATCGCGCGCAACCTCGAGCTGATGGCGCGTCTCGAGGTTCCCGTGATCGCATGTGTGATCGGCGAGGGCGGTTCCGGCGGCGCGCTCGCGCTGGGAGTGGCGAACGTGGTGCTGATGCAAGAGAATGGATCGTACTCGGTGATCACGCCCGAGGGGTGCGCCGCGATTTTGTGGCGCGAAGCGACGGACGAAAACGTAGCGCGGGCGGCGGCGGCGCTCAGAATCTCCGCGCCCGATCTGCTCGAGTTCGGCGTGATCGATGAGATCGTGCCGGAGCCTCCGGGCGGTGCGCATACCGCATCGGATGAGGCGGCGCGTATCCTCGGCGCCGCGATCGGGCGGCATCTGGAGCGTCTGTGCAAGCGCGCACCGGCGGAGTTGCGGATGGCGCGCGAACGCAAGTTCGCCGCGATCGGAAACGCCTACCTGACGCGCGTTGAAAACCCCGCGACGATCAGTTAGCCATAGTCGTTCCTCATGGCTTCCCGGACTGCGAAAAAGAGCGTTCCCGCGCGTACCAAGGCGGCTCGCGCCGAAGAGCGCGACGCGAGCGCTGAAGACCGTCCGTCGCTCACGAGCCTGCGCGAACGGATCGACGAAATTGATCGCAAGATTCTCGCGCTGGCAGCGATGCGCGGCGCAATCGCCTTGCAGGTTGGCCAGCTCAAGCACTCGACCGGTGAGATCGTGTACGTACCCTCGCGCGAGCGGGCAATTATCGATCGGATGATCGCGGAGAACCCGGGTCCGCTTGCGTCCGAGCATGTCAAAAGTATCTTCACCGAAGTGATTTCCGCCTGCCGGGGACTCGAGCACGCCGCGCGAATTGCGTTTCTGGGCCCGGAGCATACCTACTCGCACGAGGCCGCGCGTGAGCGTTTCGGCTCGAGCGTCGAATTCGAGCCGCTGAGCTCGTTTGCGGCGGTGTTTCAGGCGGTCGAAAGCGGACGCGCCGATTTCGGCGTGGTGCCGGTCGAGAACTCGACCGAAGGCTCGGTCGGGTTGACCCTGGATTTGCTGATCGACACGCGGCTTAAGATTATCGGCGAGATTCTGCTGCCGGTCCGCCATGCTCTGTTGTCTCTCAGCGGCGATCCGCGCGCGATCACTAAAATCGTGGCGCATCAGCAGTCGCTCGGCCAGTGCCGCGGATATCTGCAAGCCAACTTTCCCAATTGCGAGGTCGAAGCGGTCGCGTCAAACGGGTTTGCGGCTGAGCGCGCGGCGCGTGACGCGTCGCTCGCGGCGATCGCCTCGCGCGAGGCGGGCGCCGCCTACGGGCTCACCGCTATCGCCGAGAATATCCAGGACCTTGCGACCAACACCACGCGCTTTCTGGTGCTAGGTCCGCGCCCGGTCGAGCGCACCGGCGCCGACAAGACCACGGTGCTGTTCGCGGTGGCCGACAAGGTGGGCGCGCTGTTCAAGGCGATCAGCCTGTTCGCGCGCAACTCGATCAACATCTCGAAAATCGAATCGCGTCCGCTGCGCTCGCGCCCGTGGGAATATATTTTCTTCGTCGATCTTTCCGGGCATAGCGAGGACCCCAAGCTCAAGCGCGCGCTCAAGGCGCTCGAGCGTGAAGCCCTTTTTTCCAAGGTGCTGGGATCGTATCCTGAAGGCAGGTCGGCCGCCGGCTAGTCGCGGCCGTTCAACTCCCTTGATCAAAGCTGACGATCTGGTTCTGCCGCCGGTAGCGGCGCTAAATCCCTACGAGCCCGGAAAGCCGATCGAGGAGTTGCAGCGCGAACTCGGAATCGGAGATCCGGTCAAGCTCGCGTCGAACGAAAACCCTCTCGGCCCCTCGCCGCGCGCGGTCGCCGCGGTCAAAGCCGCACTGGCGGAGATGAACCGCTATCCGGACGGCGGATGCTACGAGCTGCGAAAAAAAATCGCGCAGCATCATCAGGTCACGCCGGAGCAAATCTTCGCGGCGGGCGGCTCGGTCGAGGTGATCAACCTGCTCGCGTTCCTGTTTATCCGGCCCGGGCTGAATTCGGTTTTCTCCGAGCACGCTTTCGCTATCTATCCGCTGGCGACTCTGGCCGCCGGCGGAAGTTTCAAAGCCGCGCCGACGATCGACGGCTACGCACACGACCTCGATGCGATCGCAGACGCGATCGACGCGAATACGCGCATCGTATTTCTCGGCAATCCGAATAATCCCACCGGCACGATCTATCGCCGCGCCGAATGGAAGCGGTTCCTCGCGCGCGTGCCCGAGCACGTCGTGATCGTCGCCGACGAGGCATACTTCGAGTTCGTGCGCGACCCTGAGTATCCCGATTCGCTCGAGGATCACGACGGGCGGCGGCTGATCGTCACGATGCGCACGTTCTCGAAAATTTTCGGGCTCGCGGGACTCCGCGCCGGCTACGCGGTCGCGCAGCCGGATATCGTCCGCCTGCTCAACAACGTTCGCCAGCCGTTTAACGTGACTTCGCTCGCGCAGGTCGCGGTGGTCGCCGCGATGGACGACGCGGCGCATATCGAGCGCACGCTCGAAGTCAACGCGCAGGGGATGGCGTATCTCGAAGGTGAATTTCGGCGGCTCGGAATTTCCTTCGTGCCGAGCCACGCGAATTTTTTCCTGACCGAGGTCGGCGACGGCCGCGCGGTGTACGACGCGCTTTTGCGCAAGGGCGTGATCGTGCGCCCGATGAACGGTTACGGCTATCCGCGCCATCTGCGAATCAGCGTCGGATTGCCCGAGGAAAATCGCCGCCTGGTCGAGGCGCTCGAGCAGGTTCTCCCGCGCTAAGCGCGGACGCTGATGCCGCAGCTATTCAAACAGATGACGATCGCGGGGGTCGGGCTTATCGGCGGCTCGCTCGCGCTGGTTGCGCGGCGCGAGGGGTTGGTCGGACGAATCGTCGGACTCGGGCGCACGCAGGCGAATCTGGATGTCGCGCTCGAGCGCGGGATGATCGATGCCGCCACGCGCGACCCGGCCGATGCGGCGCGCGGCGCGGACCTGGTGATGCTGGCGGTGCCGATCCTGACGATGCGCGCGACGCTCGAGCAGATGCTCCCGAACCTTGCGCCGCACGCCGTGGTCACCGATGTCGGCAGCGTCAAGGGATGGATCGTGCGCGAACTCGAACCGCTGATTCCCGCCGGAATGGCGCTGGTCGCGGCGCATCCTGTGGCCGGGAAGGAAACCGTTGGCGCGGTTTCCGCCGATCCGGAACTGTTTCGCGGCCGGCGCGTGATTATCACGCCCTCGGCGAGGAGCACCGCCGACGCGGTCGCGCGGGTCGAGGCGCTGTGGGCCGCGACCGGCGCGCGGGTCGAGAAGATGGATCCCGATCTGCACGACGCGATTCTGGCGCGCTCGAGCCATCTGCCGCAGATCGTCGCGAGCGCTTTGGGCGCGGCGCTCGCCGACGAGCGCGTGGGCGGGATGCTGGCGGCGGAGTTCGGCGCGAGCGGGCTGCGCGACACGACACGGCTTGCGGGATCGTCGTGGGAGATGTGGCGCGACATCTTTATCACCAATCGCGACGCGATCGTTGCCGCGCTCAAACTGTTCGGATCGACGGTCGAGGAATTCCAGGAGCTGATCGAAACCGGCGATACCGACGCACTCGAAAAAATCTTCAACCGGGGCCGCGCGATGCGCGAGAAACTCAAGTGACGCGCGCGAAACCAATCGTCGCGATCGACGGTCCGGTCGGCGCCGGCAAATCGACAGTGGCCCGTGCATTGGCGCGCGAACTCGGCTTTCGCTACCTGAACACCGGCGCAATGTATCGTGCGGTCGCGATCGCGGCGGGTGAGGCGAAGATCGATCTGTCAGCGCCGGAACTGGAAGCGCAGCTTGCGCCGATGCTCGCCGCGATGCGGATTTCGTTCGAGGGCGAGCGAATCCTGCTGGGTGGCGACGACGTGACCGAGCGCGTCACCGATCCCGCGGTTAGCGATCTGGCCTCGCGCTTGTCGGCGCTGGGCGTCGTGCGGGCGCGGATGCGCGAGCTGCAGCGCGCGGCGGGAAGCGAGGGCGGGGTGGTGATGGAAGGGCGCGATATCGGCACCGCGATCTTTCCCGACGCCGAATTCAAGTTCTTCCTCGATGCCGACGTGACCGTGCGCGCGCGCCGGCGCTACCAGGAACTGGCCGCCAAAGGCGCATCGATAAGCTTCGGCCAGGTGCTCGAGCAACTGCGTGAGCGCGACGCGCGCGACTCGAGCCGGGCGCTCGCTCCGCTCAAGCGCGCCGATGATGCTATAGTCGTGGACTCGACCGCGCTCGATATACCTGCGGTCACAAATGCGATAAAAGAACATATACTGGCTGCGACCAACGCCGATAAGGGGTTGAAACGCAGCTAGCCCGGTTGTAAGTTTCGCACCAGCATCGAAGTTCCCGGAAGGTCCCACTAAATGGAGAAAGATTTGCCTGAAAAGCTCGGCGGAGGAGAAAATGATTTCGAGTCGCTGATGGAAGAGAGCCTCAAGGCTCCGCGCCCCGGTGATGTGCTCATCGGGCGAGTCCTGCTCATAACCCGCGACCAAGTCATCATTGACATCAACTATAAGTGCGAGGGTCAGGTCCCGGTCGCCGAATTCTACGACGCCGACGGAAATCCGACGGTCAAGGAAGGCGACGAGGTTGACGTTTATTTCGAGGGCACCGAGACCGACAACGGCACGGTGATGCTCTCGCACGCGAAAGCCGAGAAATTCAAAGTCTGGCGCGAGCTCGACCGCGCCTTCCAGACCGAGACGCCGGTCGAAGGCGTGGTGCTGGGCAAAGTCAAAGGGGGCCTCAAGGTCGATATCGGCGTGCCGGCGTTCCTGCCCGGCTCGCATGTGGATATCCGTCCGGCGCGCAACCTCGATCGCTACGTGGGCCAGCGCGGACGGTTTCAGATCCTCAAGTTCAACCGTGCGCGCGGCAACGTGGTGGTCTCGCGCCGCAGCGTGCTCGAACGGGAACGCTCTTCGCTCAAAGAACAGACACTCAAGGTTCTGGAAGAGGGCGTCATCCTTGAGGGTACCGTCAAGAACATTACCGATTACGGCGCCTTCATCGACCTCGGCGGAATCGACGGCTTGCTGCATATCACTGACATGTCGTGGGGCCGATTGGCGCATCCGTCGGAAGTTCTGAAGGTCGGAGAGAAAGTCAAAGTCGTGGTCCTCAAGTACGACGCGCAGCGCGAGCGCGTGTCGCTGGGGATGAAGCAGATCATGGCCGACCCGTGGAGCAAGGTGACCGAGCTTTATCCTGCGGGCACTCGCGTCCAGGGCAAGGTCGTCAGCGTCACCGATTACGGCGCCTTCGTCGAGCTGGAAAAAGGCGTCGAGGGACTGATTCACGTCTCCGAGATGAGCTGGAGCAAGCGCGCGGTTCATCCGTCGAAGGTGGTCAATCCGGGCGACAGCGTGGAAGTGCAGGTGCTGGGCGTCGATGAAGCCAACCGCCGCATCTCGCTCGGACTTAAGCAGACCGAACCGAATCCGTGGGTCGCGCTGGCCGAGCAGCATCCGGTGGGCAGCCATGTCTCGGGCAAGGTGAAGTCGATCACTGACTTCGGCGCGTTTGTCGAGATCGAGCCAGGGATCGACGGACTGGTGCATATTTCGGATCTGTCGTGGACCAAAAAGATCCGGCATCCGAGCGAGATGGTGAAGAAGGGCGACGATGTCGAAGCGGTGGTGCTCGGGATCGACGCGGAGAACGAGCGCGTCAGCCTGGGCGTCAAGCAGCTCACGCCCGATCCGTGGAACACGATCGCGGAACGCTATCCGCTCAACACCCGGATTCACGGCAAGGTCAGCTCGGTTGCGGATTTCGGGGTGTTTGTCGAGATCGAAGAGGGGATCGAAGGACTGATCCACATCTCGCAGCTCTCCAACGAGCGTGTGGACAAACCGTCTTCGCTGTTCAAGGTTGACGACCAGCTCGAAGCGCTGGTGGTGCAGCTCGATCCTAAAGAGCGGCGCATCGGGTTGTCGATCAAGGCGCTTAAGGCGCATGAAGAGCGCGAGGAGATGCAGGCGTATCTCAAGCGTGAGCATGAGAATGCGCGGTTCTCGATGGAGGATATCCTGAACGAGGAACTCCGGCTCGATCGCGATGACGGCGATCGCCGCGCCTCGCGCGGACGCCGCGACCGCTAACCGCGCCGCCGGGAAAAATCGCATCGCCACGGCCATGACCAAGCGCGCGATTATCGAAGAGCTGCTTTCCCGGCGTCATAGCTGCTCGCATCGGCAGTCCGAGACGATTGTCAACGCGATGTTCGACGCGATGGCGAACGTGCTGGCAGGTGGCAAGCGGATCGAGATTCGCGGCTTCGGCAGTTTCGGGGTCAAGGATCGCCGCGCGCGCCAGGGGCGCAACCCCAAGACCGGCGAAGTGGTGCCGGTGGACGCCAAGCGCATCCCGTTTTTCCGCGCGGGCAAGGAACTCCGCATCGAAGTTAATGGCCCGGACGACGCGGCGCGTTAAGGACGCGCGCGCCAACCCGCCGCCGCCGGCCGGGATGCGCCTGTGGGCGCCGTGGCGTTATGCTTATTTGCGTTCCGCCCCGGGCGGAAAGAACCGCTGTATCTTCTGCTTCGCGCGACTGACGGTGTCGGGCCGGCGCAAGCGGCTGGTGATGCTCGAGAGCGGGCGCGCGGTCGTGATGCTCAATCGTTACCCCTACAGCAATGGACACGTGATGGTCGCGCCGCGGCGTCATGTCGCGTCGCCGGAGTTGTTGACGCGCGACGAGCGCGTCGAAATCGGGGAACTGGTGGCGCAAGCGATTACGATCCTGCGTGCCGAGCTGCGTCCTTCCGGCGTCAACGTGGGCGCGAATCTCGGCCGCAGCGCCGGCGCGGGATTCGCCGAGCATATGCATTGGCACCTGGTTCCGCGCTGGGACGGCGACAACAACTTCATGCCGGTGCTTGCCTCGACGCGCGTGCTGTCGCAGAGTCTCGAAGACAGCTACATGC
>DATKSB010000213.1:0-12027 GCA_035531855.1 Binataceae bacterium (SeqCode)
GCTTGCGCCTCAAGCAGATCGGCCGCCGGCTTCGACAGCATCGACAGCGCGGCCTGTCCGACCAGCGCGCCGAGCGGATTGTTGGCCGCCTGCTCCTGGATCATCTGGTGCCCCGCCCCTTCGACCACGCTTTGGAAATCGACGTAGCGCGCGGCGGCGTCACCGTCACGCGCGTCGATCGCCTGCTTCATCCACAGCACCGACCAGGTTGGAGAATTCGGAATGTAATAACCAAGCCACCATCCCAATGCGATAAGGATCAGGATTGCGGTGAAATGGCGTAGCGCAAACCGAAGCATCAGGGATTATACACTCAGTGAGGTTTCAGCAGGCGCGCGGCGGCCTTATCGAGCATCCACACGACCTCGCCATCTTTCGGCGCGATCAGTTGGGCAGGAAAATGATCGGGGTCGCGCGGACCCTCGAGCACGTCGCGTACCGCCTCGGCCTTGTCCGCTCCGGTCGCGATAAACATCAGGCGCTGCGCGTGATTCGCGAGCGCGGCCGTGAACGTGATTCGATTCGGCGGGTCGGCATCAACCTTGACCGGAATCACCATGCGATGCGTTTCATGCAGCGCGGTCTTATCGCCCGGAAAGAGCGAGAGCGTGTGGCGGTTGTCGCCCAGCCCGAGCATGATCAGATCGAAGCGCGGCAGCTCACCCGCGCCAACATTGAATGCGCGGCGCAATTCTTCTTCATATGCGAGCGCCGCGGCCTCGGGCGCCAGCTCGCCGGCGATACGATGAATCTGCGCGGGCTTCAGCGGCAACTTCGACAGCATCGTGCGATTCGCCATCGCGTAATTCGACCGCGGATCGGAAGCGGGAACGCAGCGCTCATCGCCCCAGAAGATTTGCACTTCCTTCCAATCGACGCTCAGCTCGAAGCGCTCGGCGATCACTTCGTAAACCCCGGCCGGAGTGCTGCCGCCCGAAAGCGCGATCATGAACTCGCCGTGGGTGCATACCGCCTCACCGGAGTAGTGGACAATTTCCTCCGCCGCGTGAACGTACACCGACTGGGGATCGTCAAGAACGATTATCTTTGGCTCGCTCATCTACCTCTCGCAATTGAATATAGAACTAGAGTAGCGGAGATCATCGCCCACGTTCCAGACACGGGGGTGGTTGCTCCTTCTTGAAAGCCGAGAGCGAGCGATGGATTATGGCCAGAATGAAATCGGCGGCTAGCAAACGCGGACACGATTCAAGCCGGTCCCCCCATCACATGCATGAGGAATTTTTGCCTAAGGAATTGGCAAACATTCTGAATCCACAAACCGAACTACCCTCGATTGCAAAGAACCCTGCGCTCACAGCCAAGATCGAGGACGCGATTCGGATGGTCCCGACTACGCATGAGTTGCTCCTCCGCGACGCGCGCAAGATGGACTTGCCGGCGACGACGATGGTTCATCTCGTTCTCACGTCTCCTCCCTACTGGACGCTTAAGAAATACCGTGACGGCCCAGCGCAGCTAGGCTCCGTAGCGGACTACGATACATTTCTCAGCGACCTCGACGAGGTGTGGGAGCAATGCTATCGGGCTCTCGTGCCGGGCGGACGATTAGTCTGCGTGGTGGGCGACGTATGTCTCTCGCGCCGGAAAAATGAGGGACGACATACGGTCGTTCCACTTCACGCCTCAATACAGGAGCATTGCCGCAAACTCGGATTCGACAACCTTGCACCCATCATTTGGCACAAGATCGCGAATGCAGCGTACGAGGTAGACAACGGCTCACATTTTCTCGGCAAGCCGTTTGAGCCAAATGCTGTGATCAAGAACGACATAGAATTCATCCTCATGGAAAGAAGACCGGGAGGATACCGAACACCATCGGTCCCGACCCGAGTACTCAGTGTAATTCCGGCCGCAAAACACCAGGAATGGTTTCAGCAAATCTGGGAGGGATTGGGGGGAGCATCAACCCGTGAGCATCCGGCGCCGTATCCGTTGGAACTCGCCGAGCGATTGATTCGGATGTTCAGCTTCGTTGGAGACACGGTTCTTGATCCTTTTCTCGGTACGGGCACCACTAGTGTTGCGGCGTCGCGCACTGGAAGAAACAGTATCGGTGTGGAGGTGGACCCCCACTACTTTGCAATGGCTCGCCGTCGTATCGAGGAAAGCGCCAGTAGCCTGTTTGCGAGCTGTGCTGTGAGCGTGCGCTGAAATCCGCGGCAGATTCATGCGAAAAGCGCTTCCCCTAATTGACGATCTCTTGAAGAAGGCAGTCGCGCACTATTGGCGCACGCTGAACCAACAATCTGAAAAGCAAAAATCCGGCGATGCTGACAGAGGTGGCCGAGCTGCGGTCACAGGCGGGAAGCAGATGGACGGCTTCTGCGAGCTGGTGCAAAAGATCTTGGTGTACAATCAATTGCCTGAAGCGAGCATCTATACTCGCGACAGACTGGAACTACCCGGATACTTTCGGCCCACCAAGAGGTGGGACATGCTCGTGGTCCATGACGGACACCTGATAGCGGCGATCGAATTTAAGTCGCAGCTCGGTCCCTCCTTCGGTAACAACTTCAACAATCGTACTGAAGAGGCCTTGGGGAGTGCGGTAGACCTTTGGACCGCGTATCGCGAAGGCGCGTTTGGAAGAGAACAGCCGCGCCCGTGGCTCGGCTGGGTGATGCTTTTGGAGGAATCTCCGCAATCGATGGCCCCCGTTGGACTCAAGGAGCCCCATTTTAAGGCCTTCGCCGAGTTCCGAGGCACGTCATATACCGCGCGCTACGAACTGCTGCTCAGGCGATTGATCTTGGAAAAAACTTATGATTGTGCTGCATTGATTCTTGCAACTGCCAGCGGCGGTCCTAAGGGCCGCTTTCGGGAGCCAGCTAGCGACCTAACGATGAAACGGCTCATAGCTGGACTTGCGGGCCACGTCCTAACCTACGTCTCGGGCCAATGAACATAATCCGATCTTCATGCCCGATCGTGGCTATACTTTACGGCAATCTTATACCCGTGATCAGTGGCAGGTCGCACGCTTCACCGCTTGAGTAGTTCGAGCGCGTGGCTGACGACGTTTTCGACCGTGAAGCCGAAATGCTTCATGACCTCCGCCGACGGCCCCGAGGCTCCAAAGGTCGTCATCCCGACGACGCTGCCGTCGAGCCCGACCCATTGGTACCAGCTCATCGGCACGCCTGCCTCGATCGCCAGGCGCTTGCGAATCGAAGGCGGCAGCACCGAGTCGCGATAGCTCGCGTCCTGTTTCTCGAACAACTCGAAACTCGGCATCGAAACCACGCGCACTGCCCGCCCCTGCTTTTCGAGCTGCTCCTTCGCGCCGAGCGCGAGGTGCACTTCGGAACCCGTCGCGAGCAGAAGAATCTCCGGGGTCTTTCCCGCTGTCTCCGCCAGCGCATACGCGCCGCGTGCGAGGCCGCCGGCCGGCGCGGTCTTGCTGCGATCGATCGTGGGAACCTTTTGCCGTGAGAGCGCCAGCAACACCGGTCCGCCCTTATGCGTCATCGCGGCGCGCCATGCCTCGGCGGCTTCATTTGCGTCTCCGGGACGGATGACGACCAGATTCGGAATCGCGCGCATCGCCGTAAGCTGCTCGACCGGCTGATGCGTCGGGCCGTCTTCGCCGACTCCGATCGAGTCGTGGGTGAAGACGAACACCACGTGGATTCCCATGAGCGCCGCCAGCCGAATCGACGCGCGGCAATAATCGGTGAACACAAAGAACGACGAGCCGTAAGAAATGAACCCGCCATGCAGCGCGATTCCGTTCAGGATCGAGCACATCCCATGCTCGCGGATTCCGAAATGCAGATTGCGGCCCGCGTAGTTTCCCTTCTCGAAACTGCCGCCGTCTTTTACGTCGGTGAAGGTCGATTCATTCAAGTCCGCCGATCCGCCGAACAGCCCCCACATCGCAGCCGTGATCGCGCCCTCCGCCTTCGACGCGGACTCACGCGTCGCGAGATTATCCGCGGGAGTGAACACCGGAATCGACGCGTCCCAGCCCTTGGGCAATTCTCCGCTCATCATCCCGGTGAATTCGGCGGCCTCTGCCGCGCTCGCTTTCGTCCAACTCTTGAGGCGCGAGTTCCAGTCGTTCTCGAATGCTTCCCCGCGCTCGACGCAGCGGCGGAACTCGGTCAGCGCCGGTTCAGGAACATAGAACGCAGGCTCGACCGGCCATCCGTAGAATTCCTTGGTCAGCTTCACCTCTTCGACCCCGAGTGCGTTGCTGTGCGCCTTCGGAGTTCCCTGGCGATGCGGACTGCCGTAGCCGATTATCGATCGCACCCGGATGAGCGAAGGCCGTCCGGTCTCCGCGATCCCGTTTTCGATCGCGGCCGACAGCGCGCCGAGATCGTTGGCGTCCTCGACCACTTGCGTGTGCCAGCCGTACGCGTCGAAGCGCATGCACACGTCTTCGGAAAACGACAAATCAGTGTAACCATCGATCGTGACGTGATTGTCGTCGTATAAATAAACGATATTGCCGAGTCCCAGATGTCCCGCGATCGACGCGGCCTCGCTCGCGACCCCTTCCATCAGATCGCCGTCGCTGACGATTGCGAAAACGCGATGCTGGAACAGCCCTGCCGCGCCTTTTCCGAACCGCGCATCAATATGCTTGGCCGCTATCGCCATCCCGACCCCGTTGCCGAACCCCTGCCCGAGAGGCCCCGTCGTGGTCTCGACTCCCACCGTATGCGGATGCTCCGGATGCCCCGGAGTCAGGCTGCCGAGCTGGCGAAAGCGCTTGATCTCGTCGAGCGAGAGCCCGTAGCCCGACAAATACAGCAGCGAGTACAGCAGCATCGATCCGTGCCCGGCCGAGAGCACAAAGCGGTCGCGCCCGAACCATTTCGGATTCTTCGGATTATGGCGCATGAAGCGCGTCCACAGCAGATAGGCCGCCGGCGCCATCCCCATCGGCAGGCCGCAATGGCCGGAGTTTGCTTTCTGGACCGCGTCGATCGTGAGGACGCGGATGGAATTTATGCAGAGCTGATCGAGTTGGGTGCGATCAATTTTGATATCGGCTGCGGATGCCACAATGTTTCTCCACGGTCTAAGGAAAAGTTTTCAGATAGACAATAGTCAGTTCAGACAGCCAGGCGCTCGATACGGTCAGCGCGCGCCGCTACCATTGATTGCCGCCGCCGTCTTTGCTCGTGTCGCCCGCCTTGCGGCGCATCAGATCCACGGCGCCTTTGGCGTCGCCTTTGTCTCCGAACGACATCGCGGCGGCGAAGCGCTCCGCGATCGCGCGCATCATCGCGCCTTCGGCCGGATCGAGCTCGGCGCCAAGCCCCGCCAGCCGGTCCATCGCGCGGCGAATCGCGACGATCGCCGCGGGCATATCGCCACGATCGCGCATCGCGATCGCGCTTCGCAACCCGTCGCGCACTTCGGCGATTGCGGGCCGCGCGGCAGGACCGATCACGATCTCGAGTTCGCCCAGGCTATCGGCGAGCTTCAGAAACGAATCAATCGCGGCAGCGTTCTCACTCACAGCGCAATTGTTTCATTTGTGCGCGCCCGCGTTCAAGTTAAGCGTTGCGGAATCCGGCGTGATCATCCCGAAGACCGCGTACTTTTCCTCGATTGCGATTTGGTCCATGATGAATGCAATCGCCCACGGAGGAAGTTGGGGCATCGATGAGAAAGATACTGGATCGCCGCGTGGTGGTCACCGGCACCGGCCTGGTCACCCCGATTGGAATTGGAATCGACGCGAACTGGGACGCCTTGATGCACGGGCGCTCGGGGATTGGCCCGATCACGCGCTTTGACGCGTCGCAATTCACCGCGCGGATCGCGGGTGAGGTCAAGGGATTCAATCCCGAAGACTGGATCGAAAAGCGCGACGTCAAGAAGATGGATCCCTTCATCCAATACGCCGTCGCGGCGAGCGAGCAGGCGATGCGCCAGTCGGGCTTCCGGATCACCGAGACCAACGCCGACAATGTAGGCGTGCTGATCGGCAACGGAATCGGCGGCCTGTGCACCATCGAGGAATATCACAAGCAGTTCCTCGCCACCGGCCTCAAGCACATCACGCCGTTTTTCATTCCCAAGCTGATCTCGAACCTCGCCTGCGGACAGATTTCGATTCGCTACGGCGCTCGCGGCGTCAGCTTCACCACCACCAGCGCATGCGCTTCGGGCAGCCACGCGATTGGCGAGGCCTATCGGATGATCAGGCTCGGCTACCTCGACGCCGCAATCGCGGGCGGCTCGGAAGCCGCCCTGACCGCGCTCGGAGTCGGCGGTTTTTGCGTGATGCGCGCGCTATCGACTCGCAACGACGCGCCCGAGCAGGCCAGCCGCCCGTTCGACAAGGACCGCGACGGCTTCGTGATGTCCGAAGGCGCGGCGGCGCTGGTTATCGAGGAACGCGAAGCGGCTCTCGCGCGCGGAGCCAATATCCTTGCCGAAATCGCCGGCTACGCGGCCAACTCCGACGCCTATCACATCACCTCGCCTTCTCCCGAAGGACGCGGCGCGGCGCGATGCATGCAAATGTGTCTGGAGGATAACGATCTCGATCCCAACGAGGTCGATTACATCAACGCCCACGGCACCTCCACCGAACAGGGCGATATCGCGGAGACTCAGGCGGTCAAGAAAGTTTTCGGCGAACGCGCGGTCAAAGTTCCGCTCAGTTCCACCAAATCGATGACCGGACACACGCTCGGCGCCGCCGGCGCGATCGAATCCGTGTACACGATCCTTGCCATCCAGCGCGGGATGATCCCGCCGACCATAAACCAGGAGCATCCGGACCCCGAGTGCGATTTGGATTATGTGCCCAATCAAGCGCGGCCGGCAAAAATCCGCATCGCGCTCAACAACTCGTTCGGGTTCGGCGGCACCAATACTACGCTGGCCTTTCGGCCCGCGGCTTAGGTTTTTGTCCCCATGGGTTCCAGAATCATCTCGACTGGGCGCGCCCTGCCGCGCACTCCCGTTACCAATCAGGATCTCGAGCGCTTCATCGAGACCTCCGACGAATGGATTCGCTCGCGCACCGGAATCGGCCAGCGCTACACCTTGCGTTCCGGCGAGCCGCTGGCGGAAATCGCGACGAACGCCAGCCGAGTCGCGCTCGAGCGCGCGGGCTTCAAGCCGTCCGACCTCGACGCGATTATCGTCGGCACCGTGTCCTCTGAATTCGCGTTCCCGTCCTTCGCCTGCCAGGTGCAAAACCTGCTCGGAGTCGATTCGATTCCGGCCTACGACGTTGCCGCCGCCTGCTCGGGTTTCATCTACGCGCTTTCGGTCGCCGACGCGCACATGCGCGCCGGCGATTTCAGAAAGGTCCTGGTGATCGGCACCGACGCGCTCTCAACCTTTGTCGATTGGAACGACCGGCGAACTTCGGTCCTCTTCGGCGACGGCGCCGGCGCCGCCGTGCTGCTTTCCGAGCCGGGTCCGCGCGGCGTTCTCGCAAGCCTGCTGCGCTCTTCGGGGCAGCATTGGGGTTTGCTCTCGCTGCGCGCCACCGGAATCCGCGCCACGTTAGACGCCGAGGCGCGGCGCGATCCCGCCGACGCAATCAAGATGAAAGGTCCTGAGCTGTTCAAGATCGCCGTCAAGAGCATGGAAGAAGTCAGCCGGCAAGTCGCCGATCGCGCGCACATCAAGCTCGAAGACGTCAACCTGGTGGTCGGCCATCAGGCCAACATGCGGATCATCAATGCGGTCGCAGAGCGGCTGGGCCTGCCCCCGGAAAAAGTCTTCATCAATATCGAACGCTACGGAAACACCTCCGCTGCTTCGGTGCCGATCGCGCTGGACGAAGCGCTCGAGCAGGGCCGGATCCATGACGGCGACCTGGTGATGCTCAATGCGTGCGGCGGCGGTCTGACCTGGGGCGCGAATCTGCTGCGCTGGTAGGCCCGGCGCAGTCTCCTCCATAATGCGCGCCGACCTACCCGACCGGCGAGTAACCTTCATCCTCGGCAAGGGCGGCGTGGGAAAAACCACGCTTGCCGCCGCGCTGGCTTTAGCGCGCGCCAACGCCGGAGCGCGCACGTTGCTCATCGAAACCGACGCGCGCGCGCCGATGACCGCGGCGCTTGGCGTCGATCGTTCCTACAGCCCGGTCGAAGCCGCACCCAACCTGTTCACGATGCTGCTCGACGGCGGGCACGCGCTCGAGGAATACCTCGCGATGGTGGTGCCGGGGCGGGTGCTTTTGCGCGCGGTGTTCGCGAGCCGGCTGTATCAGTTTTTCGTGCAGGCGGCGCCGGGACTGCGCGAACTGGTGATGCTCGGAAAAATTTATTACGAAAGCGGACGCAAGGAGCGCCGCCGCACCTTCTGGGATTCGATTATCGTCGATGCTCCTTCCAGCGGGCAGGCGCTCGCGCTGCTCAAGATGCCCACCGCCGCGCGCGCGACCTTTCGCCAGAGCGTGGTCGGAAACGAAGCGGCCAATATCGGCAAATGGCTGCGCGACCGCGAGACCTGCGCGATCGCGGAAGTCACTACCGCCGACTCGCTTGCGATGTCCGAGGCGTTCGAGATGCACGCGGCGCTGAGCGCAATCCAGCTTGCGCCGTCGCTCGTGCTCTTCAATCGGATGGCTGCGGCCGATTTCGATTCCGCCGATGTCGCCGCGATGCTCGGCGGTCATTCCAAAACGGGCGATTCGAGCGCCCGCGCGCATCTGGCCGAAATCGCGCGCGCAGAAATTGCCCGCGCCGCGCATTCGCGCGCCGCGTTCGCTCGAGTTGAGCGGGAAACCGCGACGCCAGTGCTCGAAATACCCGAATTTCCCGATTTGCACGGACGCGCATTGATAGATGCCCTTGCTTCGTTTATCACTACCCGACTGAATATTGATTCAGTGCGGCATCCACCTTTCGGGGATGACCGGACCAAAGCGTAGCGCTGCCGCTGCCCGCCGGGTTCGGAGAGCCGCCGTAATTTTTTTCTACGGGGAACAGGATGAAACTGCATCACTTGTCGGTCCTTGCGCTTCTCGGATGGTTCATGGTCGTGGCTCCCGCCCCCAATGCGATCGGAAAATTCGACGTCGGAGCGCCAATCTCGAAATGGAGCGTCCGCTCGAGGATGTTCCGCACCGAGCGCGATTGCGAATCCTACCGCGCACGCGCCGCGTCGCACGGACTCGAAATTCAGCCCAACGCCGATCAGTTCGTCGCCGACGACGAAGTGGGCAAGCCGATCGTTCCAAAAAACGCGTCGCGATGCGTTGACGCCGGAAAGCCCTCGGTCGATCTTCCCGGCTAACGACCCGAGCGCGCTGGAAATCGCGCGGATTCGCAAATACCCTTGCCGGTGAGGTATCCGCGAGCATGAGCGAGGCCGAACCCAAAACCCAGCGCGTGCGCGAACCCTGGATCATCAGGACCTACGCCGGATTCGGCGACGCGCGCCAGGCCAACTCGCGCTTTCATCAAAATCTCAAGGCCGGCCAGCGCGGCCTCTCGATCGCGTTCGATCTTCCTACTCAAAACGGCTACGACCCAGACGCTCCGGTCGCCGCCGGAGAAGTCGGCAAAGCCGGAGTCTCGATCTGCCACTGGCAGGACATGGAAGCGCTGTTCGAGGGGATTCCGCTCGGCGGAATCAACACCTCGATGACGATTAACGCCACCGCCCCCTTCCTGCTCGCGCTGTACCTGGTCGTCGCCGAGAAGCACGGCGCGCCGTGGACGGAACTGCGCGGCACCACCCAGAACGATTTGATGAAGGAATTCGTCGCGCGCGGCACCTCGATCTTCGATCCGGAAATGTCCTTCCGGCTTTCGACCGAGCTCATCAAGTTCGCGGTCGAGCGCGTTCCGAATTGGAACCCGATCAACTGCTGCGGCTACCACTACATGGAAAGCGGCGCCGGACCGGCCGAAGAGATCGGTTACGCGTTCGGCAATGCGATGCTGATTCTCGACGCGCTGCGCGAGAGCCTTTCGCCGGCGGCGTTCGAGCAGACCGTGCGGCGTATTTCGTTCTTCATCAACAGCGGTATCGAGCTGGTGCCGGAGATCTGCAAAATCCGCGCGTACTTCAATCTGTGGCGAGAGCTGTGCAAATCCGAGTACGGCATCGATGATGTCGCGTTCCGCGCCGGATGCCAGGTGCGCTCGCTCTCGCTCACCGAGCAGCAGCCCGAGGTCAATATCATCCGCATCGCGTACGAGGCGCTGCCGGTCACAATTTCCGCGGCGGCGCGCGTCAACGCGTTGCAACTGCCCGGATTCCGCGAGGCGATGGCCCTGCCCGACCAGGCCGAGCAAACCCTATCGCTGCGCACCCAGCAGGTGCTGATGCATGAAACCGGCATCACGAAATACGGCGATATCTTCGCGGGCAGCAAAGTGATCGAGGGGCTGACCGCCGAGATTTCAAAGCGCGCGCGGACGATCGCGATGGAACTGCGCACGGCCGGTTACTCGCGCTCGATCGGAATCGTCGCCGGAGAGCTGACCCGCGCGCTCGCCGAGCGCCAGCGCAAACTCGAGAGCGGCGAGATCGTTCAGGTCGGCGTCAACTCATTTTTAGGAGAGATCGGACTGCTCGCTCCCGCCGCCGATGGCGCGGAGGATTCGACCGACATCGCGCAGGCCTCAATTGAAAAAGATCGCGTCGCCGCGATCGCGCGCTGGCGCGAGCGTCGCGACCACGCCGCGGTCGCGCGCGCGCGCGATGCGCTCGAACAGGCCGCCGCCGCAAAGCAACCGACGATGGACGCGACGCTCGCGCTGGCGCGCGCGGGCGGCACCGTCGGCGAATGGACCGACGCGATCGTGCGCGCCAGCCACGGCCGCTACACCCCGCCGATCCTCGAAGCGCGCGGCGCCGTCGCCTCGCTTTCGGTCGCGCGCGCACCGCACAAAATGAAAATCGCGCTCGGCAAAGCCGGCCTCGACGGGCATATCAACGCGGTCAAGCTGCTGGCGCACGCCTGCATGCAGGCCGGAATGGAAGTGGTGCTCGCGGGCTTCAAACAGACCGCGGCGCAGATGGTGGAAACCGCGCTTCAGGAAGACGTGGACGTGCTCGCGATTTCGAGCCTGGCCGGAGCGCACATGGCGATCGCGCGCGACGCCCTTGCGATACTGCATCGGCGCGGCGCTGATGACGTCCGCGTCGTGATGGGCGGTATCATTCCCGAACCCGACCGCGCGCGCCTGCTTGCGATGGGCGTGCGGGCGGTGTTCACGCCGAAAGACTCGAACCTCGGCGAAATCGTCGGACAGATTGCGGCGCTGGGACCTCGCGCGCAAATATAATCTTAAGCCACGTCGCCGAAGTCTCATCCGGCCCGAGGGAAAACCACCCATGTCGATCCGCAACCCGAAGTTCCGCATCCTCGAGACAATCTCCGCTGCTGTCGTTCTGACGGCGATCGCCCTGTGCGCGCCCGCCCATGCCGGCGAGCCGCGTCCGTGGCTATGCCGCGACAAGCCGGTGTTTTCATCGACGCACATGATGAACTACGACCTCTCCGCCCGCGCCGGCCTGCAGTGGCAGATTTTCTTCATGACTTACGATCCCAACTCCGCCCACGACGGCTTCGAGATAACCGACTCGAAAGAACTCGGACTCCGCGGCGTACCCGCGACCGGCAAGCTCTCACCCGGCCGCTATTTCACCGCCGCGATGTACCGTCAGAGCGCGGGCGTATGGGTCTGCCACAAATACTCGCGCCTGCAACCGAGTCCCAAAGGCATCGTCGCCAACATCTGCTACGGCCGCCAGGAACCGACCTGCCTCGTAACGCTGACCGTAAAAGACAACCTCTCAATAATGGCCCCAGTAGTCCCCGTCCCGATGCCCTGACCAGTCAGTTACACCTTAAGTACGGCGGATTTTAATCCGCCTCTTTGTTGCGGATACCTCGCCCCGAAAGGGAGGTGCCACTGACACGCGGTCAGATGAGGATCCTTATTCAGCGCAGCGCAATCAAAATTCCGAAAGATGACCAGCACGACCGTAGGATCGACGACCTAACCCCTAGCCCCTTCCCGCACGGGAAGGGAACTATGTCCGTTGGCTACGAGCCGC
>DATKSB010000214.1:0-8857 GCA_035531855.1 Binataceae bacterium (SeqCode)
TCGAGTCGTGAGTCGCCCAGAAGGCCCGCTCGGCCTCGTCGTTCTTAAATTTGGGAACCGGCTTTTTCACGATCTGGAAATCCTTCGCCGCTGATAGACAGCGTCTGCCGAGGATGACATCCGCGACGCGAGAATGAAATACAAAATATAACTCTGAGGCGATACATTTCAGCGTCAGTTCCCGGATTCGCCGAGCAGGAATTGCCGCATCCTCCGAACGACGAACGCTTCATTGTTGAGAAAGATATAGTGGGTATTTCCCGGCGGCAGATCTACGACTATCGGTTCAGGATTCTTCGGATTTCCGGAGCGGAATTCGTCGATTGTCTCGCGCTGCCAATCAATGATCCCTTTGAAGTTTTGATCGAACTGTTTTTTCTCAGCAGCACTCAGGTACCAGTAATAGGACTGCCTGGTTTCGGCGGAGTACAGGGCGAAAATGCCGAGTCGTGGCGCCGCGACGTCTTTCCAGTTCACTGGCGGATTTGCAGGCGCCTTTATGCCCGCCAGCAACTTCACGGGGATTGAGTCGGGGGTCGTAAAACCCGCAATTTTCCCGCTGGAATTAAATTCAAGCTGTAGGCAAATCGATGGGTTTGCCCCCCGGACCGCCAACAGACGCGCCCGTGCCGCTTGAAAAGTCTCCAGGGAATTCAAGTCCGCTGTGACAAACGGCGCGACCGGCACTTCAGGTAGTTGGAATCGCTCGGCAAGATCGTAAGCATCCAGATAGACCAGCTTCTCCACGCGATCCTTATGCGCCGTAGCGATCGCGTTCAATTCGGAGGCTGCAAGGGAATGTCCCACAAAGACGGCTTTGCTTATACCTAAAGCGTCGAGAACACTGATGTCGTCGAGTGCCCTCGTTGCCACTTCGTAGCCATTTCCAGGCTGGCTCGACGGAAGGTAACCTCGGCGGGTAATGCCTATGACATGAAAGTAGTCAGTGAACTGGAATGCGAAGTCATCGTAAATGTGCGCGTTGTCGCCGAGGCCGGTGAGCAGTACCATAGTATCCGGCTTGCCGGCGCCACCCCAATCCAACACTTGGAGCTGGACGCCCGGCGCGACAGTAACCAGCCTCTCCGTGTGCGGTGTAGTGTCGGCGCAGGCTGCCGGAGGCGGCGACTGGGCGTAGCTGCTTGCGCAGAATGTGAGCAGCAGCGCTATGGCAATAACGGCGTGACAAAGCGTTCCGGGAATCTGTGATCGCTTCATCCAACCAGAAAACCTAGTTCTCGAGTCCGCTATGCGCGGACCGGACGGCCAATCCACCATTCAAGAGAGTATAGTAAATTCGAGGACCTTCCGCTCAAATCACCGGCGATGCCGCAGAGGTTCCCTCGCCATTCCACAGGTCTGAGAATTTCCAGCTTCGCTCCTCCATCTCCGCAATGCACGAATGCCGTCCGCAACTGGAGCGTACTCGAAACTTACCTTCCATTTCGGACAGATGGAATCTTGGTACCGAGGGCGGGACTTGAACCCGCATGTGCTTGCGCACGGAGGATTTTGAGTCCTCTGCGTCTGCCATTTCGCCACCTCGGCATCTGAGGTCGTCCCCTCCACTTATACGAGACCTTCAACTCTCCGGCAACGGTGGCACGTCGGTTGCTCCCCTTCTCTGGGTGTCGATCTTCGATGTCCTGATTCGGGACGCGCAGGCGCTTGCGCGACGAAATCGCTTGATCGGCTAGTCGCATACGGAGAAACCATGTCTCAATTGGAAGCTATCGCCCTGCATATTCCGGCTCCGCTCACGATCAGGCCGCCGGTGATTTCGTCGGCGGGGTTAAAACATGCGCTGGGCAATGTGCTGCTGGCGTCGTCGTTTTTCGTTGCGGCGCTGCCGAGTGCCAACCAGGCTCCAATCGATCTGGCGAATGCCGTCTGGATTATCGGCGCAGTAATTATGGGAGTGTTCTCGCTGGTTCGGCTGCCGCCAAAAACCGCGATGGTAACAGTTCCTGCGATTGCGGCGTCGGCCGGGATGCTCGTGATTCCGTGCCTGATGCGCCCAGTTTCGCCATCGACCGGATGGCTTATGGTAGTGGGAATCGTGCTCGAGATGGTTGGCGTGGCGCTATCGCAGATCGCGCGAATCTATATGGGGCGGAGCTTCGGAATTTTGCCGGCGAATCGCGGTTTGGTTTCGAAGGGACCGTTCTCGAGCGTGCGTCATCCGATCTATCTTGGATGGCTCATCCTCACGATCGGATTCGCGTTCTCGTATCCGACCGCGCGCAACGTACTTTTGATTGTCGCGTCAATTCCGTTCCTGGTCTGGCGAATCCAGATGGAAGAAGGACTGCTTGCGCTTGAGCCCGCCTATCGCGTCTATCAGCAGAAAGTTCGGTTTCGCCTATGGCCCGGAGTGATCTGAACGAACCCAAACTGACCTGCCTCAATCGATCTTTCGCTGCCGCGTTCCGAGCAAATAAATTCCGCCGGCGATCTGCGTCGAGAGCAGCATCGCGAATATCAGTCCTCCGATCACCGCGATACTAAGTGGCTGCTGCACCTTGGCGCCCGCGCCGAGGCCGAGCGCAAGCGGGAACAGTCCGGCCGCGGTCGCAAGCGTGGTCATCAGGATCGGACGCATCCGGATGCGCGCCGCATTCGCGAGCGCCTCGACGGGCGCGAGTCCGTCCGCGACATCGTGTTCGGCGTGGTCGAGCAACAGGATTCCGTTTTTCGCCGTGATGCCGGCGACCATGATGATCCCCATGAACGACGAGATGTTGAGCGTGATGCCGGCGAGGTCAAGGCCGAGGAAGCTGCCGGCCAGCGACGCGATTGCCGCGATCAGGCATCCGAGCGCAGGCGCAAGGCGTCCGAACTCCCAAACCAGGATCAGGAACATCGCGACCGTTCCCGCGACCAGTACCAGGGCGAGTTGGCTGAACGCCTTTTGCTGCTGCGCGTAGAGGCCGCCGTACTCGAGGGTGACGCCGGCGGGGAGCGGAAATTTCGCCATCGCGGCGCGCACGCGATCCATCGCGGTCCCCAGATCGGAGCCCTCGAGCCGCGCGGTGACGTGAACGACCGGGCGCAGGCGCTCGCGATTCATCTCGGTTTTCTCGCCGGTGAAATCAAAGGTCGTCACCGCCGAGAGCGGCACCCGCCCGTTGGCCGGCGTCTTGAGCATCACTTCGGATAGCGTGCCGAGATCGAGGTGAAACTGTTCGGGATAACGCACGCGGACGCCAAGTAGCCGATCGCCCATCCGGATATTGGTGGCGACCGTTCCCTGAACGATCGCGTGCAGGGTGGTCTGGATATCGGCGGCTGAAAGGCCGTAGCGCGCCGCCGCGGATTCGTTGACCAGCACTTCCTCCTCGGGGCTGCTCAGGACCACGCCGCTGAACACGTCCACCAATCCGGGGATCTTGCGCAACTCGGCGGCGACGCGGTGCGCGGTGGCTTCGATCTGAATCTGATCCGCGCCGAAGACTTTCACCTCGATCGGCTGGGGCGTGCCCGACAGGTCGCCGAGCAGATCTTGAAGCATCTGCGAGAAATCGACCTGCACGCCTGGCACGGATGCGAGCACGCGGCTGCGGACCGAACTGATGATCGCGTCGATTCCGCGGCTGCGATTGGCTTTCAGACGGACCGAGAAGTCGCCGGTGTTCGATTCGCTCAACTGGAAGCCAAGTTGCGTGCCTGTACGGCGCGAGAACGCCGCGACCTCGGGCGTCGCGAGGAGGACCTGCTGGATCCGGCCGAGCATCGCCTGCGTGTCGGCAAGCGTACTCTCGGGCGGAGTGATGTAGTCGAGGACGAATTCGCCTTCGTCGAGCGCGGGCAGATAATCGGTGCCGACGCTGCGGTACATCAAGGCAGCCGCGGCCACCGCGACCGCCGCGAGCAGAATCGCCAGAGCGGGGAATCGCATGACGGGACGCAAGGTGAACAGGTACGCGTCGCGAAGGTGATTGAACAGGCGCCCCGGCTCGCGGCTTTTGCGCCGAATCGGCTCGACGATCATTTCGAGCGCCGGCGTGAAATACAGCGCCAGCGCCAGCGAAATCGCAAGGCCTGCGCCGAGCGTCGCGGCCAGCGAGCGGAAGAACACCCCGGTCACGCCGCTTACGAACACCAGCGGCGCGAACACGACGATCACCGTCAGCGTCGAGGCGACCAGGGCGCGCGCAAGCTCGGTGAGCGCGGCGGGAACCGCGTCGGTTGTCGCCATCCCGGTCGAGCGTGCGCGATGAATCGCCTCGATCATCACGATTGCGTCGTCGATGAACAAGCCGATTCCGGCGGCGAGTCCGCCGAGCGTCATCATGTTGAAGGTCAGTCCCGCGGCTTTCATCACGACGAAGGTAATCGCCAGCGTACACGGCACCACGATTGCGGCGACGGCCGCGCTGGCGAGGCTGCGCGTGAATGCGAACACCACCAGCACGGCGAGCACCAATCCGAAGACGATCGCGTCGCGAACGCTCAGAAACGATTCAGTTACCAGCGCGGATTGATCGTAGGAGAAGGAAAAATCGACGTCGGGATAGCGCTGGCGCATCGTCGCCACGATCGCGCGCGTCTGGGCCGCAATCGCGACCGTGTTGCCAGCGGGCTGGCGCGAGATTCCCACCAGCACCGCGGGCCCACTCTGAGAAGCGGTCCGGATGTAATCCTCGCGGATTCCCAGCTCGACCTCGCCCACATCGCTGATGCGCACCGGCGTACCTTTGGCGCTGGCGACAGGCAGAGCGGCCAATTCAACCGCATCGTGCACGTTACCCGTGACAACGGTCAGGAGCATCCGATGCGAATCGAGCACGCGGCCGGCGGAAGCGACGATATTGGCATTGGCGAGGCCGTCAACGATCTCCTGCGGCGAAAGGCTATGCACCAGCATCCGCGCCGGATCCAGCCGCACCACGAACTCCCGGTATTTTCCGCCCACCACCTCGACCCGATAGACTCCGCCGAGGCGATGGAAACTCGGCACCACGTCGTAGAGCGCGATATCGGTCAGGTCGGCCAGGCTGCGGCCGTGCGAACTCATGCTCACATCGAGGATCGGAAAGGTGCCGCTGGTCAGCAGCCGCGTGGCAATGTCGGTGCCGCCCGGAAGCCGGGCGCGCACCTCGCTCAGCGCAGCGTTGAGGAGCTGATAGGAGGTTGTCGGGTCTGCCGACGAAGCAAAAGTTACGTCGATTTCCGAACTGCCCCGCGTGGTCGTGGAACGAACCAGGCTAACTCCGACGACGCCGTAGGACGCCTCCTCGAGCGGACGCGTGACGCTGACCAACATCTGTGCGGCGGGAAGATCGCCGCTGTCGGCCAGGATGATCGCGCGATCAAACGTGATTTCGGGGAACACCGAGCTCGGGATCGAAAAGGACAAGATCACGCCGAGCGCACTCAGCGCGAGGACCGACAGAATCGCGAGTGTCGAGTTGACACGGCGCATCGCTAAGGCGCGCCTCCGACCTTGACCTGCAGGCCGCCGGACAGCGCGTACCCGCCCGAGGTGATCACCTGGTCGCCGGGCTTGACCGCGCCGATAACCTGCACGCGTTTGCCGTCTCGGATTCCCAACGAGACGTCAACGCGATGCGCGCGACCGTCCGCGCCGGCGACGAACACGTGATAGCGATTCACGCCCGCGTCCTGAAACAACGCGACGGAAGGAACCACGATCGCGTCGGGAACTTCCGAGACCATGATACGTGCCTGGACCGGCGCGTCGGTCTCGTAGATTCCCTGAGCACGGATGAAATCGATTCGGACCGGCGCGGTCGCACTCTGCACATCAAACGACGGAAAGATCGCCGCCACCCGAGCGGGAAACTCTACTCCGGGGCGCAGCGGCGACGTGACGGTGGCCGCCATTCCCGGACGAAGCAGATGCAGGTCGCCGATCGGCACCGCCGCGTTGACGTAGATGCTCGCGGGATCGACCAGCTCTGCGATCGTGTCGAGGTCGGCGACCATCTGGCCGCTGACCACCGGGGGAGCGTCAACGATTCCGGACTCGGGTGCGACCACCGGAATTCCCTGGCCTCGATCGTAGCGGCCGACCGATTTTCCGAGCGCGGAAGCGTCCTTCGGATCGAGTTTCTGCGCGACCGAAAGTCCGGCGCGTGCGGCGTCGATCTCGCGATTGACGACGTGAGCGATCACCTGTCCCTTGCGGACCAAATCGCCATTCGTAATATGGATGTTGTTCACACGGCCCGCTGTGGGCGAGCGAATCGTAACGCGAGTGAGCGCGACCGTGCTGCCGAGCACGCGCAGTTCCTGGCGCATCGGCGCGACCTCCGCGCGCGTCGCGGTGACCGTCAGGACCGGCGCGGGCGGAGCGGCGGCGCTGTCGTCTTCGCTGGAGTGCGCACCGCCGCATCCCATGCCGATTAGAATCGCGAGCGCCGCGCCGAGAGCGAGCGCGATCCGCGCGCGGGTGAAATTGGGTTCGATCATTGCACCCTGCCGGCGAGCAGAAGCGATTCGGCCACCGCCTCGCGCGCGGCGAACTGGTAGATGAAGCGCTGCACGCGAAGCTGCTCGGACTGCTGATAGGCGTCAAGCACTTCGAGCACGGTTGCGGTGCCGCCGCCCAAAAAGCGCGTCCAGGTCAGCGCGAATGCGTCGTCAGCGGTCGGTTGCGCGCGCGCCAGGATTTTCAATTGTTCGCCTGCCTGCTGATAGCGCAGCGCCGCATCCTTTAGCCGCCGCTCCAGCAGGTACTGGGTCTGGCGCAACTGGGCCTGCGCGGTGTGCTGTTTTGCCTTGGCCTGATCGATGTGCGCGTTGATCAGGCCGCCCTCGAACACCGGCATCGAGATCACGCCGTCATACGAAGCGCCGTAATCGTGGCTGACAGTGGCCGGAGGATCGACTCCGAGAGCACCGGTGGTGAGCGCGATCTGGAAGGTAGGCAGGCGTTCGTCGCGCGCGGCGCGCACCTGCAGGGCGGCGGCGGAAATTGCGCGATGAGCCGCCAGCATCGCGGGACTCTGTGCGACGTCGCCCGCGGGCTGCGGGGTCGCTTCGTCCTGATCGGCGATCGCGATATCGGTGGTATCGAAGTCGCCGATGAGCGAACCCAGATTGGCCGAGGCGCGGCGGACGTCGCCCTGAGCGCTGGCGAGCGCGAGCTCGGACGCATCGCGCGCGCTGCGAATCTTGAGTTCGTCGTTTGCGATCGCGCGCCCGCTGGCGTGCAACTGCCGCACCGTTGCGACGTAGCGGTCAAGGCGCTCGACGCTGCCGGCCACTTCGCGCTCGGTCGCTCGGGCGCGCATCAATTCGTAGTAGGCGGCGCGAGTGTCGAAAGCGATTTGCGCGCGCGCCGCCGCAACCCCGAGTGTCGCCGCCTCGCTCACGTACCGCGCCGCGCGGTAGCGCGCCTGGCGGCGGCCCCAATCGAACGCGGTGTAGTTCAGCGCGAGCAGCGCGCTCGACAGGCCGCGGTTGGTGATTACTTCGTTATAGCCGGGCGCCTGGTAATACTCAGCTCCGGCGGTGATGCTTGGAAACAGGGGAGCGCGCACTTCGCGTGCGCGGGCTTCGGTCAAGTCGCTGGTTCCCGAAGCCATCGCGATTGACGGAGCGAACACCAGCGCGCGATCGATGGATTCCTTCAGTGTCAGCGGCGCAGCCGTTGCCCTGCCGGCGGCCAGCAGCAGGATCAATGCGGTCACCACGGCACCACGGATATGGATACGCGGATGCATCATAGACCGAAAAATTAACATCCTCGGCGACCAGCAGCCTAGTGAATAAATATTAAGCAACCCGCACGCCGGCAGCGAGCATCGCGCTTTCAGAGGGTTGCAGCGCGCGGGTTCCGCGCAGCGGTAGTTTGACCACTAACACCGCGCCGCCGGCGGGCCGGTTGGCGGCGGCGATTTGGCCGCCGTGGTAGCGCGCGATTTCGCGGCACAGACTTAAGCCGAGACCGCTACCCTCGCCTCCGGTGTGCGCGCCGCGAAAAAAACGCTCGAAGACGAGGGGTAGCTCGGCGGGTTCGATTCCGGGGCCGGTATCGGCGACGCGCAGTAACGCGCGTCCGTCCACATTGGCCAGGCCGATTTCAATCTTGCCGCCGGCGGGCGTGAATTTGAGCGCATTATCGATCAGATTGATCACCAGGCGGCGCAGATGCGCCGCGCTCCCATCGACTATCGCTGAGGCCAACTCGGCGGTGCGCAGGTCAACATTTTTCGCGGTCGCAAGCGGCTCGACCGTAGCAGTCACTTCGGCCACCAGCGCACGCAGATCGACCGGTTTGCGCTCGATCGCGACTTCGCCGTTGAGCCGCGTCAGCATCAGGAGTTCCTCTGCGATCTTGCACAGACCGATAACCTCGCGATGAGCGTTCTCGAGCGCGGCGCGGTTTTCGGCGCCGGAGCGTTCCCGCGTCAGCGCCACGTCAAGCCCGGTGCGCAACACCGCCAGTGGAGTGCGCAGCTCGTGAGCGGCGTCGGAGGCAAAGCGCCGCTCAGTGACCGACGCGCTTTCCAGCCGATCAAGCAGGGCGTTGATGACGTCGGTGAGCCTTCCGATCTCGTCGTAGGCTTCGGGCGCGGGCAGGCGGCGATTCAAATCGTGCGGCTGGATGTCGCCAAGCGAGGCCGCCAGCGACGCGACCGGCGCAAGCGCGCGTCCCGCGAGCAGGTATCCGCCGGCCACGCATAGGATGAGCAGAATCGGCACGACCAGGAGCAGCGTGTCGCGCAGGCGTTCGACCGACTCGCGAATGGGAGTCACGTCGGCGCCGTCCATCAGGAGCGCATCCTCGCCCGAGAACATCAGCGGTTTGATCGCAAAGCTGAAATTGTCCTTGGCCACGCGCGAGATTCCGCGAAAGCGGCTTCCCACCGGGATTTTCGGGAGCTGG
>DATKSB010000215.1:0-26733 GCA_035531855.1 Binataceae bacterium (SeqCode)
GAGATGACCTCGAACTGCTTGGTCTGGCCCGCTCCCTCAGCGCGTACGATGAGCCGCTGGCGTTGCTTGATACCGCCGCTAGTCCCGCTGATCGAATAGACTTCGCGCCCCGTGAGGCCCAGAGACTCGCGGTTCTCACCGGGCAGGAACTCGAGCGCCAGCACGCCCATCCCAATCAGATTGCTGCGATGGATCCGCTCGAAGTTCTCCGCGATCACCGCCTTCACCCCGAGCAGCAGCGTTCCCTTGGCCGCCCAATCGCGCGACGAGCCGGTGCCGTACTCCTTGCCCGCGATCACGATCAGCGGAACCCCCTCTTTGCGGTACCGCTCCGACGCGTCAAAGATCGTCATCTGCTCGCCGCCGGGCAGGTGCGTCGTGAAGCCGCCCTCGACGCCGGGGACCATCTGGTTGCGCAGCCGGATATTGGCGAACGTGCCGCGCATCATCACTTCATGATTTCCGCGCCGTGCTCCGTACGAGTTGAAGTCGGCGGGCTTGACACCGTGCGCGATCAGATATTTTCCCGCGGGCCCGTCGCTTGCGATCGAGCCTGCTGGCGAGATGTGATCGGTCGTCACGCTATCGCCCAGTACCGCCAGCGCGCGCGCGCCCGTGATATCGGTGAATTTGCCCGGCTCCGCGCCGACGCCGTCAAAAAATGGCGGCGCCTTGACGTACTCGGAATCCTTTTCCCACTGAAAAAGGTTGCCCTTCGGAACCGCCAGGCTGCGCCAGCTCTCGTCGCCCTCGAACACCTGCCCGTACTCGCCGCGGAACATCGCGGAGTCCAAAGAGCTTTTCACGGTGCTCGCGATCTCTTCCGACGACGGCCAGATGTCGCGCAGATAAACCGGCTTTCCCTGCGCATCTGTTCCGAGCGGCTCGTGATCCAGGTTGATATCCATCGTTCCGGCGATCGCGTAGGCGACCACCAGCGGCGGCGAGGCCAGGTAGTTGAAGCGCACCGCCGGATTGATCCGCCCCTCGAAGTTGCGATTTCCGCTCAACACCGCCGCCGCAACCAGGTTCCCGGTTTTGACCGCGTCGGCGATATCCTCTTCGATTGGACCGCTGTTGCCGATACAGGTCGTGCATCCGTAGCCGACCAGGTTGAACTTGAGCTTCTGCAGCGGCTCGAGCAGTCCCGCGCGCTTGAGATATTGCGTGACGACCTTCGACCCCGGCGCGAGGCTGGTCTTGACCCACGGCCGCACGGTGAGTCCGCGCGCGACCGCTTTTTTCGCGAGCAACCCGGCCGCGATCATCACCGAAGGATTCGAAGTGTTGGTGCAGCTTGTGATCGCCGCGATGATAACGGAACCGTGCGTCAGCGAGAACTTCTCCGCCCCGCGAGTCGTTCCGACGCTATGCGCCAGATGGCCGAGCTCGGCGGTGGACACGCGCTCATGCGGAGCGAGCCCCGGATTCCCGCCCTCGGAAACCCACCGCTCGATGACCTTGGGGTCGGCGGTGCCATGATGCGCAACTTCCTTCGCAAGGTCGCGGCGGAACGTGATCTTGGAGTCATGCAGCGGCACGCGATCCTGCGGACGGCGCGGACCCGCGAGGCTCGGCTCGACCGTCGCAAGATCGAGATCGAGCACGTCGGAGAAATGCGGCTCCGGCGTCGCCTCGGTGCGGAACAACCCCTGCTCCTTGCAGTAAGCCTCGACCAGATTGACTTGCTCTTCGGCCCGTCCGCTCATGCGCAGGTACTTGAGCGTCTGATCATCGACCGGAAAAAATCCGATCGTCGCACCGTACTCGGGCGACATGTTTCCGAGCGTCGCGCGATCGGCGACCGGCAACGCGCCCAGCCCCGGACCAAAATACTCAACGAATTTTCCGACCACGCCCTTCTTGCGCAGCATCTGCGTGACGGTCAGCACCAGGTCGGTCGCGGTCGCGCCGGGACGCATGCTGCCGTGCAGGCGAAATCCCACTACTTCGGGTATCAGCATCGGAATCGACCGCCCGAGCATCGCCGCCTCCGCCTCGATTCCGCCTACACCCCATCCGACCACGCCCAGGCCGTTGATCATCGTGGTATGCGAGTCGGTGCCGAGGACGGTGTCGGGATACGCGGAGCCGTCGCGCGCGCCAAACACCACCGGCGCGAGATATTCGAGATTCACCTGATGCACGATTCCGGTGTCGGGCGGGACGACGCGAAAATCGTCGAATGCGCCCTGCCCCCAGCGCAGGAACAGGTAGCGCTCGCGGTTGCGCTCGAACTCCATGCGCGCATTGATCGCGAATGCGTCTGCGCTTCCGTACGCATCGACCTGCACCGAATGATCGATCACCAGATCGACCGGCCGGAGCGGATTGATCTTCGCGGGGTCGCCGCCGAGGCGTTTGATCGCGTCGCGCATCGCCGCCAGATCGGCAACCACCGGCACTCCGGTGAAATCCTGCAACAGCACGCGCGCGGGCCGAAACGAAATTTCGCGCTGCGACGGCTTGCCGTCCCACTTCGCAAGCCGCTCGACCTGCTCGGCGGTCACGTTCACGCCGTCTTCACGGCGCAGCACGTTCTCGAGCATCACCCTGATCGAGAATGGAATTTTCGCGAGGTTGAAGCCGCGGCGCTCCAGCGCGTCGAGCTTATGGATGGTCCAGGATTTGTTGCCGGATTTGAGTGTTGCGCGCGCGTCGAAACTGTTGGTCGCCATGCGACCAGAATAGCGCGCGCGGGCCGCCAATCAACCGCGTCTGGCGTGCGCCGCGCGCGCCGGAACGGGACCGGGCAGGCCATCGAAGACCAGCGCGCGGCCATCGGAATGAAAGCGCATCGCGGCCAGCATTCCAACCCGAGGCGACACGAGCGCCGGCTCGCCGTCGATCGCGTCGAGTACGATCTTCGGACGAACTTCGACCAGCGCCGCGACCGCCGCACTGAAAGCGTCGTCATCGAGCGGGCCTATCGTCACCAAGGCACGGCTCGCAAGCCCCAGCACGGGCTTCCCGGCGCGCAGAACGACGATATTCGCAGCCTCGCGCGCGACGCCGCACCCGGGAAGCATCGCGCCATAGGGATTTGCCGGGTCGGCGGCGCTGATCGCAATTGGCTTTTCGCGCGCGGAGTTCAGCGCGCGCGCCTCGCGCAGCATCTCGACCGCCTCGGGCAGCGCGTATTGCTCGGCGGAAAGCGTACGCACGAACCATCCGCGCCGGATCGTGCCGCCGTACTCGAGCCGGCGGAGCGCGAACGACACGTCACGCCAGGTCATCGCCGACGATTCGAGCGCGAGCATATCTCGCGAGAGAATTCCGTTGCGCGCAAGCAGGCGCAGCGCGAATTCGCGCGCCGGATCCGCATCTTCGGACTCTTTCGATGACACCTGCGCCGCCGATTCGATCACGCTCCAGCGGCCCGATACGCTCGACTTGAGCCGCGCGCGAATCGCCGCATCGTGGCGAGTGAATCCGCGCAAGGGCGTACCCTCGATCGCGTCGGCGGCCGCAGGATCGGACGCCAGCATCCTGAGCGGCGCAAAGCTGTCGTTGCTCGCACAGCCTCGCGCGGCCAATCGCCACAGGGTGGCGAGCGTGTCGCGTTCAGAGAGGTTTGCGCGCTCAGAAATCTGGTCGAGGTATTGTGCACCGCCCACGCGCAAAGCCGCGAGGATGCTCTGCTCGCGCGGATCATCGATCGCCGCGGATTCGTCAGCACCCGGGACCGCGGTTCGCCGCGCGATAAACGTGATCAAGCCCGGCGTCGCGCGATCCTCGTCTTCCTGCGACGCCGCGGCCCACCGCATCTGGCCGCCAAGGCAGACGACATCGAGCATCTCGGGGCGATAACCGCGGATTCGCGCGGGCAGAATCGCGCGCTCCCAAAAAGCCGGCGCATACGCGAGGCCGGAAAGCTGTTCGAGCACGGCGGTCACATCCGAAGCGTCGGCGGAAACGTCTCCGCCACCGACGTACATCCAGCGCAGGCGGAACGCCGCGAATTCGTGATCGGCGCACGGCTCGATCTCGGCGCGCACTCGCGCCAGCGTCATCCGGTGAATCCGTTCGAGGTTGTAACGCTCGCACCACTGCGTCGCCGTGGACGAAGTAAAATGGCCGCGAAACACCGCGCCAGCCGCCTCGAGCGCGGGCAGCACGCGCTCGATCACTTGCGCGTCAAGACCAAGCCGCAGCGCTAATTCGTCAATGGTGATGGGGCCGGAGGTCTTGAGCGCGCGGCGAACTATCTCCTGTTGCGCAACGTCGCGATCGGCGCGAGCGCTCTGCGGCGCGTCGATAATCTCCGCGCCGGAATACGCCGCCGAAAATATAGCGGCGTCCTCTGACGCGACAATGACCTCCGCGGCGGCGCCGGGGCGAACCAGCCGCGCGATACGCTTTTCCCGCGCCAGTTCCTCGAGCATCGCGCGAGCGCCCTCGCCTGTGCGTTCCTCGATCTCGCCAATGCTCAACGCGCCGTGTGCGCGAATTGATTCATAGAGCTCGTCGCGATTTCGCGCGCGATAGCCGAGCGCCAAACCGGTCACCTCAGCGGCGACCGCGCGCACCGCGTCCTCCGCGAGCATCGCCGACAGATCCTCGCTGCGGAAAACGTCCTCAGCCATCCCGCGATTCATCGAGACGGTGCGGCTGCGCCGGTTCGCGCGCTCTCCGCCATCGAGGAAGGAGTAGTCCCACGCAAGCAGCAGGCGCTGCGCGAAGACTGAGGGCGAAACCGAATCGACATAAACCGCGCGCACCGAACCGTCGGCGACTCCGGCGAGCACGCCCTGCATCCGATCCGCGTCCGCCGATTCAGTCAGACACTCGCGCATCGTCTCGGCAACGATGAAATGATCCGGAATCGCTATCGCGGGCGGACGATTTTCAAAACACGCCTGCTGCTGCGGAAACAGCGCGGCGAGCGCCTCCTGCGAGCGCAGACGCTGAATCCACGCGGGAATCCGCGCGCCACGGGCGGCGCGAATCACCGTCAGCGCGCGCGAAGCGACGTGGCGGAACCGGACCTCGAACATCGGCGCCGCGAGCATCGCCTGCTCGAGCACGCCGCGCGCGTTTTTTGCGGGGAGCATCGCAAGCGTCTCTTCAAGCGGAAAACTGTGGCGGGAATTGAGCGCGATCAGCACGGCGTCATCGATCGCGGAGGCCTGGATTTCGAAATCGAATGATTGACACAGCCGTTTGCGCAGCGCGAGTCCGAGTCCTCGATTGAAGCGGATTCCAAACGGCGCATGAATCACGATTTGCGTGCCGCCCAGCCCGTCGAAAAATCGCTCGACTACAATCGTACTCGAATCGGGTATCGCGCCGAGCGCCGCAAGCCCGCGCCGCACGTAATCGACCGCCTGCGCGGCTGCCGATTCGGTGAGCGCGCACTCCGCCACGAGCCATTGCGCGGCGCCCCCGCCGTCCAGGCGCGCGGCGATTTGATGCTTCAGCTCCGCGATTTCGGTCGAGAGCGCGCACGACCTGCCGCCCGCTTCGGTCAGCCAAAATGGCAACGTGGGCGCCATTCCGGGCGCGGCTTCCACCATCAAGCGACCGCGCGAGGTCCGTTGGATCTGCCACGGCATCGAGCCGAGCGAAAACACGTCGCCGCGCGCGGATTCCTGCGCGAAATCTTCCTCGACGTCGCCAACCTTGCGCCCGTCCGATTCGATCACGACGTCGTAGTTGCCGCTCTCCGGAATCGTCCCGCCCGACATGATTGCGGCCAGCCGCGCACCGCGCCGCGGACGGATGCGATGATTAGTCCGGTCGAAAACAATTTTGGGCGCGGCGCCGCTGATTCGCTCCGGCAGCTCCGTCGCCATCTGCTCGAGCAGCCGCGCGAGGCCTGCCCCGTCGAGGTCGCCCAGGTTGTACGCGCCGCGCAGGATGCGCAGCAGATCGGATTCGCTGATTTCGTCCTCTTCGGCGGCGATCGCGATAATCTGCTGCGCCGCGATATCCAGGCATCCGGCAGGAATCTCGACTTCATCCAGATGCCCACGGCGGATCGCGCGCACCGCGGCTGCGCATTCGAGCAGATCGTCGGTGGTCATCGCGAAGAATCTGCCTTTCGGAGTCGCGCCAAGACTATGGCCCGAGCGCCCGATACGCTGAATCGCCGCCGAAATAGATTTCGGCGAATCGATCTGGCACACCAGCTCGACCGCGCCAACGTCGATGCCGAGCTCGAGCGACGCGGTCGCGACGATCGCGCGCAGCTCGCCGCGTTTGAGGCGCTGCTCGGCCAGCACGCGCTCCTTGCGCGCGAGGCTGCCGTGATGCGCCATCACGGCGTCGGCGCCGACGCGCTTTTGCAGATTCAGCGCAACGCGTTCGGCCCATCTGCGCGAGAGCGTGAATATCAATGTCGTACGATGCGCCAAAATCAGCTCGGCGATCTGATCGTACATCGCGTCCCAATGCTGATGCGTCGCGAGCGGTCCGAGCTCCGGCCCCGGCGCGATTACCTGCAAGTCCATCGCACGTGCGCGATCGTCGGCGCGAACGATTTTCACCGGACGCGGAGTGCGCGAGCCATCGGCAGCGGTATCGAAGCCCGCGAGAAATTCCGCCAGCTTCTCGATCGGGTTGAGCGTCGCCGATAGCCCGATTCGCGTGGGCCGCTCGCCGCCCGACGCGCGCACGAAGCGCTCGAGCCGCTCGAGCGTGACGGCGAGATGCGCCCCGCGCTTGTTCCCCGCAAGCGCGTGCAGCTCATCGACGATCACGTGGCGCACGGATGCGAGCTTGGCGCGAAACCGCGGCGACGTGAGCAGCAGAAACAGCGACTCGGGAGTGGTGACCAGAATCTGCGGCGGCCGCTTCAGCATCGCACTGCGCTCGCTGGCCGGAGTATCGCCGGTGCGCAGGCCCGCGCGAATCACACCGAGATCAATTCCGCGCGCCGCGCCGATTTCGCGAATGCCGTCCAGCGGCTCATCAAGGTTAAGCCGAATATCGTTGGCGAGCGCCTTCAGCGGCGAAACGTAGAGCACCGTGACCGCGTCGGGCAGCACACCGCGCTCGGCCTCGCGCACCAGGTTGTCGATCGCCCACATGAACGCGGCAAGCGTCTTGCCGCTGCCCGTGGGCGCGCACAACAAGACGTCGTGGCGCGGGCTCGTGCTGGCCGCGCCGATTACAGGCCATCCGAGGTCCTGCACGCGCGAGGGAGCGCCGAAGCGCCGCGAGAACCACTGGCGCACCGCAGGATGAAAATCTGCGAGCACGGGATGCATCGAAATATCTATAACACCCGACACCGCGAGACGGCAGCGGGCGCCCTCACAAGCGCAGCAGCTCGGCCAGACGCGCGGTGAACTCACTGCGCGAGAGAGTCAGGTCGAAGCCCGCTTCGCGCGCGGCCTTGAGCGGTTTCAAATCGACGTGCGAAGCAAAGCCGACGATCTTCGCGCCGGGAGCGTCCGCGCGGATCCGTGCGACGGTCGCGGCCGCGGGAAACTCCGCATCCGAAAGATCGGCGAACACCAGCGCTGGATGGTGGCTGCCGCAGTGGCGCGCGGCCGCGTCCAGCGTCGAGGCATACAGCACTTCGACCCCGAGCGATTGAGCGACCGCATCGAGCTTCGAACGAAAGAAAAGATCCTTCACGAGTCCCAGCGCGATCTTGCTGCCCATGATTCAGCATACCGGCGCCCATCCGTGCTGAACAGCCGCCGCTTCGCGTCCCATGCGGTTCTACGAACCATTCGATGATAGAACGATCGCATCCGGCACGCAGGAGGTCGCCAATGGCAAGGTTGATGAGGGGAATCGAGACCCGGCTGATTCACGCAGGCGAACCTGATCCGCCGATCGGCGGCGCGGTCACGATGCCGATATTCCAGTCTTCGACATTCGAGTCGGCCGACGCGGCGAGCTATCACGATCTCCGCTACATCCGGCTTTCCAACACTCCCAATCACACCGCGCTGCACGCCAAGCTCGCGAGCCTCGAGGGCGCGGAGGCCGCGCTGGTCGCGGGCAGCGGGATGGCTGCAATCTCAGCGACTCTGATGACTACGCTCAGCGGGCGCGGCCATCTGCTCGCGCAGGACTGCCTGTATGGCGGTACGCACGATCTGCTGACGCAGGATTTTCCCGGAATGGGAATGGAAGCCGATTTTATCGACGGTGACGACCCTGCGTCATGGCGCGAGACGCTTCGTCCGAACACCAAGGCGATCTATGTCGAGTCGATTTCAAATCCGCTCTTGCGGGTTAGCGATCTGGCCGCGGTGGTGGATTTCGCGAGCGCCAACGGATTGATCTCGATCATCGACAACACCTTCGCGAGTCCGATGAATTTCCGGCCCGCCGAGTCGGGCTTCGACCTTTCGATACACAGCGCGACCAAATATTTGAACGGCCACACCGATATCGTCGCCGGCGCGGTAATCGGGCGCGCGGAGCTGGTCGCGGAGATCAAGCACAAGCTCGATCATCTGGGTGGCGTGCTCGATCCGCATGCGTGCTTTCTGTTGAACCGCGGGATCAAGACGCTTGCGGTGCGCGTGCGCCACCAGAATGAGAGCGCGCTCAAGATCGCGCGCTTTCTGGAACAGCATCCAAGGATCGCGCGCGTGAGCTATCCCGGACTCGAGAGCCATCCGAACCATTTGCGCGCGTGCGAACTGTTCGACGGCTTCGGCGGCGTACTGAGCTTCGAGCTGGAAGGCGGAGTCGCCGCGGCCGAGAAATTCATCGCGCACGCGACGATTCCCATCAGTGCGCCAAGTCTCGGCGGAGTGGAGACGCTGATCACCCGCCCCGCCAGGACCTCGCACGCCGGGATGTCGCCGGGGCATCGCGCACGCGCGGGAATCAGCGACGCGCTGGTGCGGCTGTCGGTCGGACTCGAATCGAGCGACGATCTGATCGAGGACTTCACCCAGGCGCTGCGAGCGATCTGACCATCCAAGTATCCGCCGCGTTGTCTCCTCGTCCCGATGAATTAAATTACTGTAAGCTTCGTCCCAATATTACGGTGCCCCCGCAGGAGCTGCGACCCGTCGCAGTCCTCGACCCCTGTCTCCCGCTCTAAGGCGACCCGTGCCGCTCGCCCGTGGCATCTTTCGTGTTCGGCTGATTAACCAGTCAGTGGAAGGAGATATGTCATGCACAAAGACGTCGATCCATGGACGTGGCGAGCGGGCGCTCTGATATTCGCGGTGGGATTTTTGATCGCGGCGCCGCCCGCAAGCGCGCAAGTCAAGCCCGGCGATAGGATTACTTATGGGAATTCATACAAGGTGAAGAACCTGGTCTCGCCGGGAGTCTACTACAAGGTCGTCAGCGGAATGACGATGAGAGTAGTTCCAACCGAGCGGATTGATTGGCCACCGCCGTATCGCGACGCGACGGAGAAATACGCCGACCAGGTGCGCCTATCGCCAGACGGACGCACGGCCGTCAACTATGTCGCCGGACAGCCATTTCCGTTTCTTGATGCGAACGATCCGCATATCGCGACCAAGATCATGTGGGACAATGCGTTCCGGCCGATCACGACCGACGACTACGATCTGCGCTACTACGATTGCGACGTAGTCAATACCGGGCGCGGCCATCCAGTCAACGTGATTGACTATTATCAGATCGGGCACTACGCCGGTTACGACGAAGTCGGACGCACGGAAGTGCAGCCTTTACCGATCGATCCCGACTTCAAAACCACAAATCGCTATTGGCTATTCGCGCTATACCCAATCCTCGCGCCTGAGAATGATCGCGGCGGCGGCTTTATCCGTTACCGCTACGAGAATCCGAAGAAGGGTGACGATATATGGGACTGGAACGCGGGTGTGCGGCGTGTCCGGCGGCTCAACGAATCCCTGATGGGCGACGCCGTCAACGGTGGCGGCAATCCGACCAACTTCGACCCAGATCACTATTCGGGCTTCAACGCGAAAATCGAGGAGTATAACTACAAATTCCTCGGACAGAAATCGATGCTTGCGTCGGTCAACGCGGTTCATTCGCCGGAAATAACCTGCCAGACCGACGGCGGCGGCAGCGCTTGTCCGGAAAATTGGGAGATGCGCCAATTGTATATCGTGCAGACCCAGCCGCGGTTGGACGCGAACAACAGCCAGGCGATACACGCGAAATCGATTCTATATATCGACAGCGAAATGTGGTTTGAACCGTATGTCGATGAGTACGACGCGCAAGGAGAGCTGTGGCAGAACCATATCTACTGGCTGACTTATCGCGATCGTCCGGTTCCTGACGCCCGCGTCGCGATCTATCCGTTCAAGCGCGCCTTCGTCGTCGGCGCCGCCGCGACCGACGTGCAATCCGGTCAAGCCACGATGTGCTATCTGCCGGGTCAGCACACTCCGGAACGCGAATGCTGGTATATCAACATGGGCGCGGTTTCGCGCGACTTCTTTACCACCGAGGCGATGGTGAAGGCCGCACCGTGACGACTTGATCTCCGCGTAACAGCGGCCCTCGAACACCGGCGACTGCGCGATCGCGCAATCGCCGGTGTCATATTCCGGCGACATTCGGCGCCGGTCGTGTTTTTCGATGTGTCAATCCGGGACCGTCGGGAGAGCGCCGCCCACTGAGGCTCGGCGTAGCCACCCGCGATCGCCCGCGCTATGAGTTAGCCAAGCGCCACCCGACGGCATCGCGCTTGCTTTGTGGCTGTGGCTGCTGCACTGAAATCCACTGCCTCGCAGATCGGCGAATACGAACCTGACAACGAGACCGCTGCCCGGGTACTAACCTCAGCGCGATCGACCGCGCGAATGGTGCGCGGGGCCGGCGGTTTGGTGTTCGCATTTGAGACCGCGCTTTTGCTTGCAGTCGGTCTGAACCTGCGGAATATGACCCCGGTACTGATCGCGATTCATGTTGCGAGTGTCGGGGCCGGCGCGGTGCTGTTTGCATTGACCTTCGTAAAGTGGGGGATGCGCCATTGGCGGATTGCGGCATTCGCGACCTGCCTTGCGGAAATTCTTGCGGCCGTCAGTATCGCGTACTCATCCGCCAACCACGGGGAGCTGATCGTCACAATCCTCGCGATCCTGATCGCCGCTGGTGCGCTGCTCCCGTGGAGCGGGCGCTGGCAGGCGGCGTTGGGCGCATGTGCGTTCGGTTCCTTCGGGCTGTTGGCGCTCGTCGCGCGCGCGCCCTTCGCCGACATGCGATGGCTGAGCGTTTCGATCGCGGTGGTTCTCTCGCAAGTGATCGTTATGATGATCGCAAGCTACCGGCGTGAGCTCGAAGCGCAAATTCGGGTTCTCCGCCAAAGCGATCGGCGCCTGCGCATCGAGATCGCCGAGCGTGCGAAAGCCGAACGGCGCGGAGAGCTCTCGGCCGCGACCACCCGTATCGTGTTCGAAAATCTGAGTGACATCGCGATTATCGGAACTCTCAGCGACCATACCTTCGCGATGGTCAACCATGCGTTCGAGACCGCATTCGGACGACCGCGCGCCGAGATCCTGGGACGCCCGATTAAGGACGTTGATTTCTGGGTGAGCGCGCAGCAGCGCGACAGTTTCGTCGCCGAACTGGAAGCTGGACGTATGGTGCACGACCTCGAAGCCGACTTCCGCCTGGCGGACGGCAGGATTATTACCGCGCTGGTTTCCGGCGTTCCGCTCGAGCTCGACGGGCGTCTGTGCGGAGTCGCAATCATCCGGGATATCACCTCGATGAGCCATGCGCGCGCCAATCTCGAACAGACTCAGGCCCGCCTGCGGGCGATCCTCGACACCAGCATGGATGCGATTTCGATCTACAGCCGGTGCCAGAGCAAATTCACTTATGCTAATCACGGGATGTACAAGGCGCTGGGCCTCGAACCGAACCAGGTGCTGGGCCGTTCCTCCAGCGAATTGAATTTGTGGTCCAACCCGGAAACCATGCGCGAGTTCGATCGCCGGCTCGAGGCTGACGGCTCCGTCATAAACATGGAAGTGGAATTCCGGCATTTTGACGGAACTCCGGTTCCCGCGCTGGTCTCGAGCGTCAAGGCTGAAATCGACGGCGAGCCGAGCATCATCTCCTTCACGCGCGAGATTTCGTCGCTCAAGCAGAAGGAGCGCGACCTCGAGGCCGCGCGCGCCGAACTGGCCCGCCAGCTCGAAGCGCTGCGCGCGAGCGAAACCCTGCTCGCGGAGAACGAGGCGAAGCTGCGGACGATCTTCAACTCCAGTCGCGACTATATCGCGATCAACGCCTTCCCGCGCGGCGAGTATATAGATGTCAACGACGAGTTCATTCGCGGCAGCGGTCTGGCGCGCGAACAGATAATCGGGCACTTCACCCGCGAGCTCGGCTTCTGGACCAACGACATCCAGATCGACTCGTTCATGCAACAGCTTCGCGAGAAGGGCGAGGTTCGCAACCTCTCGGCGGACCTGTGGGTGGCCGGAAAGATCGTGCCGCACCTGGTCTCAGGCGTGATCATCGAGCTTGGCGGCGAAAAGGCGATCTTGACGATCGCGCGTGACATCGCGGATATACGCGCCGCGCAGGACCGCTTGCGCCAGAGTGAAGCGACGCTGCGCAAGGTGTTCGACGCGAACTTCGATTCGATCACGATCAGCGATCTCAACGACGGCCGCTACCTCGAGGTGAACGAAGCGTTCTTGCGCAATACCGGTCTCGCGCGCGAAGCGGTCATCGGCAAGAACTTCACCCAAGTCGGTTTGTGGGCTGATCCCGTCAAGCGCGACGAGTTCGCCACTCGGCTCGCGACCCTGGGCTCGGTCCGCGACATGGAAGTGGATTTCAGGCTTCCCGACGGGTCGTTCGTAAACGGCCTTATCTCCGGAGTTATGCTCGAACTGGGCGGCAAGATGTGCGGGCTGTCGATCACGCGCGATGTCACCGCGCTCAAGCAGACCGAGAAAGCGCTGGTCGCGGCGAGCGAGTCCGCGATGCAGGCCTCGCGCGCGAAGAGCGATTTTCTCTCCAGCATGTCGCACGAGATTCGCACTCCGATGAACTCGATTCTGGGCATGGCCGACCTGCTGGCCGAGACCGAGATGACCACCGAGCAGCGCCACTACGTGCAGAACCTGGTCAGCAACGGACACGCGCTGCTGGTGCTGCTGAGCGACATCCTGGATCTCGCGAAGGTCGAGAGCGGCCACCTGACGCTTGAGATGGCGCCATTCGATCTGCGCGAGGTGATCGAAAAATCCGCAGAGGCGGTGGCGCTTCGCGCGCACGAAAAAGGCCTCGAGCTGTTGGTGCGAATCGCACCCGATACTCTGACGGCGCGAATCGGCGATTCGCTGCGCCTGCGCCAGATTCTGATCAACCTGGTCGGCAACGCGATCAAGTTCACCAGCTCCGGCGAGGTCGTGGTCAGCGTCGAACCCGACCATGCTTCGGCCGACCCGGGCGCGCTCTTGTTTACCGTGTGCGATACCGGAGTCGGCGTCGCGGCGGACAAACTCGAAAGTATCTTCATGCCCTTCACCCAGGCCGACTCCTCGACCACGCGCCGCTACGGGGGCAGCGGACTCGGCCTTGCGATAGTCAGGCGGCTGGCCGCTCTGATGAACGCAACCGTGTGGGCCGAGAGCGAACCGGACCACGGCAGCGTGTTTCATTTCTCGGCGGCGATCGAGCTGCAACCTGGCGCCGTACCCGCCGCCGATCGCAGCCTTAAGGGAAAGCGGGTTCTGGTCGCCGCCGGCAACGCCATGCGCCGGAGCATTCTGCGCGAGATGCTCGAAGCGATGGGCGCCCAGTGCGTGCTGGCGGACTCCGGTGCAAACGCGATCGCGGCATTCGAGCTGGAACGGGCGCACGGGCGTTTGCTCAACGCGATCCTGATCGACAACCGGATGTCCGCGCTCAGCGGAATCGAAACCGCCCAGCGGATGCACGCGCTCGGAGCGCCCGCGCGGACCATCTCGCTGATCCTCGCGTCGGATGAGATTTCGCAGATCAGATCGCTGGCGCTGGGCTCGTGGATCGTCAAGCCGGTCGCGATGGCCGATCTGCGCGCCGCGGTGCTGCTCGACGACAATCCGGCAAGTGCGCGACCTCGAATCGCGCCGCAACCGGCGGCAGCCGGCGTCGCCGCGGTTGCGCAGTCCGCGCTGATCGTCAGCCGTCCGTTGCGGATCATGCTGGCTGACGATTCCGCCGATAACCGGATTTTGGTGCGCGCCTATCTTAAGAGCACGCCCTACCACCTGGACGAGGCCGAAAACGGCCGGATCGCGATCGACAAGTTTTTCTCGCGTCCCTACGACCTGGTTTTGATGGACATGCAGATGCCGGAGGTCGATGGATACACGGCTACGCGCGCGATTCGCGATTGGGAGCGCGAGCACAACCGGCCGCGCACTCCAATCCTTGCGCTGACCGCCTCCGCCCTCGACGAGAATTTGCATCGCACCCAGGAAGCGGGGTGCGACGCGCACATCACCAAGCCGGTGCGGAAGGCCACGCTGCTCGAGGCGATACATCGCGCCGCCTCCGGCATCGAGGGCAAGAGCGAGGCGTGATTGTCTCACAGCCCTTCATGAAGTCTTCCCCAAGCGTGGCGGCGCGGCCCGCGTAAGCGATTGAATCGTTTCGCGGGAGCGCGCCGCCCGCTCCCTACCCGTTGCGCGCACGTCGCCCGCGATGCTACCGATCGGGCTCGAACCGCGATGCGCATGTCATCAATCGAATCCCGGCAATCCCGTCGGCGGCTGGCCGCGGCGCTGACGATCTCCATCTCGATCGCGATCGCGATTGGATCATGCGCGATATTCGCCGCGCGGGTTTACGCAGGCGCCGCGGATATTCCAGCGTCGGTTGACCAGTACGCAAGCGCGCTCGACGCGATCATGAAATCGCATTCGCGGCAGAGCTTGCAGCCGGTGTTCGAGATCGGGATCCAGTCCTCGCCGGAGGTGCAGGCGATTCTTGATACGCTCAGCGAGAGCGACTTCGCGGCGCTGCAAAAGAAGATGCCGGGGATGCAGATACTCCGCGGCAAGTCCGAAGTCGTCCGTCCGAGCGCGGACTTCTTCAGAAATCTGGCGCGGCGCAAAGGCGCCAAGGCCGATCGCGCGTTCTTCGATATCTACGCGCGCACCGAACCCGATTCGAGTCCGGATTTTCCGGCCTATGTGTCGGTGCAGAGTCCTTCCGCACGATGCACCAGGTTCGACGGGCCGCTGCTCGTAGCGCTCTACCGCGGATGGCTGGATTTCCGAACGCAGTATCCGGGCGACTACACCACCGAAGCGCAAGGCGAGCTGGACAGCATGGATGCGGAATTGTCCGCGGGCACCTGCGCATGCGGAACTGAGCAGCAGGTTGCCGACGGGCTCGCGGAGTTTGCGAAAGCGTTTCCCGATCTGCCGATGACGACGAAAGTCCGCGCCCGCATCGATCGAATCAAGGCCGGCACCTCGCACATCCGCTTCCAGTGCCACGGCTAGCGAGCGGCCGCCGCGCGCTCGCGTTATCTGATTCCTCCCGTTATCAGGGCGAGGAATCAGACAGTTGAGCTGTCAGCTTACGGCTGCGCGAGGTCTTTGCCGTGCGGGCCGAGGGCTTCCAGAGCCATCGCGGCGAATGCGGGCTCTTGCTGCGCCATCGCGGAGAAGACCGCCGCGGCATCCTTCGGACGCTCGAGTCCGTCGAGCGCGTGGCCCAGCCGCGCGATTGCTTCGATCGCGGAAAGCGCCTGTCCCGGCGGCGGAAACGCGGATACGATCTTCTGGACGCGGCCCTTGAAGTTGGTGAAGCTGCCGTCGATTTCAGGATACGCGCCGATCGGCCATAGCTGATTCGCCATCTGCCCGATCTCGTTGGCGTCGGTATCGAGCACCAGCAAATAGTCCAGCGCGCCGAAGCGCCGGATGAACTCGGCTTCGCCCAGCGGCTTCACCAGGTCCGCGCGCATCGCGATCAGCATCTTGAGCTCGCCGGAGGCGACTGCGTTCGAGAGCGCGTCGAGGCCGTCAGTCGGCAGGCCGAGCGCTGCGAGTCCGCGCGTGTTCGGATTTTTGTTGGCCCGGATCAGCAGGTCGTCGTCGCCGCTTGCGCCGGGAGGCGACCAGCTAAGCGTCGCGAGCTTGTCCGATCCGATGGTGTCCTTGATCAGATTCTTCAGCGCGAAAGCTTCTTCATTGGTCGCCTGCGCACCGATCACCGCGCCGATCGCGTTCGCGCCGTATTGTTTTCCGAGCTCGGTGATCCGCGTGGCCGCGCGGCGCATCGCATCGCTCCAGGTTTCCGCGACCAACCGGTCCTTGTCCTGGTAGAGCGGCGTGGTGAGACGGCTTTCGCTCTGGAGCGATGGGAATGAATGACGTCCCTCGTCGCACATCCAGTAGCTATTCACCTCGGGGTTCTGGCGCGGCTTGAAACGGTAGATACGCCCGCGATTCTGGTAGATGTCGATCGAGCATCCGCGCTCGCATCCGCCGCACACGCTCGGCGTGCGATGCAGATACCAGACGCGCATGCGGAAGCGGAATTCTTTTTCGGTCAGCGCGCCGACCGGACAGATATCGACTACGTTGGTCGCGTACTTGTTATCGACCGGACGGTCAGGCCAGTGGCTGATTTGGCATTGATCGCCGCGCTGAAAGATCGCGAGCTCGCTGGTCTTGGTGATCTCGTCGAAGAACCGGGTGCAGCGCCCGCATACGATGCAGCGCTCCTGGTCGAGCAGGACGCCGGAGCCGATATCGAGCGCCTTGCCCTTCTTGTTCTTCTTGCCGAGCGGGAAGCGCGAGGGCTGCTCGTCGTAATCCATGTAGTAGTCTTGCAGCTTGCACTCGCCGGCCTGATCGCACACGGGACAATCAATAGGATGGTTGATGAGCAGAAATTCGAGCACCGCTTTCTGCGCGATCTTGGTGCGCTCGCTCTTCGTGTGCACCACCATCCCTTCGGCGACTTTGGTGTTGCAGGCGATCTGGAGCTTGGGTGCTTTTTCGACTTCGACCAGACACATCCTGCAATTGCCCGGCACGCTGAGCCCTGGATGATAACAGTAGTGCGGAATCTCGATCCCGGCCTGATCGGCAGCCTTGATCAGGTTGAGTCCGTCGGCGACTTCGATTTCCTTGCCATCGATGGTGAGCTTGGGCATCGGTGCGCTATCCTTCTGATCCTGCCGGTCCTACTGATCCTGCCGGTCCCTGAGGTCTTCCCACACTCAAATTGGCGTGCGGCGATACGGCGTAGGCCGGATGCGGCGGGGGCGCGAGCTGTCCGTCGCGATCGCGAAACGGGCAGCGTCCGAGTCGGATATGCTCTTCAAACTCCGGACGCCACTTCTTGATGATTCCCTTGGTCGGCATCGCGAGCGAATCCGCCAGCACGCAGATGGTGTTGCCTTCCATGTTGCTGGAAATGTTGACCAGCAGCTCGAGGTCCGAGAGCTTGCCGCGCCCCGCTTCCATGTCGATGAGAATCTTTTCGATCCAGCCGCATCCTTCGCGGCACGGCGTGCACTGTCCGCATGATTCATGATGGAAGAAATGCGCGACCGTGCGGAGCACATCGACCATGCAGGTGTGATCGTCCATCACCATCACGCCCGCCGTGCCCATCAGCGAGCCCGCGGCGCGGACCGAATCGAAATCCATCGCGACTTTGACGGCTTCTTCGGCGGTGAACGGCGGAAACGACGCGCCGCCGGGAATTACCGCCTTGAGCTGCCTGCCGCCGAGCATCCCGCCGCCGATATCGTAGATGAGATCCTTCAGCGGAAAGCCCATCGGCAATTCGTACAGGCCGGGTTTGTTGATGTGGCCCGAGAGGCAGAAGAGTTTCGGTCCCGGACTTTTCTCGGGACCGATCGATTTGTACCAGTCCGCGCCCTTCTTGATGATCCACGGAACATTCGAAAGCGTTTCGACATTGTTGACGACGGTCGGCGAGGCGAACGCGCCCGAGATCGCTGGGAAGGGAGGACGATTGCGCGGATAGGCGCGTTTGCCCTCGAGCGATTCGAGCAGGCCCGATTCCTCGCCGCAGATGTAAGCGCCGGCTCCGCGATGGGTATAAATCTCGACGTCGAAGTCCGAGCCCATGATGCCTTTGCCGAGGTAGCCCTTGGCGCGCGCCTCAGCGATCGCGGCTTCGACGATGCGTTTTTGCAAAGTGAATTCGCCGCGGAAGTAGATATAGGCGACATGGGAATTGACCGCGCGGCACGCGATCAAAATTCCTTCGATAACCTGATGCGGATCTTTTTCGAGCTGGTAGCGATTGGCGAAAGTGCCAGGCTCGCTCTCGTCGGCGTTGCAGATCAGATAAACCGGCTTTTTGGAATCCTTGGGGATGAAGCTCCACTTGGTGCCGGTGGGAAAAGCGGCGCCGCCGCGTCCGCGCAGATTCGAGTTCTTGACCTCATTGATCACGTCCTCGGGCTTCATGTCGAACAGCGCCTTGCGCAGGGCCTGGTAGCCGCCGTTGTTCTCGTAAACCTCGAGGCGCGTGAGATCAGGAATATCCAGCCAGCGAGTCAGAATCTTTTCCATTCGAGTAAATCGCGGATACGGCGCGGGTCAGGCCGTTTGATGCTTGGCGCTGAGGCCGAGCAGTTTCTGCTTCTCGCCCTGAATCTTGCGTTGCAACGCCATCAGGGCATCGAGCACGCTTTCGGGCCGCGGAGGGCATCCGGGAACATAGACGTCAACCGGAACGATCTTGTCGATCCCGGGGATGGTCGCGTAGTTGTCATAGAAGCCGCCCGACGACGCGCACGCGCCAAAGGCCATCACCCATTTCGGCTCGGCCATCTGATCATAGACGCGGCGCAGGATCGGTCCCTGGCGGACGGTGACCGTGCCGATAACCATCAGCAGGTCGGCCTGGCGCGGGGTGAAGCGCGGCAGCAGCGCGCCGAAGCGATCGATATCGTAAGGGGTCAGCGACAGCGACATGTACTCCATCGCGCAGCATGCGGTCGCGAAGGGATAAGGAAAGATCGAGAACTTGCGCGCCCACGCGATTGCCTTGTCGAGCCGCGTCAGGACCGCCGCATCGGCGAGCAGGATCTCGTCGCCTTTGCTGATGTGGTCCGATGCCTTGATGTCCGCCATTTATCCCTCTTCGGCTTTCTAGAAGCTGCGTTCAAAGCGTAGCAAGCCCGGCTCGGGGCGGTCAACAAAACCTCAAAAATTGCTAATGACAGCGCGCTCGTCGATGAAGCAATTCTTGCGGACGGAATCTGGAAATGGGCATAGAGGCGCCTTTGAAACGGCGATCGCCGTCGATTTTCGGTGGGTTCGTTTGGTAAATTTCGATGATGCCCGAAAATTATTCTCCTTCAGGATGCTGGTGAATCTTGCTCGGCGGGTTCGTTCCAAGCGCTTTTTTGGTATCCGATTTTTTGGCGAATCGGAACCCATATTTTGCGCATCGGCAGAATGACCAAAGCGTCTCCAAGCGGCGGCGCGGCGACGGCGAGTCGCGCGTTGACGACCGATATGGCGATGCCGAAAAGGACCGCGGCTTGCGTCCGGCGGTCGCACGTACGGAGAAGGCCGCGACGACGGGCGAACGCTCGGGGATGTGATGATCCGGCTTCACGCGATCACTCTTGCATGAAGCGGATTTAAGCATAAGGCTGAACAGTTCAGCCATGAACAAATCTGGCAAAAACCCGAACGATCGTTAGGCAGGCGGCCGGGACCGGAAAGTGCTGGTCCGCGCACGCGGACAAGGGCTTTAGCACTAGTCGCTTCGCGGAGATCGGTCGGCTACGGCTCAGGACGACGTACCAAAATTCGCCGTTTACAAGCTCTTTGCCGGGAGAGCGTATCGAGCCGGCGCACCTGCGCTAGGTTCCCTGGATCGGGGTGGACCAGCGGGAGAAGACTGTCTGTGCGATCGTTCCGAGGGCGGGCAGATGCGTGTCTGATGCTGCCAGCATCTCGTTTGCTGAAATCTTCTCGCGCTCGAGTTCGCGGGCGAAGGCGTTGGACATGTTCTCGATTCCGGCGCGCGTTACTTCCAGATGAAATTGCAGCGCCCAGGTCTTTTCGCCGTGGCGAAAGGCCTGGCAAGGAGTCTTGTCCGACGAGGCGAGCGCGACCGCGCCGGCCGGCAGCTCGAAATGATCGCCATGCCAATGAAACGGCGTGAGCGTTTCCGCGACGCCGCGAAATAATCGGTCCTCGCGCGCGGCAGGCGACAGGCGCACGCGATGCCATCCGATTTCTTTTCCGGCAGGATTCTTCTCGACCTTCGCCCCGAGCGCCGCCGCAACGATCTGCGCGCCCAGACAGATGCCAAGGACCGGGCGGTCTTGCTTAATCGCGTTTTCGACGAGCTTCATCTCGTGGATCAGAAACGGAAAGCGATCGGTCTGATATACCGCCATCGGGCCGCCCATCACGATCAGGCCGCCCGCGCCCTTCGTGTCTTTCGGGACCGGATGGCCGTCGTGGATCCGCACGTACTGCCATGCGAGCGCGGCGCTCTCGAGCTCCTGCGCGATCGCGCCGAGATTTTCGGCGGGATGATGTTGCAGGACTATAATTTTCGCCATGATGGTTCCGTCCCCCTAGAACATCGTGCCCGCGCGCTTGCGGCCGAGATGTTTGAATGCGCGGTCGGTGGCTGCGCGGCCGCGCGGGGTGCGCATCAGGAAGCCCTCCTGCAAAAGATAAGGTTCGTACACTTCTTCGATCGTGTCGGGCTCTTCGCCGATCGCGGCGGCAAGGGTTTCGACGCCGACCGGGCCTCCGCCGAATTTATCGATGACGGTTTCCAGAATCGCGCGGTCCATCTTGTCGAACCCCGCGCCGTCGATATCCAGCATCTCGAGCGCGCCGAGTGCGACCTCGCGCGTGACGAGCGCGGCCTCGTTGACCTGCGCAAAGTCGCGCACGCGGCGCAGCAGGCGATTGGCGATTCGCGGAGTGCCGCGCGAGCGCGAAGCCAGCTCGACCGCGCCGGCGCCATCCACCGCGATTTTCAGGAGCCGCGCCGAACGCGTGACGATCTCGGTCAACTCGGCGTGATTGTAGAATTCGAGATGATAGTTCTGCCCGAAGCGATCGCGCAGCGGAGAGCTGAGCAGCCCCGAGCGCGTGGTCGCTCCGACCAGCGTGAACGGATTGACCGCCAGCTTCATGGTGCGCGCGCCCATCCCCTCGCCCACCACGATATGGAATTCGTAGTCTTCCATCGCGGAGTAAAGCCGCTCCTCGACCGCGCGCTGCAGGCGATGAATCTCGTCGATGAACAGGATGTCGCCCTCTTCGAGATTGTTGACGATCGCGGCAAGGTCCGCCGCGCGCTCGATCGCGGGGCCCGAGGTGACGTGTACGCTGACTCCCATCTCGCGCGCGATAATATGCGCGAGCGAAGTCTTGCCGAGTCCGGGCGGTCCCGCGAAGAGCACGTGATCGAGGGTTTCGCCGCGCTGGCGGGCCGCGGTTATGGACATCCCGAGCACGCGTTTCAGGCGATCCTGTCCGACGAATTCGGCCAGCGAATGCGGACGCAGCGAAAGATCGAGGCGATGGTCGTCGCCGAGTTCGGCGGGCGAGGCGACGCGCTCGGCGGCGTCGATGCTTTCCGGGAAGGTCTGGCTATTTTTCGCCATAGATCGCGCCCAACGACTTGCGCACCATCACTTGAAGATCGTTCGCGGCGGCAGGATCGGCGGCGACGATTGAATCGATCGTGCGTTTGGCCTCGATCGGTTTGACGCCCAGATTTATCAGCGCGGAAACCGCGTCGTCGATTGGCGTCGCTGGCGTAGCGCGGATTGGGCGCGGACCCGAGACGCCGTTGGCGGCGGCCGAATCGCTGAGCTTCAGGTCGCCGACTTTGTCGCGCAGCTCGCGGACCACGCGTTCGGCGACCTTCGGACCGACGCCCGGCACCGCGTCGATCTTCTCAACGTCTTCGCGTCCGATCGCGGCGACCAGCTCGGTCGGCTCGAGGAATGAGAGGATCGCAAGGGCGAGCTTGGGCCCAACGTGCTGCACCGACATCAGGAGATCGAACGCGCGTTTTTCGAGCGGATCGGCAAATCCGTAGAGCATCAACGCGTCTTCGCGCACCACCTGGCGGACCTGCAAGCGGACCTGCTCGCCGAGTGCGGGCAGGCGGTAGAAAGTGCTGAGCGGAATAAACACTTCGTAGCCGACACCAGCGGTCTCGACGATCACGCGGCCGGCGTCGCGCACGGCGAGCGTTCCATTGATCGACGCGATCATTACCTGCTGCCCGCGATCATTAAATTGCTGCCCGCGATCATCGCTTGCGGCTCCTGATCGCGCGCGAGGCGCCGCCGCGCGCGGGACGCTCGACCGCGTCGGTGACGCGCAGGGGCCGTGCGCGGCCGAGATGGCACACCGCGAGCGCGAGCGCGTCGGACGCGTCGTCGGCGAGCTCGTAATCCGCGTCGAGTGCGAGAGTGCGGCGCACCATGAATTTGACCTGGAGCTTGTCGGCATGGCCGAAGGCGGCGACCGCGAGCTTCACTTCGTTGGGCGGATATTCGTAAAGCGGAAGTCCGCGCTCCGCCGCCGCGAGCATCGCGACCGCGCGGACTTCGCCGATACGAAATGCGCTCTGGATATTGCGTGCGACAAAGTTGCGCTCCAGGCTCATCGCGGCGGGCGTGAATTCGTCGATCACCTTGAGCAATCCGTGATGGATGATGCGCAGACGCTCGGGCATAGGTTCGCCGGGACGGGTCCGGATGGTGTCCGCCGCGATGAACTGAAAATGTCCGGGGGCGCCTTCGACGATCCCGAAACCTGTAACCGCGCTTCCCGGGTCAACCCCGAGCACCCGCATCCTCGTCCCCCAGGCGTCGCCGCGCGCGCGTTGTAAAAAGAATCACGCCGCGGAAATTTGCGCCATTTCCTCGTCGCTGATATCGAAATTGGCCGAGACGCTCTGCACGTCGTCGTGCTCTTCGAGGTCCTCGATCAGCTTCAGCACCTGTTCGGCCGTGTGCCCGGAAACCGGCACCGTGTTTTCCGGGATCAGGGTAATCTCGCCGTTGGCAACCGGAATCTTCGCCTTCTCGATCGTCTCTCGCACCACGCCGTACTTCTCGGGCGCGGTCATCACGGTGTACGAGTCGGCGTCGCTCAGCACGTCGTCGGCGCCGGCGTCGAGCGCGAGCTCCAGGAGCTTGTCTTCATCGATCGCGCCCTTGTCGATCGAGAGCATCCCGCGCTTCTTGAACATCCAGCCGACGCATCCGGCCTCGCCAAGGTTGCCGCCGTGGCGCGAAAACATGAAGCGGATTTCCGCGACCGTACGATTGCGATTGTCGGTCAGCACCTCGACCATGATCGCGACGCCGCCGGTGCCGTAGCCTTCGTAGGTGACTTCCTCGATCTGGCCGCCGCCCAGCTCGCCGGTGCCTTTCTTGATCGCGCGATCGATATTGTCGTTGGGCATCGACTGCTGGCGGGCGGTCAGGACCGCCGTGCGCAAGCGAGGATTGGCGTTGATATCGCCGCCACCCAGTCGGGCCGCGATGGTGATTTCTTTGATCAGCTTGGTGAAGACTTTACCGCGCTTGGCGTCGCGCGCCGCCTTCTTATGCTTGATCGACGACCATTTGGAATGACCTGACATTGCTCCATGCGGGGCGGCCTTAAGGGATGGCGGCCCGAGCCGGATCTATTATCACAAAGTTCGCATCAAGGGGGAACATCCGCGAGGGGCCAGCGGAGCGCGAGGTTTATCGTCAGGTGAATTGGCGCGAATAATTGGACAGCGGGCGCCCGGCCTCTGCTATGATGCCGCGGTCGGACGCCGCGGCCGCATACAGCCGACGGCGACGATGAAAGCCGGGTTCATGGAGTCGAGAAAAGTAAGCCTGATACTCGCCGGGACGATTCTGGCCGTCTGCGCCTCGGGATGCTTCTATCCGCCCACCGCGCGGATGCCGCCCGAAGACAAGACCAGCACAATCGTGCCGCTGCCCTATGACCTTGCGTGGACGGCGGTCAACGACGTGATCCACGCGAACAGCTATAACGTCCAGGCGAAGGATCCGAACCACGGAATTATCGAGGTGCTGGGACGGCCTTTCTCGCTCCAGGACGCGGATTGCGGAGAGATCAAGAGTGTCGTCGGGACCTATGCGGCGGTGCCCGAGGCTGACTCGACCAGCGTGTACAACTTTCACGTGAAGGCGGTGTCGAACGAATCGAGCCGGGTCGCGATCAACGCGACTTTTGATTCGCCGCTGAGCGTGCCGCTGCGCCCGATGCGCGACGAGCAATGCATCTCGCGCGGGGCGCAGGAGTCGCGGCTGCTGCAGCAGATTCTCGCGCAGGCGCGCATCACGCATCCTCCCGCATATAAGAACGCGGGCGCGCCGCCCAAGGCCTCTGACGGCTACCAGACTCTGAAGTCAGGACGGCCGACGCTGTTGGGCCCCGACGTTCTGAAGAAGCCCGGAAGCTGAGCGCGTTTGCGATTCTGCGGCGCTTCCGGAGGCGATTCGCGGATGGAGCCGCGCGGAGGAATCCCGAGGCGGACATGCTCGGAGTTCGCATATCATGCAGCGACCCCTCGCGCGCGGCAGCCATTCGCGCGGGGATGACACGTCGCCGGGCCGCCGGAATTTTCACTGTGATTCATCCTCTCCGCTTCGTGCGCGCTTGACATTTTAACGCTGCGGCGGGAAACCGTGCTTACGGTTCCTCGCCTGATGGAGGTCTTCGATGAAAGGTAAAATCGCTTACATTCCTGCCGGTCACGAGATCGAGTTTCATGAATACGAGGTTCCAGCGCCTCCCGCGGGCGGCCTGGTCGCGTCGGTTACCCAGACCAATGTGTGCGGCTCCGAAGTGCATATGTGGAAGGGCGAATTCGGAAAGCGCGGAATAATGCCCGGCCACGAAATGAGCGGACGCGTGCACGCGCTCGGCGCGGGCGTCTCCGCCGATTTCGCAGGGGCGCCGATTCGCGAGGGCGACAGGATTGCGCCGGTCTATTACACGGTGTGCAACCGATGCGTGAATTGTGTCGCGGGGAATCATGCCGCATGCATCAGCAAAGTGATGGGCGCGCGGCATCCTGATGAGCCTCCCCACTTCACCGCGACCTTTGCGACCCACTACGTCATCAAGCCGGGGCAGCATTTCTATAAAGTGCCCGACAATGTACCCGACGCGGTAGCCTCGGCGGCGAACTGCGCGATGTCGCAGGTGTACTGGAGCGTCGATCGCGGGCGCCTTGCCTATGGCGAAACGGTCGTGGTTTTGGGCGCGGGCGGGCTGGGGCTGCATGCGATGGCGATTGCGAAGGCGCGCGGCGCGCGCGTGATCGCGATCGACAGCTTCGACCTGCGGCTTAGGCAGGCGCGGCGCTTCGGCGCCGACGAGACGATCGACATGCGCGAATATCCCGACCCCGAGTCGCGAGACAAGCGCGTGCGCGAGCTGTGCCACGGATGGCCCGACATGGTGCTGGAAGTCGCGGGCGTACCCGACGCGTTTCTGGAGGCGATGAAGATGGTGCGGGCCGGAGGGCGCGTGATCGAAGTCGGAAATATCTCGGCCGGGCTCAAAGTCTCGATCCCGCCTTCGATGATCACGTTCAAGTCGCTCGAGATTATCGGCGTAGCGACCTATCCGCCGCATTACCTGAAAAAGTCGCTCGATTTTCTGGCGACGCATATGGACCGCTATCCGTACCGCGAGTTGTGCGACGCAAGCTTCCCGCTATCGCGCGCGGCCGAGGCGCTGGACCGCAGCGAGCGGCGCGAAATAACCCGCGCGGGACTGCTGCCGCAAGAGGGGTGAGCGGCTCGGGCGGCCTACGGACTGTCCGGAATCAGCGCGGTCGATGGCACCAGTTCGGGTTGATCGCCCGGCACCTGCCAGTAAAGCTGGATCGATGCGTCGCCGGCAAGATTGCGCTCTGCAACCACGATGCGATGGCGCCCCGCGATCAAATAGGTCAGGCCCGTCGCGTGCGGACGATTCACCTGGCCCGGGTCGGGAATCACCACGCGGCCGTCGAGCGAGAGCCATCCGGCGTCGTCGGCGTCGATACTGAACCGGTAGATTCCAGTGCGCGGCGCGATGAGTTCGCCGGTCCATTGCGCGACCGACGGAAACGGCATCGCGCCGAGTTCCGCCACGCTATCGAAGTCGATCTCCGGATCGATACGAACCAGATGGGGCGCGGTGAATCCCGCCTGCGGGCCCACGAAATAGCGGCCGAGCAATCCGTGGCGCGCGCTCAGATCGAAAGGTTGGCGGATTCGCCCGACACTCGAGGCCAGAAAGATCGTGCCGATTCCAAGCGCAAGCGCGGCGTCTCCCAGGCGCGCCCGCGAGCGGGTCGAAAAAAGTTGCAAGGTGTCGGCCAACTCAAACGCGCCGCCGATCCACAGAAACGCCAGCGGCCATAGTTGCAACGGGCCCGGCAGGCCGGCCAGCTTGCCGAGGTTGAAGGCGGTCGAGTCGCCGACGATCATTCCGCCGCCAAAATACGCGTCGCGATTGGTGGCGAAGTCGCCACGCAGAAACTGCTGCATCGCGAAGTCGCGCACAGGGTTGTTGTATTCGTAAGGGAAGTGCGGATTGGTCGCCGTCGCCGCCAGCATTATGAAGACCGACACCGCCGCCAGCGCGCCGATAAGCCAGTTCCATGAGCGCGGAAGAAACGCGAAGGTCAGCACCATGAACGGCACGGCGGCGACGATCTGGCGGGGTCCGGTGGCAGTGCCGCCGCCCCATGAGACGATCGACTCGCCGTAGGAGGCGTTGAAGAGAATCATTCCGGCAACCGCGACGATCGTCACGATCAACTCGGCGCGAAAAACGC
>DATKSB010000216.1:0-2723 GCA_035531855.1 Binataceae bacterium (SeqCode)
CCGCGCGATCTTGCTCGCGGCGGAGGGGAAATCATTTTGCGCCGGCGCGGATTTCAGCAAGCGGCAGACGCCGGCTACCGGCGCCGCGCCCGCAACTGGAAATCCGCTCTACTCGGAAGCAGTGCGGCTCTTTCGATGCAAAAAACCGATCGTCGCGGCGATTCAGGGCGCCGCGATCGGCGGAGGCTTCGGGCTTGCGCTGGCCGCCGACTTTCGCGTCGTCACCGCCGACGCGCGTTTCGCCGCGAACTTCGTCAAGCTCGGAATTCATCCGGGCTTCGGTCTGACCTACACGCTGCCGCGAATTATCGGAACCCAGAAAGCGAACCTGATGTTCTACACCGGGCGCAGGATCACCGGCGAAGAGGCGCTGGCGTGGGGACTGGCCGATTCGCTGGCCGCAGCCGAGAAGCTGCGCGAGACCGCTCGCGCACTCGCCGCCGAAATCGCGGAGAACGCGCCGCTCGCGGTCGTCTCGACTCGCGCGACGATGCGCGCCGGACTCGCCGACGCGGTCAAGGCGCAGACCGACATCGAGTTTCGCGAACAGAACTGGCTGATGCGGACCGAGGACCATCGCGAAGGGGTCAAAGCCGTCTCCGAGCGCCGTCCCGGCCGCTTCCAGAGCCGCTGAGGCGCATCGAAACCAGGCGCATTGTTATCGCAACTGATGCCTGCGTGCCATTCAATTGTAAGCGGCGCCTGCCTGCGCTACGATTGCGCTATTCCATCGAGGGAGGTGCGTTTGATGATCCTCGTGAAACAAGAACTTGCGCTGGAAGCCCGCGAAACGCATCTGCCGTCTCGCTGCCGCTAACCTTTTCGCGTCATTCGACAGATCGGCTGAGCGTTTCGCTTGAGCGTCGCTGCGTTCGCGGAACGCGGTTTCGCACTTGTGTGAGATCCGTCCGCGCAAGAGAAATGACCGATCATCATGAGTGGGGCAAAGCAATGAGCAATCCGTTTCTGGAATTGGAAGATCGCGAAGCGTGGGGTCCCGGTTCCTTCGAGATGGCGCGGCCGTTGGTCGAGGCTGTGGGAATCACAGCCGGGATGCGCGTGCTCGAAGTCGGCGGCGGCTCGGGGCAAATCGCCGTGACTCTCGCGAAGCATTGGAACGTGACCGTCTTCACGCTCGAGCCGTGGTTCGGCGGCGAGCAGATCCAGGCGCGCGCGCAGGCTGCGGGCGTTTTCGACCGGGTGATCGCGCTCAAGACTCGCGCGCAGAATCTGCGCTTCGCCGAAGCGACGTTCGACGCCGTCATCAGCGTCGGGTCGTTTGAAATGATCGCCGAGGATCGCGCCGCCGCACTCGCGCAGATGGTGCGAGTGGCGAGGCCCGGCGCGCGAGTCGGAATTGCGGAGCCAATGTGCCTGCCACTGCCGATTCCCGAAGGACTCCGCGAGCTCGATCGCGCCCGGTTCCCCGATGGGCGGGGATTCGAGTTTCATTTCCGCTCGGTGGACTGGAATGCGGAGCTGTTCGCGCAGGCGGGTCTTAGCGTGATCGAGCGCCGATATTTTCCCGAGGCCGCCAAATGGTGGCTGGAATACAGCGAGCGCGTCTCGGAAGCCGAGCGCGCACTCATTCAAGCCGACACCGGCGGATGGGCAACCCTCGGAATCGTGGTCGGCGAAAAGTGAGGTTAAAGAGAAATTCGCGGCGTGACCCGCCGCGAATTTCCTCAGTTCAAAATCGTGCGTTCGGTGCGCGGGCCCGTTGCTGCCACTTCTGGCGCGGGGGTGGCTGCGGTTTGCGCGGCGTCGCCATTGACCAGCGCCGCGGCCAGGACTTCATCGACGGTATCGACGAAGATCATTTGCAGCTCGCCGCGGACCTCCGCGGGAATGTCCTCGAGGTCGCGCTCGTTGCGACGGGGCAAAATGATCGTTTTGATTCCTGCCCGACGCGCGGCGAGAACTTTTTCCTTGACTCCGCCTACAGGCATCACCTTGCCGCGCAGCGTGATCTCGCCGGTCATCGCGACTTCCGCCTTGATCGGGCGGCCGCTCAGAAGCGACGCGAGCGAAGCCGCCAGGGTCACGCCGGCGGAAGGACCGTCCTTGGGAATCGCGCCGGCGGGAACGTGAATATGGATGTCCGATTTTTCGAAAAAGTCCGCCGGAATTCCAAGCCGCTCGGCGCGCGAACGCACATAGGACATCGCGGCCTGCGCCGATTCCTTCATCACGTCGCCCAACGACCCGGTCAGCATCAGGCCCTTTTGCCCAGCCATGCGGGTTGCTTCGATGAACATGATCTCGCCGCCGTTGGGCGTCCACGCGAGACCGGTTGCGACGCCGGTTTCGTTGGTGCGTTCGGCGACCTCGGAGAAAAACCGCGGCAGCCCAAGATAGCGCGTGACATCTTCCGCCGTGACCTGCGTGGGCATCGCGCCGCCTTCAGACGTGGCGCGTGCGATTTTGCGGCATACGCGGGCGATCTCACGCTCGAGGTTGCGCAGCCCCGACTCGCGCGTGTAGCTGCGGATGATCTCCGCAATCGCGCCGGCGGTGAATTCGATCTTCGAATCGCCGAGTCCGTTCTCCTCAAGCTGTTTGCGAATCAGATGCCGCTCAGCGATTTGCAGCTTCTCTTCCTCGGTGTATCCCGGCAGCTCGAGCACTTCCATCCGGTCGCGCAGCGCGGGCGGAATCGGATCGAGCATATTGGCGGTGGTCAGGAACAGCACCTTAGAGAGATCGAACGGCACGTCGAGATA
>DATKSB010000217.1:0-24746 GCA_035531855.1 Binataceae bacterium (SeqCode)
CTTCCTCGGCGAAGAGCCGGTTATCCTTGTACTCGAAGTAGTTCATCGTTAGGGAAGCAACCTGCCGTAGTTGAGCTTGGGTTCTATCACAGGGCGCCGGAGTCGATAAACGGGTGCGACCGGCCGGCGGGCGCAATCATGGGGTCGGTGCGGGCGTGGGCATCGCGGGCAGCGGCGTCATCTGAGGCAGCACGAAGTTATTAGGATTGGGGGGAGGCGGCGGAATTCGGCGCTTGATCGAGATGATATTCGAGGGCGGGCTCTGAGTGCCGTCGGTCACTTCGGAGACGATCGCGTAGCGATAGCGATGGCCGAGTTGGGTGTCGCCATCAATGTAAGTGAACTGGCGGACCTTCTGAAGGCGCTCCTGATCGGTAATCGGAAGCTCGGCGACCTGGGTGAGATGTTGGGTGCCCTCGGCGCGCAAGAGCGCGAAGCCCGCAAGGTCGCTGATCTGTCCGCCGCCCTGGTAGCGGGTCGGCCGCCCCCAGAGCAATTGCACGCCGTGCGCGGAGTTGGTTGCGGAAAGATCGCTGATCCTTACCGGAATGGTCTCCGAGGGCGGGATGGGCTGGCTCTTCACGCCGCATCCGGGCGCGAGGACTGCGGCAAGGACAAAGGGAATCAGAAGCAGCGCGGGCGATCTCATTTCGAGCCGAGCCTCGTCAGGTAACGGCGCATCGTAGCAGGTGCGGGGCCGCCGCGAAGAGAGCGCCTGGCGATCGAAGCTTCGGCGGAAAGGCTCGCGAGCACATCGGGATCAAAGAGCGGCGAGTGGCGGCGCAAATCCTCGAGGGTCAGGTCGGCGAGCGCGCGGCGCGCCCCAATGGTTTCGCGCACCAGCGATCCGGCGGCCTCGTGGGCCTGGCGAAAGGGCAGGCCGCGCAGGACGAGATATTCAGCCAGATCGGTCGCGAGCGCAAATCCTCCCGCCGCGGCGCGCATCGTTTCGCGATCGAAGACCAGGCGCGGCCACAGGAGCGTCATCGCGCGCAGCGAGGGCATCAGCGTATCGAGCGCGTCGAAGACCCGCTCCTTGTCCTCCTGCAGGTCGGAGTTGTAGGCGAGCGGCAATCCCTTGAGCGTGGTGAGCATCGCCATCAGATCGCCGATGACGCGGCCGGTCTTGCCGCGGACCAGTTCGAGCAGGTCGGGATTTTTCTTTTGCGGCATCATCGAGCTGCCGGTCGAGCATTCGTCGGGAAGCGTGACGAAACCGAACTCGGCGGTGCTCCAGAGAATGATCTCTTCGGACATGCGCGAGAGATGGACGGCGGCGAGCGCGGCGGCGCTTAAGAAATCGACGACGAAATCGCGATCGGCGACGGCATCGAGCGAGTTTTCCGCGATGCGTGCGAAGCCGAGCTCGCGAGCGACCATCGCGCGGTCGATCGGGAGCGTGGTGCCGGCGAGCGCTCCGGCGCCGAGCGGCATCACCGCGGTGCGATCGGCGGCCTGGGAGAAGCGCTCGCGGTCGCGGCCGAGCATTTCAAGGTAAGCGGCAAGATGATGGGCGAGCGACACGGGCTGCGCGCGCTGGAGATGGGTGTAGCCGGGCATGACGGTTTCGACGTGATCGCGGGCGAGGTGCGCGAGCGTCTTGCGGAGCGCATCGATAAGCTCGATGACCTTTGCGATTTCGTCGCGCATATAGAGGCGCAGGTCGAGTGCGACCTGATCGTTGCGCGAGCGCGCGGTGTGAAGCTTGCGCGCGGGTTCGCCGATCTTATCGGTCAGGCGGCGCTCGATGGCGAGATGGATATCCTCGTCGGCGAGATCGAAATCGAAGCGGCCCTCGGAAATCTCGCGTTCGATATCCTTGAGTCCGGCGACAATCTTGGCGGCTTCGGCGCGCGAGATGAGGCGCGCGTGCGCAAGCATCCGGGCGTGAGCGATCGAGCCCATGATGTCGTGGCGATAGAGCCGCCGATCGAACGTCAGCGAGGCGGTGAAGGCTTCGATTTCGGGGAGGCGCCGGGCGGTGAAGCGCGCACGGATGAGATTGGGCGCGAGCGCGGGCTTGGCGGAATCAATGGATTCGCCGGTCGGACGCTTCGCTGCGGGGGCGTTGCGGGATCGCGGTTTCACGAGATGGGACCTGACGATGCCGGAAAGCCGAGATCGGCACAAGGAGCGGGCGGGGCGGCGGGTATCAAGCGATGCGGGCCGGGCGAGGTCAGGGGGTTGTTTCCGGGGTGCCTTGGGGCGCACTGCGGCAGGGGCATCCGCGCGCGGCGCAGTTGGTGACGCCGTTGGGATGGGTGATGTGGACTTCCATCTTGTGATTGCACCGTGGGCATTTGGGATCGCTCGCGCGGGGTACCAGCCTCGGGACCGGACGTGGCGGCCTGAACTGGAGCACCTTGCCCATCGCGCACTCGTGCTCCTAGTCGCCCCGCGTCTTGCGTTGTTGATCGAGCCGGGCGAGGGCGCGCAGGCGCATCGCGCCGAGACGGATGAAGCCGTCGGCGTCGGCCTGGCGATAACCGCCGTCTTCCTCGAAGCTCGCGATGGAAGGATCGTAGAGCGAGTTGGGCGATTTGCGCCCTGCTATCCAGACTCCGCCCTTGAAAAGTTTAAGACGCGCCGTGCCGCTCACGCGGGCCTGTGAATTGTCGATAAGCGCCTGCATCGCGTCACGCTCGGGTGCGAACCACTGACCGTTGTAAACCATATCGGCATAGCGTGTGACCAGCGAATCGCGCAGATGCATCGTTTCGCGATCGAGCGCCAACTGCTCGACGGCGCGATGCCCATGCATCAGCATCGTAAGGCCGGGACTTTCGTAGACGCCGCGCGACTTGATTCCGACGTAGCGATTTTCGACCAGATCGACGCGGCCGACGCCGTGGCGGCCGGCGAGCGTGTTGGCGCGCTCGATAAGGGCGGCCGGGGCGAGGCGTTCGCCGTTAATCGCGATCGGATCCCCGTGGGAAAATTCGACCTCGGCATATTCGGGGGTGTCGGGCGCCTGTTCGGGCGCGACGGTCAAGCGGAACATATCGTCGTAGGGCTCGCGCCACGGGTCTTCGAGTATGCCGCCCTCGTAGCTGATGTGGACCAGGTTGCGATCCATCGAATAGGGCTTCTCCGCGGTGACCGGAACGGGAATCTTCTTCTGGCCCGCGTACGCGATCATATCGGCGCGCCCCTTGAATGGCCAATCGGGATGACGCCAGGGCGCCACGATTCGGAGGTCCGGGGCGAGGCGGGCGAAGGTGAATTCGAAGCGCACCTGGTCGTTGCCCTTGCCGGTCGCGCCATGGGCAACCGCGTCGGCCCCTTCGGCGCGTGCGATTTCGACCTGGCGCTTGGCGATCACCGGCCGGGCGATCGAGGTGCCGAGCAGATAGTAGCCTTCATAGACGGCATTGGCGCGCAACATCGGAAAGACGAAATCGCGGGCGAACTCCTCGCGCAAATCTTCGAGATAAAGCTTGCTCGCGCCGGTCGAGAGCGCCTTGCGCTCGAGGCCTTCGGTCTCTTCGGCCTGGCCAACGTCGGCGCAATAGGCGACTACTTCACATTGGTAGAAGTCGCGAATCCATCGCAGGATGACGGAGGTATCGAGTCCGCCGGAGTAGGCGAGCACGATTTTTTTGATTTTCTCGACAGCCACGATTGTATTCTATGGAATCCGGGAGCGGTTCTTAAGCCCTGACGGGTCGGGCCGTCAGCATCTCCGGGCGCAGCAGCCACAGCATCACGGCCTTTTGCGCATGCAGGCGGTTCTCGGCCTGATCGAGCACGACCGAATCCGGACCGTCCAGAACGTCATCGGTGATCTCCTCGCCGCGATGGGCGGGCAGACAATGCATCGCGACGGCACCGGGCTTCGCGCGGCGCATCAGAACGGCGTTGACCTGGAAATCACGAAAGTCGCGCCGCCTTCGCGTAGCCTCTTTCTCCTGGCCCATCGAAGTCCACGTGTCAGTGTAGACGGCGTCGGCGCCGGCGACCGCCAGGTCGGGATCGGTCGTGAGCATGCCAAGTTTCTCGCGGCGCATCAGAGCGACGAATTCGGGGCGCGGCTGGTAGCCCTTGGGACAGGCGATCGCGAGTTCGAAGTGGAGGATTGCGGCGGCTTCGATCCAGCTTTGCGCGAGGTTGAAGCCGTCGCCGATGAAAGCGATCTTGAGGCGATTTAAATCACCGAAGCGCTCTTTGAGTGTCAAAAGGTCGGCTAGGAGCTGGCATGGATGGAGTAAATCGGTGAGTCCGTTGATCACTGGAACGGTGGATTCGCGCGCAAGCTCGACGCATACGGAATGCGCGAAGGTCCGGATCATGATCAGGCTGACCCATCGCGAGAGATTGCGTGCGACATCCTTGACCGATTCGCGCGCGCCGATTCCGATGTCCTGCGACGCGAGATGGATCGCGTGACCGCCGAGTTGCGTCATGCCGGTCTCGAAGGTGATTCGGGTGCGCAGCGAAGGTTTCTCGAAGATCATCGCGAGCGTGCGGCCGCGGAGATGGGGATGCTCGATTCCGGCCTTGTGCTCGGCTTTGAGCCGGGCCGCCAGATCGAGCAGTCCGTCCAGTTCGGAGGCGGAGAGCGATGCGAGGTCGAGGAGGTCGCGCTTGACCACAGGCGTGCCGATTCCAGTGGGCGCGGGCACGGCGCGGGCCGGACGAACCTTGCGCGACGCGGTCGCTCTCACGCAGCACCCTTCAGCGCACGCTCGATGATTGCGAGGCCGGCGTCGGCCTCTTCACGGGTGAGCGTCAGCGGAGGCAGCAGGCGCAAGACCTTTTCCGCCGTGGCATTCACGATCAGCCGTTCGTTGAGACAGGCCTCGGCGACGCTGCGAGCCTCGTCGCGCATCACCACGCCGATGATCATTCCCTGGCCGCGGACCTCGACGACTTTGCTGGAGCCGCGGGCGAACTCGCGCAAGCGGTTGAGCAGGTGTTCGCCGATGGCGGTTGCGTTTTCCATCACGGCGTCGTTTTCGAGCGCGTCGAGCACGCCGAGCGCGGCGGCGCAGGCGACCGGGTTGCCGCCGAAGGTCGAGCCGTGGCTACCGGGCGTGAGGCTCAAGGCGATGTCCGAGCGCGCAACCATCGCGCCGATCGGCAATCCGCCGCCGAGCGCCTTGGCAAGCGTCATGATGTCGGGCTTGACGCCGCAATGCTGCCAACAGAAAAGTTTGCCGGTGCGTCCGATTCCGGTCTGGACCTCGTCGAGGATGAGCAGCAGGTTTTCGCGATCGCACAACTCGCGCACCCGCTTGAGGTAGTCGGGCCGCGGCATCACGACGCCGCCCTCGCCCTGGATGGGCTCGAGCATGATCGCGACCGTGTCGCTTTGAACTGCGGCGCGCAGCGCTTCGACATCGTCGAACGGAACCTGCCTGAAGCCGGGCACGAGCGGCTGAAATCCGACGTGATACTTTTCCTGGCCGGTGGCGCTGAGCGTGCCGAGTGTGCGGCCATGGAACGAGCCCTGAGTCGAGATGATGCCGTAACGGCCTTCGCCGCGATCGTGACCCCATCGGCGCGCGAGCTTGATCGCGGCCTCGTTGGCCTCGGCGCCCGAGTTGGCCAGGAACACGCGGCCGTCGCCGAATGCGGCGCACAGGCGGGCGGCGAGGCGCGCAGTCGGCTCGGTATGAAACACGTTGGAGACGTGCGTGAGCTTTTCGGCCTGATCGCGGATCGCGCGGACGACGCGCGGATAGCCGTGGCCGAGGCTGGTGACGGCGAGGCCGCAGAAGAAATCCAGGTAACGATTGCCGTCGGCGTCGTAGAGGTACGCGCCGGTGCCGCGCACGAATGCGATAGGCGCGCAGCCGTAGGTGTTGATCAGATTCTGATGAGCCAGCTCGATGATCTCGACATTATTCATCGCATCTCCCGAAAGCCCCGGTTCTCCTAAGGCCACGCCGCCGCAGAAGGCGCGTGGACATAATCCAACCTATTTTATGCCACATGAGGCAGTGAATGCTCCACCCGCATCGCTAACGAACGCGAAACATCGCGATGAATCCTGCACCGTGGCGCCCCGAATTCGCAGCGGCGGGCGTAAATCCGCTGACCGGTTGAACGCCGCAGTGGCTATGGATTACACACTGCCTCTGATAACTTACCTCGCTGGAAAACTTGCCCGGCCACCTGTCGCATCTGTACCCGCCACGAACATCAGGCGATACGAAGTCACGAGGCCGAGATAAGCTGGTCCGTAATGTCTCCACGAACCCCGCAAACCAACAGCGCCAGCGCGGAAATCGATTTGGCTGTGGACAAAAGCCCGGTTTCCGACCCGCATCCGGGCGCCGACCCGATCCTCGCGCAGTTGGACCGTCTAATCGGGTCGGGAGCGTGCATTCCGTTTCTGATAGCCATTGGCACTTTGATTCTGATTATCGGACTCGGTTCATACCCGATATATACCAAAGGGGAGCCGCGCGAGGCGATCCGGGTGTTCGACATAATCCACGGCGGGGGATGGATCTTGCCGACCCAGCCGGGAATCGATCTGCCGTGGAAGCCGCCGATGATGTACTGGCTGGGCGCGCTGGTCTCGATCGTCGCGGGGCGGGTGAATGAATGGACGGTGCGGCTGCCCAACGGGATGCTGGCGGTGGGGGCGATACTGCTCTGCTATCACTACGTGCGGCGGCTGTTCGACGCGCGGACCGCGATCCTGTCGGCGCTTATTCTTGCGACCACGATCCAGTTTCAGCAGGCGGGCACGGCGGCGCGAATCGACATGACGCTGACGTTTTTCATGGAGCTGGCGTTTTTCGAGTTCCTGCTGATGGCGGAGGGGTTGACGCGGCGGCGGATGCTCTTTTACTTCGCGCTGACGGCGGCGACGCTGAGCAAGGGTCCGATCGGCGCGGCGCTGCCGGTGCTGGCGGCGCTGATATGGATCGCGACGCAGGGTAATTGGGGACTGATCCGCGAGCTCAAAGTGGTCAAGGGCTGTTCGCTGATCGCGCTGGTGGGCGGCGGATGGTATCTGGCGGCGACGGCGGCGGGCGGAATGGCGTTCGTGCGGGTGCAGATTCTCGAGGAGAATCTCTACCGGCTTATCCCGACGCACGCCTATCGGGAGCCGCACGCGCATTCATTTTACTACATGGTGCTCGCGCTGATTGGCGGATTTCTGCCGTGGTCGATAATCCTGCCGTTCGGCGCGCGATATTTCATTCGCGGGCGCGCGTGGCTCGATCGGCGCTTGAGCTACCTGATCATCTGGCTCGCGACAGTATTCGTCTTCTACACTCTGCCGCAGAGCAAACGCGGGATCTACCTGCTTGAACTCTATCCGGCGCTGGCCGCGATGACCGGTCTCGCGCTCAGCGCGTTTATCGCCGAGCCGCAGACGGTGCGAAGCTGGATTGGAGTGGTGACGCGCGGATGCGCGTGGTTTGTGATCGCGGCGGGAGTACTTGGACTGGTTGGTTGTTTGATGGTGCGCCTGATGGGCGCGCCGGCCATTTACGATCTGTTCGCGCGCTTCGGCGTGATGGCGCCAGCCTTCGTTCCGTCGCTCAAGGCGGAATTGCGGGCGCGCGCCTTTTCGAGCGTGATGATAATGGCCGCGCTGATAGCGTGCGGCCACTGGATGAGGCGCGGCCCGGCGACGCCGGGTAAATTCGCCATCGGATGGTTCGGGGCGGCCTGCTGCGTGATCCTGGCCTCGCATCTGGTAATCGTGCCGGCGATCGCCAATGCGCTGTCGCTCAAGCGCTTCACCTATGAGGCGATGCGGATGGTTGATAACAGCACGGTCGCAAATGTGGGATCGCTCAACTACGACGTCTTGTTTTACGGGCGGCGCGATATTCCGAGCGCGCTGGCGGCGGACGCGACCGACTACGACTACGTGATCTGTCCCGAGGACATGCTTCGCCTGGCACCGGGCCTGACGCAGGATTTTATCATTGCGATGCGCAGTAATCCGACCGAGATCGACGGCACCGCGCCGATGCTTCTGCTGAAACGGATCGTCCAGCCGGAGCCCACTCCGATGATCGCAGAGCGCACGCCGGCGGCGATCGCCGCGGCCGCAAGCGGCGCGGCTCAATCGTCCGCGGGCGAGGCGTGAGCGGCACTGATACGGAGCGTGCGATGCGCGCGCGCGATCGGTTGATCGTGCTCGCGATTGGCCTGCTGATGGCGTTCATGACACTCGATCGCGCCGGCGCCGCCGACGTCTGCGGCGTCAATGAAGGGGTCGAGGCGGTATTCGTGCAGCAGATGGTCGAGCACGGAAAGCTGCTGTTTCCTTTGGATAACGGCACTGAAGCGATGTACAAGCCGCCGCTCTTTCATTGGACGGCGGCGGCGCTCGGCTATCTGCTCGATCAGCGGGTGGTCAGCACGTTCAGCCTGCGGCTTCCGTCGGCGCTTTACGCGACGGCGGGCGCGGTATTGATCGGCGCGCTCGCGATGGCGGTGCTGGGAGGGCGCGGCGCGATTATCGCGGGGCTTGCGATGGCGGCGTCGTACGAATACGTGAGCCAGGGGCGAATCGGCAGAGTCGATATGACGCTCACGTTCTTCGAGACCCTCGCGCTAAGCGCGTTCGCGTGGTGGCTCTTTGCGGCGGCGCCGCGACTGAGCGGATCGCCCGCGCGCACCGATGCGCGGCGCATTGCGCTGCATTATCTGATCGCGGCGGCGCTGGGATTGGGCGTGCTGGCGAAGGGGCCGGTCGGCGCGATGATACCCGGCGCCGCAATCGGGCTCTACCTGATTACCGGGCGGCGGTGGGATTTACTCCGCGACATCCTGAAGCCGGGGCCGATTGCGCTTGGTGTGGCGCTCGCTTCGAGCTGGTATCTGGCCTGCCTGATCGGACGGCGCTACGCGTTTCTCGATCGCCAGATCGTAAGCGAGAATTTCTCGCGCTTCCTTGGCGCGCTGGGCCACATGCCGATCGGCTACTACGTGCAGCCGCTCCTTTTGAACTCGGGACCGCTCAGCCTGATCGCTCCGTTCGCGGTGTTCGCGGCGCTCGCGCGAAAGGATACTGATGAAATCGCGGACCGCGGCGAGGCGGATCGCCGCGGCGATAGGTGCGCGCGGCTCTTTGCGATCTTCTGGATCGTCACGATCGTTTTTTTCGAGCTCGCGGCTTACAAGCGCAAGGCCTATCTGCTGCCGATGTGGCCGGCCTCGTCGTTCCTGATCGCGTGGTGGATAGTGCGCCGCGCTCCGGCGCGGACCGGTGCGATCGCGGGTGGCGCGGTGATCGCGGTGTGCGCGGTGATGATCGTGGTCAACTTTTTTTTCATCCCGTGGTATGAGGTGCGCGACTGCGGCGGTAAGCTTTCGATGCGCGAGGCGCTGGCATGGCCGATAGAATCGATCGCGGGCGAGAAGGTCCCAATCATGCAGCGCGACTCGATGCGGAGGGCGGCCGGCGAGATAGCACGGGCGGTGGAAATCGGCGCTCCGCTCCACATCTTCGGGATGAACACGCCGGTCGAGCCGTTGATCTTCTACATGCGGCGTGACGCGCCGCCGCTTGCGACCTCGCTTGCAGCCGCGCCGGCGGGTTATGTAATCGTGCCGGGAGAATTGTGGGAGAAGGAGAAAGGGCAGCTTCCAAATATGAGTCTCAAACTTAATGCTCCGTACGACGATACGTACCTGGCGCTGTTGAATGTCCGCGCGCCCGAGCCGCGGCGGTCGCCGGGAGCCGGGCATTGATCGAGCGGCGTCGAGAGCGTAGCGAGAACTCCGTCCTGAGCGCGTGCGGCACGGCTGGCGGCGAGCATCCGGAACCATGTGCGGAATCTGCGGAATAATCAGCGTCTCGCCTGAAGAGCGCTTCGATCCTTCCGCGATCGATCGGATGCGGGAAACGCTGCACCATCGCGGACCCGACGACGCCGGCCGCTATCTGGCACCGGGCGCCGCGCTGGGCCATCGGCGGTTGTCGATCATCGACCTGCGGCCCGAGGGGCGCCAGCCGATGAGCAACGAAGACGGCACGCTGTGGATTGTCTACAACGGCGAAATCTACAACTTCGCGGAGCATCGCGAGTGGCTAATCGAACGAGGACATCGATTTCGCTCGCTGACCGACACCGAAGTGATACTGCATCTGTACGAGGAGCTGGGCGAGGAATGCCTTGGGCGGCTGCGCGGCATGTTCGCCTTTGCGATCTGGGATCAGCGCCGGCGCACGCTGTTCATGGCGCGCGATCGGGTGGGCAAGAAGCCGCTGTTCTACCTGTGGAACGGGCGGCATCTGATTTTCGGGTCGGAGCCCAAGGCGATCCTGGCCTATCCGGGGGTCGAGGCGGCGGCCGATCCGGCGGCGCTCAATCTATATCTCGCCTTCGGCTATGTGCCAGGTCCACTGAGCGCGTTTCGCGGAATCAACAAGCTTCCGGCCGGCCATTTCCTGACCCTGCGCGACGGCCGAGTCGAGGTGAAACGCTACTGGCAGTTGGACTATCTGCCCAAGCTCAAGATAGGGCCGGCCGAGGCGCGCGAAGAGATCGTGCGGCGCTTAAGCGAGGCGGTGAAACTGCGGATGGTGAGCGACGTTCCGATCGGAGCGCTATTGAGCGGCGGAATCGATTCGAGCGCGGTGGTCGCGCTGATGACCCGCCATTCGAGCCGCCCGATCAAGACTTTCTCGATCGGCTTCCGCGAGAAGGACTATGACGAAACCGTCTACGCGCGGATGATCGCAGAGCGCTTCCACACCGAACATCACGAACTCCAGATCGAGCCCGACGCGCTCGAGATAATCGACCGGCTGGTATGGCATTACAACGAGCCCTTCGCGGATCCGTCGGCGCTCCCGACGCTCTATCTGTGCAAGATGGCGCGCGAGCAGGTGACGGTCGCGCTCAACGGCGACGGGGGCGACGAAAACTTCGCCGGCTACGTGCGCCATTCGGTGATGCTGCTGGCGAGCTACGTCGGCTGGATGCCGGCCGCGGGGCGCCAGTCGATAGGGCACGTGATGGCGATGCTCTTTCGGCTGTTCGGGCCGGCCGGCCGGCTCAAACGCCATCGCCAGGTGCTACCCGAGACGTTCCGGATCGATCCGCGCGACGCCTACGCCTCGTTGCTGACGCAGGCGAACCGGTTCCATCGCGAGGCGCTTTACAGCCCCGAATTCGCGCGCGAAGTCGATCTGTCGGCGCCCGAAGACTGCGTTCATGCGTTGCAGAGTGCGCGGGGCGTGCGCGGCACAATCGACTCGATGCTGAACGTTGACGTGAACCTCTACCTGCCTGACGATCTGCTGGTAAAATTCGATATCGCGGCGATGTCGTACGGACTGGAAACGCGCTCGCCGATGCTCGATCAGGAGTTCATGGAATTCGTCGCGCGGCTCCCCGCGAGGCTCAAGATGAACACCATCACACGCAAGCTCAGCCTCAAGAAAGCGCTGCGCGGAATTTTGCCCGACGAAATCCTGTTTCGGCGCAAGATGGGCTTCGGCGTGCCGCTCGACCATTGGTTTCGCGGCGAGAAGATGGGCGGCTACCTGCGCGATCATCTGCTCGACGCGCGATCGAGCAGCCGCGGCTACTTCAACCGCGGCTATATCGAACTGCTGATCGAGGAACACACCAAGGGGCGGCGCCAGTGGCAGTATCTATTGTGGAACCTGCTGATGCTCGAACTGTGGCATCGGGCCTTTATCGATCAAGCCGCGCAATACGCGGCACACGCCTGAGGAGTGGGCGAGCGTAACGCAATCGCCGCCGGCGGATCGGATGACGGGCGCCGGGCGGGGCTTCGCGCAATCGGGGCGCGGATGGCGTCGAGCGGACGGCGCCGGGCGATCCTGTGCGGCGTGATCGCGGCGATTGCCTACATGGCCGGGCTCGGGCGTCCGCCGTTGTGGGAGCCCGACGAAGGGCGCTACGCGGAAATTCCGCGCGAGATGATCGTGAGCGGCGACTACGTGACGCCGCGCGACGATTGGGTGCGCTACTTCGAGAAGCCGCCGCTGGTCTATTGGACCACGGCGATAGCGATGAAAGCACTGGGCGCCAACGAGTTCGGGGCGCGGCTGCCGGCCGCGATCTTCAGCGCGGGCGAGGTTGCGATTACCGAAGCGATCGCCGAGGCGATGTTCGGCGCGGCGAGCGGCGTGCTCGCAGCGATGGCGCTCGCGCTGAGCCCGCTCTTTTTCGGCTTCGCCCGCTTCGCCACGATCGATCCGGCGCTGGCGTTCTTCGTCACCGCGGGCCTCGGATGTTATTTCGCGGCGGCGCGATCGCCCTCGTTCAGGGCGGGCGCGGGCCGGCGCTGGATGATCCTCGCCGCGATGGCGCTCGCGTTCGGCACGCTCACCAAGGGACCGGTCGCATTGGTGCTGGGCGGCGGAATCGGGGCGGTCCATCTAATGGCCGAGCGGCGGCTCCGGGATATCGCCGCGATCCCGTGGCTCATGCTCGTCGCGGTTGGCGGGCTGATCGTGATTCCCTGGTTCGCCGCGGCGGCGATACAAAATCCCGGCTTTCTCAGTTTTTTCCTGGTCCACGAGCATCTCGAGCGCTATCTCAGCAGCACCGAACACGACTGGGGCCCTTACTTCCTGTTCGTGGTTGCGATTGCGGGCACGTGGCCGTGGATCTATTTCGCTCCTGCGGGCGTCCTGGCGATACGCCGCGACCGAACGGCGGATACGGCCATGCGGCAGAGCGCGCTGCGCTTTCTTCTGATATGGGCCGGCTTCGTGTTGATGTTTTTTTCGATTCCGCGATCGAAGCTCGGGTCATATGTGTTGCCGGGACTTCCGCCGCTCGCGATCCTGGCCGGGCGCGGGCTCGACGCGTTGCGAGCGCTGAGACCTGAGTTTCGCCGGCAGCGGATAAGCACGCTGGCGGGGATTTGCGCGGCGATCGCGCTGGGCACGGTAATCGCGGTTGGATTTGCGGGTCAGCGGCTCGGTCCCGGTCTCGGTGCGGATGCGATTGGCGTCGCGATTGGACCGCTGATCGGAGCGGCGCTTGCGCTGGCGGCGATCCGGATCGGATATGGCGGCGGCATCGCGATAGCGGCGATCGTTCTTGGCACGATGGTCGCGTTCGGCGCGGCGATGAAGGCGCGCACTGACATGATCTCGCGCAACACCTATCGCAACCTCGCGCTCGCGATCCGCCCGTATCTGGCGCCCGGATGCACGCTCGCGTCGTACGTGCATTTCGAACAGACGATCCCCTTCTACACGAGGCATCGCGAGGCGCTGGTGGGATATCGCGGCGAACTCGCGCCGTTCGGCGATTCGGCCGACGCTGCGGCAAGCTTTATCCGCAACGACGCGGCGATGGCAGGGATGTGGGGAACGTCCGGGGGATGTTTCGTGCTGGTGATCGATCGGCGCGATCTCGCGCGCGTCGTTCCGATCCTGAATCCAGCGCCCGCCGTGATCGGATGCGAGGGGAAAAAAGTCGCGCTGTACAATCGCGCGGCGATGCTCGCGCACAGCGGATGCAAGGGTCTCATGCTGCCGGAGCCACCTCGCTTCGATGAGAAAAATTCTAGCGCGCGGTGACTTTAGGGGTGCGGTGTAGGCTTCTACCCGTTGATCACCTGCGTACCGGCGCCCGTCGCAGTGAAAATCTCCAGCAGAATCGAGTGCGGCGTGCGGCCATCGATAACACGAGTCTCGGCGACGCCAGCCCGGAGCGCGGCGAGGCAACATTCGACCTTGGGGATCATGCCGGCGCTGATATCGCCCGAATCGATCAACCGCTTCGCCTCGGCAGCGGTCAGGGTCGCAATGAGGTTACCGTCGCGGCCCCTTACGCCCTCGACGTCGGTCAGCAGGACGAGTTTCTCGGCTGAGAGCGCGCCGGCGATATCGCCCGCGGCCACATCGGCGTTGATATTGTAGGTCTGACCGTCGCGGCCGTAGCCGACCGGCGCAATCACCGGGATAAAATCCGCTTCGAGGAGCGAGCGCACCACGCGCGGATTCACCTCGGCGACCTCGCCCACTAATCCGATATCGATTTTGACGGGCTTGCCGTCCTCGCCTGCGGCCGTAATCTCCATCCGGCGCGCGATCAGAAGTTCGCCGTCCTTGCCGGAGAGTCCGACGCCGCGCCCGCCGCATCCGGAGACCCGCGTCGTGATCTCCTTGTTGATCCTGAGCAGCACCATCTCGACCGCTTCCATGGTGGCGGCGTCGGTCACGCGCATCCCGCGCACGAAGCTCGACTTGAGTCCGAGGCGCTCGATCATCTGATTGATCTGCGGGCCGCCGCCGTGAACGATCACCGGATGGATTCCGAGCGCGTACAGCGTCACGACGTCGCGGGCGAAACCGTCGCGCAGTTCCGCCGACTCCATCGCATGGCCGCCGTACTTGATAACGAAGGTCGCGCCGCGATAGCGCTGGATATAGGGCAGCGCGGCGATCAGCGCCGACGCCTTCTCGTTTGCGTCTGGCAATTCTTCCTCCGCGAGCGGGTCAGGTTGCGGGCCGCGCACGCCGCCGGTTTCTCAGAGAATGTAACGCGACAGATCCTCGTTGCTGAGAATCGGATCGAGCCGCGTGTGCACGTAGATGCTATCGATCCTGACGTCGCGCTCGGTCAATTCCGGCGCGCTGAATGACAGGTCTTCGAGCAGCCGTTCGAGCACGGTATGGAGGCGGCGGGCACCAATATTTTCCGAGCGCGCGTTGACCTGCGCGGCAATTTCGGCGACTGCCGCGACCGCGTCTTCGGTGAAGGTTATCCGCACGCTCTCAGTCGCCATCAGCGCCACGTACTGCCGGGTCAGTGAATTTTCGGGCTCGACCAGGATTCGGATGAAATCCTCGCGGCTGAGCGCCTTCAACTCGACCCGGATCGGAAAGCGGCCCTGGAACTCCGGGATAAGATCGGAGGGCTTCGAGGTGTGGAACGCGCCCGAGGCGACGAACAGGACATGGTCGGTGCGGACGGCGCCGTACTTGGTGTTGACCGTGGCGCCTTCGACGATCGGAAGCAGATCGCGCTGGACGCCCTGGCGCGAGACGTCGGGGCCATGGTTAGCGTCGCGGCCGGCGATTTTGTCGATCTCGTCGATGAAAATGATCCCCGACTGCTCGGCGCGCTGGATTGCGTCGCGGGCGACTTTTTCCATATCGACCAGCCGCGCCGCCTCTTCCTGAGTCAGCAGTTCGAGCGCCTCTGGCACCTTGGCCTTCTGCCGCTTGGTCTTTTTCGGCATGAACTGGCTGAACAGATCGCGCATGTTGACGCCCATCTCCTCCATCCCCTGCGGCATCAACACCTCGACCGCGGGACCGCCCTGCGTGGTGACTTCGATCTCGACCTCGCGATCGTCGAGGCGTCCCTGCCGGAGCAGCTTGCGCAGCTTCTCGCGAGTGTCGGCGTGCGCGTCGCCTTCGATATGGACCTGCCCTTCGGCGGTGACTCCGACCGGACGGCGCACCTTTGCCGGCGGCGGATAGAGGATGTCGAGCAGGCGCTCCTCGGCGGCCTCGCGCGCGTTGATCGCGACCCGCGCGCGCTCCTCGTCGCGCACCATCTTGACCGCGACTTCAGCCAGGTCGCGGACCATCGATTCAACGTCGCGGCCGACGTAACCGACTTCGGTGTAGCGTGACGCCTCGACCTTGACGAACGGCGCGTCGGCGAGCTTGGCCAGCCGGCGTGCGATCTCGGTCTTGCCGACACCGGTGGGTCCAATCATGAGGATATTCTTGGGCGCGATTTCGTCGCGCAGCTCGGGCGCGACATGCTGTCGGCGCCAGCGGTTGCGCAGCGCGATCGCGACCGCGCGCTTGGCCTCGTTTTGGCCGACAATGTAGCGGTCGAGTTCGGAAACGATCTCGCGCGGCGTCATCACGTTAGGTACGTCCATCTAGCTTTGCGCGCCGCCATCGGGACTTCGCGATCCGAATATCCGGATCCGCGGCGGCGCGTCCTACAACTCTTCGATTATAAACCTGTCGTTGGTGTATACGCAGAGTTCGGCCGCGATTTTCATCGCTTCCTCCGCGATCTCTCTCGCGCTCATTTCTGGCGCGCGCCGGACCATCGCACGCGCCGCCGCCAGCGCGAAATTGCCGCCCGATCCGATCGCGAGCAACCCGTCATCGGGCTCGATCACGTCGCCCATGCCGGAAATCAGGAGCGAGCTTTCGCGGTCGGCAACGATCAGCATCGCCTCGAGCCGCCTGAGCACGCGATCGGTTCGCCAGTCTTTCGCCATCTCGACTGCGGCGCGCCGCAGGTTTCCATTGAACTCCTGAAGCTTGCCCTCGAATTTCTCGAACAGCGTGAGCGCGTCGGCGGTCGACCCGGCGAATCCGGACACCACGGCGTCGTTATGCAGGCGGCGCACCTTGCGCGCGTTGTGCTTCATGATGGTCTGGCCAACGCTGACCTGCCCGTCCCCCACCATCACGACGCGTCCGCCGTGGCGCACGCATAGAATTGTTGTCGCATGAAACGTCATTGAACTGTCAGGCTCGGGGATGGGCACGGCGATAAACCTCGGTCAGGCGCTTGGCGCTGACATGAGTGTAGCGCTGAGTGGTCGCAAGACTCGAATGGCCCAGCATCTCCTGTATCGCGCGCAGGTCGGCGCCCGCGTTCAGCAGATGCGTGGCGAAACAATGACGAAGGCCGTGCGGCGTCAGATGCACTGCGATCCCTGCCTTTTCGAGCCGCCGCGCGACCATCATTTCGACGCTGCGCGCACTCAGCCGGCCTCCGCGCAGGTTGGTAATCACCGGACCGTTCCAATCCCACCCGACCGGCATCGCGCGACGCCATTGGTCGAGCGCGTCGAGCGCCGGTTCTCCAATTGGTACCATGCGATCCTTGTTGCCCTTGCCCGCGCGCACCAGGACCATGCCCGCGTCCTCGTCGATATCGCGCCAATTGAGCCCAACCAGTTCGCCGACGCGCAGGCCCGAGGAGTAGAGAACTTCCATGATCGCGCGATCGCGCGTCATCGCCACGGCGCCTTTTTCCGACGCGTCACTTTGGACCAGCCTCGCGACGTCGTCTTCGGCCAACACGACGGGCAGCCGGCGATCGACCTTGAGCGCGCGAAGCTCGCGGGCTGGTGAGACGGCGCCGCTAATGGCCTCGCGCCAGCGGAAAAACGCCTTGATCGCAAACAGGCGGCGCTGCACGGTGCTCCGGCGCGCGCGCTTCATCGTGTTGGCGAGATAGCCTCGAATATGGTCGGCGTCAATCGCGTCCGTATCGATCTCGTCCTCGGCGCCAACCTTGAGCGCCAACCGCCGCTCGAGGAGAAAGCGCCGCATGTCTTCGAGGTCGCGGCGATAACCCTTCACCGTATTGTCCGCCGCGCGTGACGCCTTGCCCAAAGCCCCTGCAAAATTCTCTATCTCCGCCAGCATCGATCCCGCCCCACTGCGACGCTATGCTAACAAGCAGCCGTGAGACGCAAAAGGATGGAAGCCGACAAACGCGCCGCCGAAAATGGCAAAGCCCGGATATTTCGACGTTGCGGCGCTCGGCCGTTTCACCCATGAGATGCTGGAAATGCTCCACTGAGATCGCGTCCGTCGAGCGGATCGGATTTCGCGACCGATGCCCGCGATGCGACAGCGCGCTCCATGTCTGCCGCAACTGCGATCTTTACGATCCCGCGCTCTCCAACCAATGCCGCGAGACGATAGTCGAACGGGTGGCCGATAAGGAGCGGACCAACTTTTGTGAGTATTTCACGGTCCGTCTGGCGGCCAAAAATTCCGCTGCGGCAAATGCGGGCGCAACCGTATCCGCAGGCGCGGCCAGGCCGGAACCGAACGGACAAAACGCTCGCGACGGGCTCGAGGCGCTGTTCAAAAAGCGAGGATAATCGCGGCACGGGCGGGCGTCGATAACGGATGGATAACGAGCTTGCAGCAATAATCCTGGCGGCGGGACTTGGCACGCGGATGCGATCGGGCCGCGCCAAAGTGCTGCACGAGATCGGCGGCGCGCCGATGATCGCGCGCGTCGTCCGCGCGGTTGCCGGGCTCGATCCCGCCGCGATCGCCATCGTCGTCGGCCATCAGGCGGACGAGGTTGCCGAGGCGGCGCGCCGCGCGTGTCCAGATCGCGAGCTTAGCTTTGGCGTGCAGAGTCCCCAGCGCGGCACCGGCGACGCGGCGCGGTTTGGACTCGAGGCGCTCGGCGCGCGCGCGTCTTCCGACATTCTTATAATCAACGGCGACATGCCGCGGATGCGCGTCGAAACGCTGGCGCGGTTGCTCGATGCGCATCGCCGCGCGCGCGCCGATATATCGCTCGCCAGTGTCGAGCTCGAAGAGCCGGGCGCCTACGGACGCGTGGTGCGCGACGCCGCCGGCGCAGTGCGCGCGATCGTCGAGGCGCGCGACGCGAGTGCCGCCGAGCGCGCGATCCGTGAGATCAACGCCGGCGTCTATATTGCCCGCGCGCCGGTCCTGCGTGAGGCGCTCGCGAGGCTGCGTGCCGACAATGCGCAGGGCGAATTTTATCTCACCGATATCGTTGCGATCGCGCGCTCGATGGGCCGCGCGGTCGAAGCATTGCGAGCCGCGGCAGCCGCGGAGTTCGCCGGTATCAACTCACGCGAGGAGCTTGCGGAGATGGAAGCTGAAATCCGTCGCGGCACGAACCAGCGTCTGATGGCCGCGGGCGTGACGTTTATCGATCCCGCCACCGCTTATATCGCCGACGAGGCCGAGATCGGCGCCGACACCGTAATCGGACCCAACGTCCAGATTGTCGGCCGATGCCGAATCGGCGCGGGCGTGCGGATCGAGGGCACCGCATATCTGCGCGACGTCGAAATCGGCAATGGTTCATTTCTGAAACTCGGTGTGCGCGCCGAGGAATGCCATATCGGACCGGACTGCGAGGTCGGACCGTTCGCCAACCTGCGCCTCGGCACCTGGCTCGAAGGCCACAACCGCATCGGCAACTTCGTCGAGACCAAAAAGGCGCGCATCGGCAGCGGCACCAAGGCGAGCCATCTGAGTTATCTCGGCGACGCGACGATCGGTTCCGATACCAACATCGGATGCGGCGTAATCACGGTGAACTACGACGGCTACGACAAGCATCACACCGAGATCGGCAGCCGATGCATGGTCGGATGCGATACGCAGCTCGTCGCGCCGGTCAAGGTGGGCGACGACGTCTACGTCGCCTCGGGCTCGACCATATTGCGCGAGGTGCCCGACGGCGCGCTCGCGATGTCGCATCATCCGCAGCGCCAGAGGCCCGGGTGGACCGCCGAGTGGCATCGCCGCCACGCGGGCGCCAAGCGCGATTCGCATCAGGACTAAGGCCGCGCGGACAAGGACGGACGGAGACGGGGACAACACACGATGTGCGGAATAATCGGATACGTGGGGCGGCGCGACGCGGTGCCGATCCTGATCGACGGACTCACGCGGCTCGAATATCGCGGCTACGACTCGGCCGGAATTGCCACGCTCGGCGTAGACGGACAGCTCGAAATCCGTCGCGCGGCCGGTAAGCTCGAAAATCTGCGCCGCGCGCTCGACGGCGACGATCCGCTCCACGCGCCGATCGGAATCGGCCATACCCGATGGGCGACGCACGGGCGCCCGTCCGAGGAAAACGCTCATCCGCACAAGGCCGGCCCGGTCGCCGTGATTCATAACGGGATTATCGAGAACTACGTGGAACTGCGCGCGGCGCTGGTTGGCCGCGGCCACAAGCTCCGTTCCCAGACCGACACCGAACTGATCTCTCATCTGATCGAAGAGCGCGTGGGCGCCGGCGATAGCCTCGTCGACGCGGTGCGCGCGATCGTCTGCGAACTGCGAGGCTCCTTCTCGATCGTCGTAATGTCCGAGACCGAGCCGGAAACGCTGGTCGCCGCCAAAACTGCGACGCCGCTGGTGCTTGGAATCGGCGAGGGCGAGAACTTTGTCGCCTCGGACATCCCGGCGATCCTCGAACACACGCGCAACACGATCGTGCTCGAGGATCGGGAAATCGCCGAAGTCAAAGCCGATTCGATTCGCCTGATGACGTTCGAGGGCCTGGCGGTCGATCGCCCGCCGCGGATTGTCGAATGGGACGCCGTCGCCGCGACCAAGGCCGGCTTCCAACACTACCTGCGCAAGGAGATCGCCGATCAGCCGCAGGCTTGGATCGATACGCTCGCCGGACGCGCGGCGCCGGGCGCGGGCTCGGTCAGATTCGACGAAGAGCTGATGCCGCCGGCCGGACCGGAATCGATCGATCGGATCGTTATCGTCAGCGCCGGCGCCTCGTGGATCGCGTCGCTGATCGGCAAGTTCATGATCGAGGAGCTATGCGGCCTGCCCGTCGAAGTCGATTACTCAGCCGAATTCCGCTATCGCAAGCCCGCTATCGGCGCGCGCACGATGATGATCGCGGTGTCGCAATCGGGCGAGACCGCCGACACGCTGGCCGCGATGGAAGAGGGCGCGCGCCACGGATGCCATCAGCTCGCGCTCACCAATACGCTCGACTCGTCGATCGCGCGCAAGGCCAACGCGCGGCTCTACACGCGATGCGGCCCGGAAATAAGCGTCACCACCACCAAGTGCTTCCTCACCCAAATCGAGGCGTTCTACCTGTTCGCACTGCATACCGCCGCGCGCCTCGGCCGCCTGAGCGAGCGCGAAGTCGAGGCGATGTTGCAGCCGGCCTTCGCGATTCCGGGCCAGATAAAGGAAGTGCTCGAGCGCGAGCGCCAGATTCAGAAGATCGCGCGCAAGTACGGCAAGGCGCGCGATTTCCTCTACCTAGGCCGCGGCATCAACTACCCGGTCGCGCTCGAAGGCGCGCTCAAGCTCAAGGAGATTTCATACATCCACGCCGAGGGTTACTCGGCCGGCGAGATGAAGCACGGACCGATCGCGCTGATCGACGAAGAGATGCCGGTGGTCGTGATCATCCCGCGCGACAACGTCTACGAAAAGACGCTCTCGAATCTGAAGGAAGTCGAATCGCGCAACGGCCGCATCATCGCGGTGACCGACTATCGCACGCCCGAACTCGAGGAAGTCGCCTGGGAGATAATCCAGGTTCCGGCGACCAGCCGGATGCTGATGCCGGTGCTGATCACCGTGCCGCTGCAACTGCTCGCCTATCATATCGCGGTCTACCGCGGGACCGACGTTGATCAGCCGCGCAATCTCGCGAAATCAGTCACCGTCGAATAGCCAGTCAGCGGCAGATCGCATTACTCGTAGCGGAGCGCTTCGATCGGACGCAGCATCGAGGCCTTGCGCGCCGGATAGTAGCCGAAGAAAACGCCCACCGCCGCCGAGAACAGAAAGCCCCCGCCCACCGCGACCGGCGAGAGCTGGGTCGGCCATCCCGCGAGCATCGAGATCAACTTCGAGACCGCGATTCCCAGCACGGCGCCGGCGATTCCGCCGAGCGTACTTAACATGATCGCCTCGACCAGGAACTGCAGCAGGATATGCAGCCGGCGCGCGCCAATCGCCATCCGGATACCTATTTCACGCGTTCGCTCGGTGACCGATACCAACATGATATTCATGATTCCGATGCCGCCGACCAGGAGCGAAATCGACGCCACCGCCGCGAGCAGCAGCGTCATCACCCGCGTCGCACTCTCGGAGGCCTGCGCCACATCGCTCAGGTTGCGCACGGTGAAGTCGTCGACCTGGCCGGGCGGTATGTGATGTTGGCGGCGCAGGACAGCCTCGATCTCGCTTTGCGCCACGCCGAGCTGATCGGCGCTCGCCGCCTGGGTGAAGATCATGTTGACCACGCCCGAAATTTTGGGCGGCGCCCCGAACGGACTCACCAGCACTGAATCCGCACCGTAAACCGAGACTCCGACCGAACTGTAGAGCGTCGAAGGATTGGCCGGCGTCGCGGTCGTTGTGGTGGGCGTGGCGGCGGGCGTGGCGGCCGCGACGCCCAGCACCTTGCGCTCGGCGGTCGCGAACGGGATCAGCACGACGTCGTCCTGATCCTGGCCGAAGGTCGATTGCCCCTTGACTGTGAGCACGCCGATAACCCGCAGCGGAAAGCTCTTGATCCGCACGATCGCGCCCAGCGGATTCTGGTCCGCGCCGAAGAGATTCTCGACCACGGTCTGGCCGAGCACGCAGACCGCCGCGGCGCTCTGCTGCTCGGCGTTGGTGAAGCTCCGCCCGTAGGCGACCGGCCAGTTGCGGACTTCGATATAATTGGCGGTCGTACCGTTGATCTGCGTGCTCCAGTTCTGATTCCCGTAGACCACCTGCGCCACCTGGCGATCGAAGTAGCTCACCTTCGAAACCGCCTGCGCCTGCTTGCGGATCGCACGCGCGTCGTCGACCGTGAGCGTCGAGTTGGTGCCGAAGCCGGCGTGCACTCCGTTGGCGGTGGTCGCTCCGGGCAGCACGATTATCAGGTTGGTGCCGAGGCTCGCGATCTGCTGCTCGATCGAGAGCCGGGCGCCGTCGCCCACGGCGACCATCGCGATCACGGCCGCGACGCCGATAAATATCCCGAGCATGGTCAGCGCCGCGCGCATTTTGTTGCGTCCGATCGCGCGCGCCGCGGCGCTGAGCGCCATCATGGCGAACGTCCAGGCGTCGTCGCCCGCGGCCGGCGCGCTCGCGGGAGCACCCGCGCCGATTGCCGCCGGTCCGCGCGGCGCCGAGGCGCGCCGATGGTCGTCGGACACGATCACCCCATCGCGAAAAGTCACCGTGCGGTCCGCGTATGACGCGACATCGGGATCGTGTGTCACCACGATCACCGTGAGCCCCTGCTCGCGGTTGAGAAGGCGGATAGTTTCGAGTAACTCGACCGAGGTCTGGCTATCCAGATTCCCGGTCGGCTCGTCAGCGAGCAGGATCGCAGGCCGGTTGATAAGGGCGCGTGCGATCGCGACGCGCTGCTGCTGTCCGCCGGAGAGCTGGTTGGGATGGCTTTGCGCGCGTCCGCTTAGACCGAGCATCTCGATCAGTTCCGCCGCGCGTTTTTCACTGTCCTGGCTCCATCCGGAATAGAAGAGCGGAAGCTCGATGTTTTCGATCGCGCTGGTGCGCGAGAGCAGGTTGAAATTCTGAAAGACGAAGCCGATCCGCCGGCTCCGAATCGCCGCGAGTTTCTCCTCGTCAAGCACCGCCACGTCAACGCCCTCGAGCAGGTAGGTTCCGGTGTCGGGCCGGTCGAGGCATCCGACAATATTCATCAGCGTGGTCTTGCCCGATCCCGACGCGCCCATAATCGCGACGAACTCGCCGTGCTCGATCGTGAGGTCGATTCCGCGCAGCGCGTGCACCTCGACCTCGCCCAGCCGGTAGGTCTTGGTGAGCCCGGTGATTTCGATTACTGGCGACATCGAAGCGCCCGCGCTAATGCGGAAAATGCATCGCCATCGGCGATTGCCTCGCCGCCGAGGCGGTCTTGCGCAGCTCGCTGGTGATTACCCGCGTGCCGGGAGCGAGTCCGCCGTTGAGCACTTCAACCCAGGTTCCGTCGTCAAGGCCGGTCTGGATCGAAACCGCGACCGGCTGTCCATCCTTCAATTCCCAGACCCGCGCGGCGTCGGCGCTTTGATCCTGGGCGCTCAATTGCGTGCGATCCGCACGCGCCATCGAGGGCGGCGAGAAGCGCAGCGCCTCGACCGGAGCACGGATCACGTTGTCGCGCCGCGCGGTGATTATCGTCACATTGGCGGTCATCCCGGGCTTGAGCAGCAACTCGGGATTCGGCACGTCGACGACCACGTCGTAGGTGACCACGTTCTGCACCGTGATCGGCGCCTGGCGAACCTGCGCCACCGATCCGACGAAGGTCCGATCCTGGAACGCATCGACCTTGAATTCCGACCGCTCGCCCTCCTTGACGTCGCCGATATCGGACTCGCTGACGTTGGTATCGACCTGCATCTGGGTCAGGTCCTTTGCGATCAGGAAGAGCGTTGGGGTCTGAAAGCTTGAGGCGACCGTCTGGCCGACGTCGACATTGCGGGCCACCACGGTGCCGTCGACCGGCGAAACGATATTGGTGTAGTTGAGATTGACCTCGGCGGTGCCCAGGTTTGCCTGCTGCTGCTGGATATTGGCGGCGTCGAGCGCGACCTGCGCGTTCGCCTGCAGATAGGCGCTCTCGTCGCTATCGACCGTGTCGAGTGAAACCGCGTCCTCGTCGAAGAGCCGTCGGTTGCGCGCGTATGAAAGTTTTTTGTAGGTGCGGTCGGCCTCGTCCTTCAAAAGCTGCGCCTGCGCATTGGCGAGCGCGGCCTTCGCCTGTGCCACCTGGGTGTCGAACATGCGCGGATCGATCTTCGCGATCACCTGTCCGGCTTTGACAGGAGTGTTGAAATCGGCATAGAGCGCCTGGATCGGTCCCGATACATAGCTGCCGACCTGGACGGTGATCACGGGATTCACAGTTCCGGTGGCGCTGACCGCGCGGATTACGGAGCCGCGCGTGACCGCGCCGGTGATATATTTCACGTCGTCGGACCGCGGGCGCATCCAGTAGATCGCAATCGCGATCACGACGATCGATAGGGCTATGAGCCGGCGGGCGCTTTTCGAAACCGTGAAGGCCATCGATTAGGCGGTCGAACGCGAAGATAACGACGCGTCGCAACTTGTCTCCATTATAACTAAGACGAGCGAGAGGTCCGCGAGTTTCCCCGGGTGGATTGGAGAAGAGCCCCGCCCCAGGCGTTCGCGCGCCGCGCGCGGACGCCTGGGGCATCACCGGACGCGGACGCTGACGGCGATTCGCCGGTCAGCGCCCGCGTCACGGATGCGCGTCGGCACCGGGCTCGGCCCGGTGCCGACGCGCATCATGCGAGCGGGG
>DATKSB010000218.1:0-7901 GCA_035531855.1 Binataceae bacterium (SeqCode)
CGCCGGCGCGCTTTGTGAGGCGACCATCGAACAGGATTCCGCGATGCTCGCACCAGCGCTCGAACTCCGGCGCCGGCCGGAGCTTGAGCACCTGCCGCAGCGCCGCCGCGTCGTGATAGCTCGTGCTCTCGTACGAGAGCATCACGTCGTCGCCCATCGGCAGCGCCATGAAGTAGTTGCATCCCGCGGCGGCCAGCAGCACCGCCAGGCTTTCGCAATCGTTCTGGTCGGCGAGCGCGTGATTGGTGTAGCAGGCGTCGGCGCCGTGCGGCACGCCGAGCAGCTTGCCCATCAGGTGATCCTCGAGCCCGGCGCGCGCGATTTGTTTGGCGTCATACAAATACTCGGGACCGATAAATCCGACCACCGTGTTGACCAGCAGCGGAGCGTAGCGCCGCGCGAGGCCGTAGCATCGCGCTTCGAGCGTCACCTGATCGGCGCCCTCGTGCGCGCCGGCGGAAAGCTCGGAGCCCTGCCCGGTTTCGAAATACGTAAGGTTGGGAGCATCGAGCGCGCCGCGCTCGCGCACCGCCGCGGCGCCTTCATCCAGCATCGCAAGTGTGATTCCAAATCCCGCGTTGGCTTTTTCGGTGCCCGCGAGGCTCTGGAAAAGAATGTCGAGCGGCGCTCCAGCCTCGAGCGCGCGAATCTGCGTGGTGATATGGCCGAGCACGCAGTTCTGCGTGGGCACGCCGGTGCGCGCGATTATGCCGGCGGTGAGATCGAGCAGACGGCGGATATTGTCGGGCTCATCGATGCACGGATTTATTCCGATGAGCGCGTCGCCGCATCCGTAAGACAGCCCCTCGTAGATCGCCGCTGCGATTCCATTCAGATCGTCGCGCGGATGGTTCGGCTGGAGCCGGGTCGAGAGCCGCCCGCGCATCCCGAGCGTGGTGCGCGCGCGCGTCACGACGCGGACCTTGGCGGCGATCGTGATGCAATCGAGATTCGACGAGAGCTTCGCGACCGCGGCGGCGATCTCGCCGGTGAAGCCGCGGCCGGCGCGTGCGATATCCTCGCCCGCGGTGGCGTCGTCGAGGAGCCATTCGCGCAGCTCGCCGACGGTGAGATTTTTGTGGCGCGCGAACTCGGTGCGGTCGAGGCTGTCGTCGATCACCCGCGTCACCTCGTCGCGCTCGTACGGAACCACCGGATTGTTGCGCAGGACATTTAACGTCAGGTCGGCCAGCACCATCTTGGCCGCGACCCGCTCGCGCTCGGACCGCGCCGCGAGCCCCGCCAGATCATCGCCGGAGCGCGCCTCGTTGGCGCGGGCCAGAACCTCGCGCACCGTATCGAAGCGGTAGGTGATCCCGAAAAGGCGCGTCGAGAGTTTCATCGGAATTGTATCGATTCTCTCACGCGCTATCGGCGCGCGGGAACGATCGGCAGCGTCAGATGCGACGCGAAGCCGCGGTCGTGCATAACCGTCTGCATCGCGGGTTGCACCTCGGCGTCGGTGAACAGATCGTGCCCGGTGTTCGGGTTCGGATCGAAACGCGGATAGTTGGACGAGCTGACCTCGAGCCTTATCCGATGACCCGCCTTGAACACGTTGGCCGTGCTCCACATATCGATCTTGAACTCCGCGACCTTGCCCGGCGTAAGCAGCTTCGCTTCCGACTGCGATTCGCGGTAGCGCGCGCGAATAATTCCATCGGTCAGATTCTTCGCCAATCCGCACGGCCCCAGATCGACCAGCTTCGCGGTGAAATCGGTGTCCGGCGCCGACGACGACGCGTAGAGCGTCAACGTGATCGGACCGATCACTTGCAAATCTTCGGCGAGCGGTTCGGTCGAATAGACCAGCACGTCGGAGCGCGCTTCGACCGCGGTTTGATCGAACGCGCCGCCGGAGAGCGCTGCGGGATAGCAGCATAGACCGCCGCCCGCGGTCGGCGCGGGATCGAGAGGATTGTAGAGGAACGAATCGGCAGGTTCGACTCCCGGCGCATCGGTCGAAAGCGCGCCGTCACCCGCAGCGGAGTTTGCGCGTCCGCGGCTGTGCAGGAAATAGCGGCGCATCTCGGTGCCGGGAATCGGCCATTCGCGTTCATCACGCCACTGATTTATTCCCATCACGAACAGGCGCGCGTCGGACGCCTGCGCAGTCTTCTTGCCCTTCAGATGCTGATCGAAGAAGCGCAGTTGTTGCCCGTCGATATCGGCGGAAACCGCGCCCGTCTGATAGCCGAAATCTACCGAGCCAACCAGGTTCGCGAACGGCACTGCATGGTTCCACGGCCCGAGCATAAGCCGCTGTCCTGCGCGCGCCGCGTCGCTCGCGCCGCGCGATTTCATCCCCAGGTAATTGCGGATCGTGCCGCCCTGAAAGATGTCGTACCATCCTCCGATATTCAGCGCGGGGACATTTATCTTCGGGTGATTTTCCTCGATCGATAACGCGCGCCAGTAGTCGTCGTAGGACGGATGCGCCAGCCAGTCGAAAAAGTACGGCGCTCCGGCGCGGAACATCGGAAATTCGGCCAGCGGGCGATGCTTCATCGCTTCGAGCATCGTGTCGATCGAGCCGACGGTGCGGATAAGTTCGGGCGTCGCCGCGGGATTATTTTCGCGTTCGCGCAAAAGCCGCGCCGGCGCGAGCGCGCCCATCGTCCACGACACGTTGAAGAACAGCGCAAACGCGCCGCCCTGATAAGTCCATCCGTCGTGATAGTCGCTCGCGGTGATCGACGGGACCATCGCCTTGAGAGATGGAGGCGATTGCGTCGCGGCGAGCCACTGCGTCGCGCCCATGTACGACGCGCCGTAGGTGCCGACTTTTCCATCGGACCACGGCTGGCGCGCGGCCCACTCGATCGTGTCGTAGCCGTCGCGCGCCTCGTCGGTGAAGCAATTGAAGACGCCCTCAGATGCGAAGCGGCCGCGGCAATCCTGCACCAGGACGTTGTAGCCGGACTCGGCGGCACGAAACGCGTCGAGCGTCATCGCGTACACCATCGGCATCGACTTGTTGTACGGCGTGCGGTTGAGCAGCACGGGAAGTTTCTCGGGCGTATCGGCGCGGTAGAGGTCGGCGCGCAACGCGGTGCCGTCGCGCATCGGCACGGCGATATTTTTTTCGACGATTATTCGCGGCATCGCAGCATCACCTCACGATCGGCCTTGTAACGCGCCGACAACGCCGCGGGCAAGCCAGCGCTCGCGTCCGTAAACGTGGACCGCGCGATTTCACGCAGGTCAATCCGGTGAACGTTTGAGGTATGGCGTCATATCCATTGCGGGATACCGCGCCGCCACGTCCGCGATAGTCTGTTCGTTCCAGTATTCGCTTCCCGGCGGTGGCCATCCGAAGAGGTCGCGCTCGCGCGGAGTCATCCGCACGATCGCCTCAGACATGCCGGGCATATCCGCACGATCGGGCCAGCTCATCTTTCCCTGCCAACGCCATCCGCGCTGCTGAAAATCGACCAGCATCATGAAACGCGAGCGGTTAACCCCGGTGAAATCGGAGCCGCGATGAAACACGTCGGTCTTGTAGATCAGCAGGCTCCCCGCGGAAGCCGTGGCCGCGACTTCATGATCGAACAGCCTGCCGAATGACGTCAGGCGCTTCGAAAGCGGCAGCTCGCGGGTGAACTCGAGCGGTACCAGCTTGGTCGGCGCGTCTTGCGCGGTCACGTCGGAGAGCAGGATAAAAGTCGTCATCTGAGTGTGCTGCCGATCCGCACGCGGCACCACCAGGCTGTGATTTCCAAAGTCGCGATGATGCGGCTGATCGTAATTTATCGCTCCGGAGTACTTGGCCCACAGCTCGATCTTGTAAATTTCCAGCTCACGAGTTCCGAGCAGCCGCTCGGCGCTGTCAACGAGATCGGGATGCACCGCGAGGCGATTGAGCGCCCACGAGCCGTAAGGAAACAATCGTAATCCGGCAAATTGCCCGCGGCTGAGCTCAGGATGCTCCTCGGGCGCTCTAAAATAATCCTCGGGGTTGGGATATATCTCCCACAAGGCTTCCTGAGCAGCCGCGAGCGTCTCGGGATCCAGAAAGTTCTCGACAATTGTAAAGCCCCGATCCCAGACTTGGGCGAGATTTCCATCGGGTACGCGCATTCAGCTCTCCGGTTCCATCTGGTCAGGTGGATCGAACGGCTTTACTCTACAAGATTTTGTCCGCTTTTGGTTCACCGGAAAAAGGAAATTCAAACTCAATCGGTGTAGTCTGCGTAAGCTGTGAATTCGCCTTTGAAGACATTCGCAATCGCGATAATCGCGCTCCTGATACTGACGCGCGCGGCGCTCGGCGCCGACCCCGGCCTTTTGAAGCTCGACGTGATGGGCGAGATTGGCGCGGGCGCCTCCAACGCGGCGCAGGTAATCGGCGCGGACGGCAAAGTCGCGGGCGAGATTCGTCCGGGAGCGACGCTCGCACTTGCGCCGGGCACCTACAAGCTGGTGTTGCCGATCGTGGGCGGAAACATCACCAAAGACGACGTCAAAATAGAGACGGGCCGCACGCATACCGTGCTTATCCCGAACGTTGCGGTGCTGCAGGTAATCGTAACCGACAAACACGGCACCGATCCCGGCTTCGGCGTGACGGTCACTGCGACCGACCCGCCGCATGCGAAGATCGCAAGCTTTCTGACCGGCGAGAAATATCTGTTTGCGCCGCAAGAGGTTGACGTGCACGTCGATGCGCCCCCGCAAGGTTACGATTGGCACGCGGTGGCGCTGCGCCCCACCGAGCGCGCGCGTCTGACGCTCGACCAGGTCGTGCCGGCGGAACTTGACGTGCAGACCACTTTGCAGAAGCTTCCGATTGACCGCGCAACCCGCGTGATCGTGATGCGCGCAGGGTCGCAGAGCCAGGTTGCGCAGAGCGCGCCGGGCGCGGCGCATCAGTTCAAGCTCGACCCGGGCGACTACGATGTTTACGTCGAGAACGGCTCGGGCACGGGCCGCCCGACCGCACTCGCGTCGGGGATTCATCTGGATTCAGGAGCCAAGGTGGAAAAAGTGGTGCCGCTGGATTAATTGCTCAACGGTCGCGGATTGTCCCTCTCCCAGATTGGGAGAGGGCAAGCGGCGCGGCGATTGCTCTTTTCAGCAATCGTCGTGACGCGCGGGTGAGGGACCTCCAGAATTTGAATCCGCGCAGCGCGCCGCGGCGCTCGCGCGAACATTCCGGAGCATAGCAGGCCGGAGAGATTTCGCTTCAGGATTCCCGGCATCGCGCTCGGATTTTTTGCTGGCGGTCCCTCACCCGTCGCGCGCGGCGCGCGCCACCCTCTCCCAATCTTTTGGGAGAGGGACATTCACACACCGGAACGAAGTTCGTCAATGCTCGGCGGAGTCTGGCTCTCTGGACTGGATGTATTCCTTGAGCCGCTGCTTCAGGCGGGTTTCGATCTGGCGCACGCGCTCGCGGCTGATTCCAAAGCGCGCGCCGATTTCCTGCAGGGTGTCGGGATTCTCCGTCAGCAGACGCGCGCGGAAAATTTCGAGCTCCTTGTCATGCAGCGTCGCTTCGAATTCCGCGACCCGTTCGTGCGCGAACTGGCGCCACTCGCCTTCGGCGGCGGCCTCTTCGGGATTGTTCTCGCGATCGGGCAGCACGTCGATAAGCCGCGTGTCATCGTCGCCGGCCGAGGTCGGCTGATCGAGCGAGACCTCGCTCTGCGCCATCCGTTCCTGCATCTCGCGCACTTCGCTTTCCTTCACGCCCATCCGCTGCGCGAGCTGCTTGGGCTGCGCGGCAAAGCCCTGCGCCTCGAGCCGTTCGGTTTCCTTGCGCAGGTTGAAGAACAGCTTGCGCTGCGCCTGGGTGGTGCCGATCTTCACCAGCCGCCAGTTGTTGATCAGGTAGCGGTAGATATACGCGCGTACCCACCACACCGCGTACGACGGAAAACGGATGCCGCGGTAAGGATCGAAATTCTTGACCGCTTCCATCAGCCCGACGTTGCCCTCCTGGATCAGATCGAGGACATTCTTCGAGGCGCGTGCGAATTCGAATGCAATCTTCACCACCAGGCGAAGATTCGCGGTCACGAGCTGATAGGCGTCGGCGGGATCGTGGTCGCGCGCGTAGCGTTTGGCGATCACCGTTTCTTCTTCGCGGGTCAAAAGCGGAAACCGCCTTAGGTCGGCCAGGTAGCGGCTAAGCGGATCGATCGCGACCAGCGCGCCGCCATCGGGATCTTTCGATCTATTCTGCGCTGCGCCGTCGCCGCGATCCGCCTCGATGGCGGGAGCGTCGGCGTCCGGCTCAAGCGGATGAAAATCGGAAACCTCGATCGTCGCCGGATCGGCGGCGTCGTCATCGAGCAAAAGATCTTCGGACGGATCTTCGGCAATCAGGTCCGCCGGTTCGTCGTGGGCGTCGGCGATTACCGGCTCGGCATCGACTGATCGGCGTTTGGGTGGGCGCGGCTTGGTTGCTTTGCGGGCCATCGGATCACTTCACGGCCTGCGGAGATCAGTTCCGGGCGTTTCGCTCAAAGGCGGAGCATGCGCGGATTGGCGAAGTTCCCGCGCAGGCGTGAGACGGTCGCGCGCTATCCCTCGCTGGGCGCTTCGATCGTGACCTTACCGGCCGCGATTTCACGCAGTGCGGTCACAACTTCCTTGTTGTCGCTTTCAACCAGCGGACGCGCGCCCTTCAAAAGCTGCTTGGCGCGCCGAGCGCCGCTCAGCACCAACTCGAAGCGGTTGGGAATATTATCGAGACAATCTTCGACGGTAATTCTAGCCATGGGATCACGATTCTCCGGCCCCCGCCGCCCCGTGTCAACGCACGAAAAGAGGGATGGCGGTTGAGTGCAACGAAACTATGCTTCGCGCGGAGCGACCAATCGGTTAGATTGTTTTCGGCTTGGCGTCTAAATCGAAAAAACGCGCCGCTCGCGGCGCAGCGGCAAAGGCCTCGCGGCGTGAGCTGCCGACCGGTTCGTCCGCGCGTCCGCCGCGCGCCGCCCCGAGACCCGCGGTGCGCGGGTCGATCCTCGATTCTCCGGCGCTCGCTCCGTGGATCGCCGTCGGCGTCACGTTGCTGGTGTATTTGCGATGCTTCGGCAACGCGTTCGTTTACGACGACCACGAGATGATCGATCTGAACCCGCTCATCAGCCAGTGGTCGTTCATCTGGAAATCGTTCGGGCATGACCTGTGGTGGTTCCGGCCCAACGGCACCTTTCCCAAGAGCAACTATTATCGCCCGCTGCAGGACGTATGGCTCGGGTTGAACTACCAGATGTTCGGGTTCAATCCGGTTGGATGGCACATCTCGATCGTGCTGACCCATCTGATCGTGGTGTACCTGCTGTACCAGGTGGGACTTTCGCTGACGAAGAGCCGCTACGCCGCGTGCGCGGGCGCGACTCTCTTCGGCGTGCTGCCGATCGGAGTGCAGGCGGCGGCGTGGCCGTGCGCGATTCCGTTTCCGATGGTGGCGGCGTTCTATCTCGGCTCGATGTGGTTTTTTCTCGAACGCAAACGCGCGCCGCGACGCAACCTCGCGATCTCACTTGCCCTGTTCATCGGAGGCCTGCTGAGCCACGAGCTGGCCGTGATGATGCCCGGACTGCTGATGGCGTACGTGTTCATCCTCGAAGACGCGCCGCCCGATGGCGCTGAGACCAGGCGCAAGCCCGAGCTTCGCGAGCTCGTCGAGCGTGCCGCCAACGCGGTGTGGAAAACTGCTCCCTACCTGGTGCTCGCCGCGATCTACCTCGCTCTGCGGATCGCGGTGTTGGGCCATATCAATGGCCACTCGCCCGGCAACCACGCGACGCTCGCGCAGGTGCTGATGTCCATTCCGTCGGCGCTGGCGCATTACGCCCTGATGCTCACGTTGCCTTGGGTGGCGGGTCCGGCGCACGCTTTTACCTTCGCCAACAGCCTGCGTTCGGAAATCTTTTATCGGCCCGCCA
>DATKSB010000219.1:0-2171 GCA_035531855.1 Binataceae bacterium (SeqCode)
TTTTGCAAGCGCGCCAGGGTGGTGGCGTACCTTGATGATTCCAGACCCTCGCCCAATGCGGCGAGCGCCAGGGTGCGCGAAACCTCGAGCTCGGAATAGAGCGGCGGCAGCATCGCGGCGAGCTTCGGTTCGAGTTTCGGAGCGCGTGCGCGAATCGTCTGGCCGATCACGTCGCATTCGCGAACCTTGCCGGCGGTCTGGGCCAGCCACGGCAAATCGCGGCGCAGTAGAGCCGCTTGTCCCGCATGCACCACTGCGGAGAACATCTCGATTGCGGCGCGCAGGCGGCGCGACGCCACGCGTAGCTGATGGATCGGCTCGATCTCGCCCGCGATCGCCGCTCCGCGTCCGCGTTCCAGCGTGTCCGCGCCAAACGCGAGCGCCGCCGTCGCTGCGGCGCCAAGGCTGTCCTCAGGCGCCAGCCGCAGCTTGCGCGAATCGGGCTGAACGTCAGCCTCCACGCGTCATTCCTTGCGGACGGAGCCGGCGGCGGCGCCTGAGCGCGCAGGTTCCGCGATTTTCAGATAGTCGGCGATATGGCTTTTCAGATCGCTCTGGATTTCCTCGATCGGCGCGCGTGCGTCAATCGAAACGAAGCCAAACTCCGCCGACAGATGCCGATATTCCTCGATCAGCCTGCCCTGGTAGCGCTTGAACGAGTCGAACAGATCGGTGCCGAGCGCCAGATGCATCCCCGATTCCCAGTAATCCATCCCTTTGCCATGCACCACGCGCGGAATCAGCGTTTCTACGTCGATGTCGAGATACAGTACCAGGTCAGGCACCAGCGCGACCCCGAACAGCTCGCGGCTCCAGTCCGGATCGGCGCCCATCACGTTGTTGCGCGCGAACGCGGTGTACATATACCGGTCGGCGATTACGATAAAGCCCGCTTGCAGCGCCGGCAGAATCTCGTGCTCGAGCCGGTCGGCGAAGTCCGCGGCGTAGAGCAGGCTGAAGGTGTTGACGGTGAGCTGATGTCCCGCCTTGGCTTCGTTAATGGTTTCAGACAGCAGCGGCGATCGCGTCCATCCGGTGTTGCTGACCGCGTAGCCTTCGAGTTCGAGCCACGGGCGCAGCAGATCGATCTGGGTCGAGCGGCCGACGCCGTCGGTTCCCTCGATCGCGATCAGATGGCCGGGCAGGCGCTTTTCCTTCAGATAGGGAAGCCCGTGCCCGTACCAGGATTTAGCGCGTTTTGATCGCATGATTGTTCTTCGCCCGCTCGCGATCGTAGTCGCGCAGCACGTCCTGCACCATCTTGCGGAATCCGCGCTGCTGCAGAGGAATTTCGCCGGTCGCGTCGATTGTGCGTAGTCCGAACTCGTTGGTCAGCTGATCGTAAATCTCGAGGACGCGGCTCTGAAACAGCCGGAAGCTTTCGACCGGATCGGTGGAGAGACCCACGTCCATCCCGGCTTCATGATACTTGAGCTTGGCGCGGCCCGAGAGCAGGCGCTCGAGCGATATTTCAATCGGCACCCGGAAATAGAGCGTCAGATCCGGCTTCAGCGCGAACTTGTACACCGAACGAACCCAATCCGGATCGACTCCGCGCGCCACGTCACGTGCGAACGCCGTGAACACGTAACGGTCCGCCAACACCACCATCCCGGCTTTCAGCGGCGGCAGAATCTGGTAGGTCAGGCGATCGGCAAAATCCACCGCGTGCAGCAGGCTGAAGGTCGTTGGCGTCAGCAGATTTTTCTTCTTGCCGCGGCTCATCGACCGCCGCACCAGCCGCGACGAATTCCATTCAGTAAAGATCACCGGATAGCCGCGCGCGCGCAGCCATCGCTCGAGGAGCATCAGCTGGGTCGATTTTCCCGATCCGTCAATTCCCTCGACGGCGATAAGCCGGCCCGGATATCCGTGCGGCGCGTTCAGCAGGCTCTGCGCCGGTTCGGGCCGCGCGGACTGCGGCGAAGAGGCCGCCGCCTGCGCTCCATTCTGCCCGGCGCTTAGCGCGTCAGCGTCACCTGGCGGTCCAGCAGTCGTGACAGCAGATCCGTCCTTCTCTCGCATGTCCATAGTTCGAGATCGGCTTTTTCCCTGTTTGAATCGACCCCGATAATAAGCCGTCCGGGCGAGTAACGCACCTCGATATTTTTGACCACCCCGAAGTGGCTGCGGTCCAGCGCGTCGGCGACGCGCAAAATCGCGGCAAACGC
>DATKSB010000220.1:0-34452 GCA_035531855.1 Binataceae bacterium (SeqCode)
GATTTCTCGCCCTGCATCTACGGCCAGATGGGCCAATGCAGCGCGCCGTGCAACGCCAGTATCGACGAAGACGGCTACGCCGGCCGCATCCACAAGGCTCTGGGCTTCCTGCGCGGACGCAGCGGCGCGCTGCTCGGCGACCTCGCACGCGCCCGCGACGACGCCGCCAAAGCGCTGCGTTACGAGGAAGCGGGCCGGATGCGCCGCGAGCTCGAAGCGCTCGCCACGCTGGCGCATCGCGCCTCGCGCCTGAGCGAAGTCGTGACCGAGAACAACCTGGTGATCATCACCGGAGAAGAAAGCGCCCGCACCGCGCACGTCGTGCTGGCGGGGCGCCTGGCGATGACGCTGCCGCTCGATTCGCCCGGCGCGGCGCGCGAGATCGCGGCGTTCGTCGCGGATAACTATGAGCGCTACCGCGCGCGGCCGATCATCCGCGGCGAGCTCGAAGCGATGACGATCGTCGCGCGGTGGCTCCACGAGCGGCAGCCCGACGAAGGCCGCCTGGTCTATTTAAGCGACCCCCGCCTCGACCCGGCCGTGCTGAGCGGATGAGCGTGGTTGCCCGCTCAATCTGAAACTCATAGAATCAGATAATCATGAAATCGCGTACCACCGCCAAGTCACGAATCAGCGCGACGGAAGCCTCGCGCAACTTTTCAGATTTGCTGAGTCGCGTGCGCTATCGCGGCGAATCGTTCATCGTCGAGCGCGGCGGCGAGCCGATCTGCGAGATCATCCCGGCTCGACCGAAGACGGTGAAGGGACGCGATCTAATCGGCTTGTTCCCGATTCTACCGCGGCCAGACGACGAATACTTTGAGGCCGTGGCCGACCACGTGCGCCACAATGCTACGAGCACGCGCAAGAAGCGTCAGTGAGGCTCCCGCCCGGAGCATCCGTATTTCAGAGAAAGTTCAGCCCTTCAGATTTTCCGCAAACAGCGCGAGCGTGTGCGTCCACGCGTCCTTGGCCGCCGCGGCGTTGTACACGTCGGGGCGCGTGTCGTTGAAGAAGCCGTGAGAGCAGTCAGGATAGATTTTCACCTCGCCGCGTTTGCCGTACTTCTTCAGATCCGCCGCGAGACGCTCTACGTCCTTGCGCTGAATCCATCCGTCGTTCGCGTCGTACGCATAGAAGATCGGGCATCCGAGCTTCGCGATTTTGTCGTCGGCCGGAATCTCGCCATAAAACGGCGCCGTCGCCGCGAGCTCGCTCGACTCGCACGGCAGCAGCATCGCGTAGCTCCCGCCCATGCAGTAGCCGGTGATGCCGATGCGGCTGGCGTGCGTGCGCTTGTGCGCGCGAATCCATCCGATCGACGCCTTCAGGTCGGCGATTCCGTCGTCCAGCTTGAGCCCGCCCATCAACTGCGCCGCGGTATTCGCATCGCTCGCGACCTTGTGTCCCTGCCGCGAGTAGAGGTCGGGCGCGACCGCAACGTAACCCTCGCGCGCGAAGCGCCGCGCAATATCCTTGATGTTGGCGTTGAGCCCCCACCACTCCTGCACCACGATAACCGCGGGGCAGGGCGCGCCGTCGGACGGCTCCGCGCTGAACGCGTTGATGGTGCACGCGGGGCCCGCAAAACTGACTTCACGTTCGAGAATTTGTGCATCCGCCATCGTCGTGTACCTCGAATCCGGCGAGCGCCAGGCCCGCCGGTTCCACCGGTCGGATTATTCGGCCACGTTGACCGGGATGAAGCCGATCGATTTGTTGCGCAGCCTGATCTGCAAAAAATTTCCTGTGATGCCGATAACGTGCACGTACTTTCTGCGCTTCACCTGCGCGATCACCGCGCTGGCCGCGTCCGGATTCTGATACACCGCCGAACTCTTCGTCAGCAGGAAGAGCTTGTTGAGCGGCTTGATAATCGGCGCGGCTGCCGGCGCCGCAGGCGATGGCTCGGCCGCCGCGGTCGGCTCCTCGGCGGAAACCGCGATTCCGGAGCTGTCGGTGACGACCTTCGGATCGATCGCGCGCGCCGCCGCCATCTCGGCTTCGCCCTCGCTCTGGCGTCCCGGCTCGCTCTCGAGCAGGTTGGCGAGAGCCAGATGCGCCTGCGCGTCGCGCGGGTCCAGACCGAGCGCGGTGCGAATTTCGGATTCAGCATCTACAGGACGACCTTCCTTGCGCAGCGTGTTCGCCAACTGCAGGTAGTAGTTTCCGCGGGTCGGATCGAGCACGATCGCGGCGCGATACTGCCCCTCGGCCAGCCGATCCTGTTCCTGATCGAGATACAGATTGCCGAGCGCGACGTGCGCGGCGGGATTTTTCGGATCGAGTTCGATCACCTTCATGAACTCGATCTGCGCCGGACCGGGCTTGTGCTCGAACACGTACAGATTGCCCATCGCGACGTGCACGCGCGGGTCGTTGGGCGCGAGCTTCTCGGCGTCGGCGTAGTTTTTCTCCGCGTCGCCAGGCTTGTTGTTTTGCATCGCGGTGTCGCCCGCTTGCAGGTAGTCATCCACGCCTTTGTGGCTGCATCCGGCTATCAGGATTATCGCTATCGCAGCGGCGCCGAGCGCGAGCCCGCGCCGCGGCATCAATTTTCGATCAGCTTTCCGCATCGCCCGAGTACCCCTCCACCATCAATTGCAATTCGCCGCACCGCGGATGTCGCCGCGCGGCCCTCAAACAAGTTGAGGCTCGATCTCAAATGCTGTCAAGTGAGAAGCTTTTTGGATCTCGATACCGACGTGTCATTCCCGCGTGTGGCTGCCCGCACCAGGAATCCCGGACGAGAGGCCGCTGCTCGTGGGGTGGACACCGGGAGAAATCCCGAGCCGTCGATGCTCCGAGTCAGCGCCTCATGCGTCGGCCCGCCCTTCGAGATCCTACCGGGTTTCCGTTAGTCCTCAGGTGCGTTATAGAGTGTCGCCGTGCGTGTGATTCTTATCGCTGCCAAAGAGCTTGGCCTGGCCAAGACCCGGCTCGGTCCGATGATGCCCGAAGACGAGCGCCGCGCTCTGGCCGAAGCAATGTATCGCGACGTGCTGGCGGCCGCGCTCGGCGCGCACGCGGCGGAGCTGGTCGCGGTGGTGAGTTCGGATCGCCACCTGCTCGAAATGGCGCGCGGCGCCGGGGCGATGACGATCGATGAAGGTTACGCGCGCGGACTTAACGCCGCAGTCGCGATGGCCACGGCCAGTCTGGCCGCGGACGGCGCCACCACGCTGTGCACGCTGCTGTCGGATATCCCGATGATCACGGCGAGCGATATCGACGCGGTCTTCGGCGCGATGCAAACGGAGCCGGGGCAGGGCGTGGTGCTGGTGCCCTCGCGAGATTTCAGCGGCACCAACGTAATCGCGCGTTCTCCCGCCGGGATCATAAGGACCCGCTTCGGACGCCAGAGCCTGGCCAAGCATCTGGACGATTGCCGCGCGCGCGCGGTGCCGTGCCAGGTGCTCAGGCTTGCGCGGCCCGCGCTCGATCTGGATCTTGTTAATGACCTCTATGAATTCGTACGCACCGCTTCGACCACCCACACCCTGAACCAGCTTTCCCGCCTGGGAATTGCGCATCACTGAAATCCTTCTCGAACGGAAATAGCAGCAGTGGAAATGATTGAGCAGCTAGGCGCATCCATAATCGACGGTATTTTTGCGCTCGGAAACTTCGTCCTGTTCCTGTTCTACTCGATCGTCTTTGCGGTAGTGCCGCCCTACAAGCTGCGCCTCGCGATCCGCCAGATCCGGATCATCGGCGCCGATTCGCTGCTGCTAATCCTGCTTATCGGCGCGTTTACCGGAATGGTGCTGGGGCTGCAGGGTTACACCACCTTGCGCCGCTTCGGCTCCGAAGGCGCGCTCGGAACCGTGGTCGCTCTGACGATAGTGCGCGAGCTTGGCCCGGTCCTGGCCGCGCTGATGATCGCGGCGCGCGCGGGCTCCGCGATGGCCGCCGAATTGGGCTCGATGCAATCGACCGAGCAGGTCGATGCGCTCACCGTCATGGCGATCAACCCGGTGCAGTACCTGGTGTCGCCGCGGATGATCGCGGGGATAATCAGCTTCCCGCTGTTGACCACAATTTTTGACGTGGTCGGAATCTGGGGCGGATGGCTGGTGGGATGCGGCCTGATGGGCGCGCCGTCGGGCGACTACTTCAATGGGATCGCCTCGCAGATGGGCTCCCACGATATCGCACTCGGACTATACAAAGCGCTCACCTTCGGCGTCATCGTGATGTGGGTGTCGTGCTACAAAGGTTACCACGCGCAGCGGATGGCGACCGGTGTCAGCCGCGCAACCACAGAGGCGGTGGTGCTGTCGAGCGTCTTGATCCTGGCGGCCGACTATATCCTTGGCGCGCTTCTTCTGTAACATGGCGGACTTGGCATCAGCTTCCACCGAACGTCGCATGAACCCCGAAGTCGTCGGCACAACCTCTGGCAACAAGTCCGGCAACGCTATAGAAGTGCGCGGACTGCGGCGCAGCTTCGGCCGTCAGGTGGTGCTCGACGGGGTCGATCTCGAAGTGCCCGCAGGCAAGATCGTCACGATCGTGGGACCGTCGGGATGCGGCAAAACCGTGCTGCTGAAGCATCTTAATTTGCTCCTGCGTCCCGATGCCGGTTCGATCGTGATCGACGGGACGGAGGTGGTGGGGCTGCGCGGAAAAGCGCTCAACACGGTGCGCGAGAAGTTCGGGATGCTGTTCCAGGCGGGCGCGCTGTTCGACTCGATGACGGTGTTCGACAACGTCGCGTTTCCGCTGGTCGAAAAGACCGCGCTCAGCCGCGAGGAGATTCGCGCCAAGGTGCTGGAAACGCTGGCGTCCGTAGGGCTTCAGGGGATGGACGAAAAATATCCGTCCGAGATGAGCGGCGGGATGCAAAAACGCGCGGCGCTTGCGCGCGCGCTGGTGCATAGCCCGAAAATCCTGATGCTCGACGAGCCGACCACCGGACTCGATCCGACCCGCACCGGCGCGATTCACGAACTGATTCGCGCGACCCAGAAGAAGTTCGGGCTCTCGGTGGTGATGGTCAGTCACGACGTGCCGGCGGTGTTCCAGGTTTCGGATCGCGTCGCATTCATGCATCACGGCAAGATGCGGCTGACCGGAACGGTCGATGAAGTAATGAGTTCAAGCGACGATGAGTTCAAACGCTTTCTGGCGGGCCGCGCCTCGGGCGACGACCTGGAAAACAACCAAGTGAGTTCGTAGAGACTCAAAGCAAGGAAATGTACGCAAGCCGCACAACGCAATTTGTCGTCGGGATTTTCGGGCTGCTCGGAATTCTTGCGCTCGTGATCCTGTCTTTCCGCCTGGGCCAGATTTCGATCATCCCGCCGCCCGGCTATACCCTCTACGCGAGCTTCGACAATATCGCCGGGTTGAAGTCCGGTGACGAAGTCGAGATCGCCGGCGTTCACGTGGGCCGCGTGCAATCGATCGAGCTCAAAGACGAACGCGCGCGCCTTGCGATGCGTATCGATGACGGGGTCGCGGTCGATGACGACGCGATCGCCTCGATCCTGACCAGCGGACTGATCGGCAGCAAGTACGTTTCGCTCGCTCCGGGGCCGGGCGAGAAGACGTTGGTCAACGGCGACACTATCCGCCAGACTCAATCGGCCTTCGTGATCGAAAACGCGATCGGGCAATTGATCAACAACGCGGGATCGTCGTCGTCCAGCAAAGATTCCGGCGCATCCGCGGGCGGCGCCGGCGATGCTATCGGCGCTCCTCCGGGATTGTCCACTCCGTCGGCAAAAGCTTCTCCCGCCCAAGGCGGCGGTAAAGAAAAAGCTCATCCTGCTCCGGCCAACAAGTCGTAGAACAAATTCGGAATTTAATTCGCGAACAATTTTCGGAATAATGTTCGATGGAGAATACTCAAGTGACAATGGCAACGCGTCTTCGCCCGATTGCGGGCTCTCTTACGACCGCCGCGATGCTCCTGATCGGCGCCGCCTTCATGCTCGCCGCCGCGGCCCGTCCCGCTCTCGCAGCGGACGATCCGATGGCTGTGGTACAGCAGACGGTCAACGACGCGCTGGGCGTCTTGCGCAACAAGCAGGTTCCAGCCGCGCAGCGGCGCGATCAGCTAAAGCAGATCATCGCGAAGAGCTTCGACTTCACCGAGATGTCGCGTTCGGCGCTGGGCTATCACTGGAAGCAGATCACTCCCGATCAGCAGCAGGAGTTCACCACCGTCTTCACAACTTTTATCGAGGACTCCTACCTGGCCAAGATCAATGATTACTCCGGCCAGCAGGTTCAGTTCGTGCGCCAGACCAAAGACGGCGCGCAATACGCGCAGGTCGAAACCAACATCGTGCAGCCGGGCAAGGACCCGATCGCCGTCAACTACCGGCTACTCAGCCAGAACGGCCAGTGGAAGGTTTACGACGTGACCGTCGAGGCGATCAGCATTATCGCCAACTACCGCAATCAGTTTAACCGGGTGATGAACAACCAGGGCTACCCGAAATTGATCGCCGATCTGAAAAGCAAACAGGCTTCGCTGGCGGCTTCGCTTGGCGATCGTCGTTAAGGTATCCTCCCTTGCCACAATAACGCGGCATGGTAGGCTATGGCTCGACGGGCAACGCCGAACGAGCCTTGGACTTTGAGAGAATCGCGTCGCGCAGGCATGGAGAAGGAAACTATGAGATCGGTTCGTAAATCGGCCGCGGTATCGCGGATGGTGGGGGCTCTTGCCGCCACCGCGATCGCTGCCTGTCTGATGCCGGCGGTTCCGGCGATGGCGCAGGACGTAGCGCCACTTAGCAATAGTCCGGAGCGCCAGGGAGTCGTGCAGCAGGCCGAGCAGACTCCGCCGGGTGAAGATCAGGGCGTGTACAGCGATCCGCTCGCGCCCTTCAACGAATCGATGCTCACGTTTAATCTGAAGCTCGACGATTGGGTGCTGCGTCCCGTCGCCTCAGGATACGCATTCATCGCGCCCGAGGTGGTGCGCCAGAGCGTGGGACGTTTCTTCGACAACGTCAACGTGATTCCGCGCTTCGCGAATAACCTGTTCCAGCTCCGCTTCGCGGATGCGGGCGGCGAAGTCGCGCGCTTTGGAATCAACAGCACTCTCGGCGTGGCCGGATTTTTCGATCCAGCCGATGCGTGGTTCGGCCTGAAGGAGCATAACGACGACTTCGGCCTGACCCTGCGCTACTACGGCGCTCCGACGGGACCGTATGTGATGCTGCCGTTCCTCGGACCCTCGACGATTGGCGATACTGTCGGAATGGTCGTCGATGGCGCGATGAATCCAATGAGTTACCTGCTGCCGTGGTACGTATATATTCCGGCCGACGTCGGCTGGCGTGTGGGGGAAGCGGTCAACTACCGTTCGCTGCATCTTAACCAGTTCGAGGAAGCCGATCGCTACGCGGTCGATCTCTACGGTGCGGTTCAGGACGCATACCTGCAGACCCGGGTTCACGAGACCAAGGAATTAAAGCAATAGAGCAGGCGAGTGCTCTTCGCGCGGATAATCAAACGCGCCGCGCGACCAATCGCGCGGCGCGTTTACTTTTGGCAAGCGCCACAAGGTCCGCAGAGCAGCGCCCTCACCCGAATATGACTTCACTACGCGAAGCCTTAAGCGCGCGAAGGCGGCCTTGCTCGATTCCGCCAGCGCAAGCGCCGGCCGCGAGAATTCCATTGGTAGGGGGCGCCTGGCCGCACCCGTCTGCTGTGAGCACGCCGCCCGCGCCACTATCTCCTGAGCCTCCAGTCGGCGCCGAGGAATCAGACTGCACTTGGGTGGGATCGTATTGACTCTTCGGGCCGGGGAGATTTAACTACTTGGTTGTCTCGTGCTTTATCTGAATTCACTGGACCATGGCGTCGTCATAACGCTTGGAGGACTGGACAGCCGCCACTTATTCAACCGGGCGGCGGCGAGCGACTGGAATGATTGAGGTCAAGAACCTAACCAAGCTCTACGGTAATTTCACCGCGATCAAAAACGTCAGCTTCAAGGCTGAGCGCGGATCGATCCTCGGTTTCCTGGGCCCCAACGGCGCGGGCAAAACCACCACCATGAGGATCATCACCGGCTATATGCCGGCCAGCGCCGGAACGGTCCTGATCGACGGGCTGGATATATTTACCGAGTCGCTCGAAGCGCGGCGACGGATCGGCTACTTGCCCGAAAATCCCCCGCTGTACAACGACATGCGCGTCGAGCCGTACCTGCGCTTCGTCGCGAAGCTGCGCGGAGTTCCGCGCTCGAAGATGGAAGCGGCGCTCGACCACGCGCTGGAAGTCTGCGGACTGGCCGAAATGCGCGGGCGGATCTGCGGGCAGCTATCCAAGGGCTACCGGCAGCGGGTGGGACTCGCGCAGGCGCTGATCCACGATCCTCCGGTGCTGGTGCTCGACGAGCCGACAATAGGACTCGATCCGCGCCAGATTCACGAGATCCGCGGGCTTATCAAGACGCTGTCGGGCGAGCGCACGGTGGTGCTTTCGACTCATATCCTGCCCGAGGTCTCGCAGATCTGCGATCGGGTGGTGATAATCGCCGACGGGCAGGTGGTGCTGGAAGAAAAGCTCGCCGAGATACCCGCGGGCACCTCGCTCGAGCAGGTGTTTCTGGAGGCGATCTCGAAGGAGCGCCATTCGGCGCGTACCGACGACGAGGAGACGCTCGAGGAAGTGGGGGCGGGGCGCGCGTAGGCGCCCGCGAGTTGCATCGATGAAGAATGCTCTGACGATCGCGGGCAAAGAGCTGGCGCAATATTTTGTGCAGCCGGTTGCCTACGTGGTGATGACGGTGTTCCTGCTGCTCGGGGGATTCTTTTTCTTCGAGCTGCTGAGCTATTTCCAGATGACGCTCCAGATGTACTCGGCGGCGCAGAACCCGGAGCTGCTGGCGCATCTGAACCTCAACGATCGCGTGATCGAGCCGCTGTTGCATAACCTTTCGATCATCCTGGTGATCCTGGTTCCGGCGGTGACGATGCGCGCGTTCGCGGAAGAAAAGCGCGTCGGCACTTACGAGCTATTGCTGACTGCGCCGATTCGCACCGGCGAGATCGTGGCGGGAAAGTTTATCGCGGCGTCGGCCTTTTTGCTGATCATGATCGGACTTGCGGGAATCTTTCCGCTGATCCTCGTCGGTTTCGGCAATCCGGAAATCGGCGTGATGGTCTCCGGCTATCTGGGACTTGCGCTGCTGGCGATTTCGTTCGCCTCGATCGGACTATTCACCAGCTCGATCACTCAAAACCAGATCGTCGCCGCGATTGCCGGCTTCGGATCGCTGCTCCTGCTATTCGTGATTTCGTGGCCGGCCCAGACCGGCGCGGGCGGGTGGTCGGCGGGTGTGCTGCGTTACCTTTCGATCACCGAGCATTTCTCGCAGATGGTCGTCGGAATTATCGATACCCAGGACCTGGTATATTTCTTAAGCCTCATCCTCGTCGCGCTGTTCCTGACCCAGCGTGCGGTTGAGTCGGCGCGCTGGCGTTAAGGGAAAGGGGAGACGGGATGCGGCGGTCGGCGGCACTATACGGACTAATCGGACTGGTTCTGATCATCTTCGGGCTGATCGATCTGAAGATCGCGCCCGGGTTCCGGCTCTTCGTTTGGGTCAATCTCCTAGGCGGCGTATTCGCGCTGGTGCTGTGGATGACCTCGAGCCGCTCCGCGCTTTCGGGGATGGTGGGGCAGCGCTCGACGCGCTACGGCGCCAATGCCGCGGTGTACACGGCGGCGTTCGTCTGCATCATTATCGCAGTCAACTACCTTTCGACGCTGCATCATCGGCGGCTCGACCTGACCGCCGAAAAAGTTTACAGCCTGTCGTCGCAATCGACCCAGGCGGTGAAGAATCTCAAGCAGCCGCTAAAACTGATCGGCTTCTTCGCCGGGGGCGAGAACGCGCAGGCGCGCGAGCTGTACTCGACCTATGCCTACGCCTCGCCCAAGGTCACCTATCAGCTCGTCGATCCCGACAAGCATCCGGAACTGGCCGAGAAGTACAAAGTCACGGTCATGAACACGACTCATCTCCAATACGGTGACGACGAAAAAGGCGCCGGCTCCAACATTACCGAGCTCAACGAGGAAGCGCTTACCAACGCGATCATCCGCGTCGCCAAGAGCACCAGGAAGACCATCTACTTTCTCGACGGCGAGGGCGAGGCCGATACCGACGACGCACAGGGCCAGACCGGGTATGGCCAGCTCAAGACCGATCTCGAGGGCGAAGGCTTCGAGGTCGAAAAGCTGGTGCTCGCGCAGGCGGCCAAGGTTCCCGCCGACGCCACGATGGTCGCCGTTGCGGGGCCGGAGAAGCCGCTGGACTCGCACGAGATCGACTCGCTTAACGACTATCTTAAGCATGGCGGGCGCGTGATCGCGATGTTCCGGCCGGAAAAGCCCGACGGTTCGGTCGATGAAAAAGCGCTGGCCGCGATGGTGGGGCAGTGGGGAGTGAAGGTCGGCGACGATATCGTGGTCGATCAGGTCGTGCGCCTGTTCGCGGGACCGGCGCTCGGACTCGATCCGATCGTGCAGGACTACGGCGTGCATCCGATAACCAAGGATTTCAAACAGCGCACCGTGTTCTCGATGTCGCGATCGCTGACGGTCGAACCGAATCTCAAGCCCGGGCTGCAAGTCACCGCGCTCGGCAAGACCAGCGATACTTCGTGGGCCGAGACCGACCTGAAGACGCTGTTCGAGCAGCAGAAGGCCTCGCTCGACGACAAGGATACCCGCGGACCGATCACGGTCGCCGCCGCGGTCCAGGGCGATCTGGCGCAGCTCGGATGGGGCCAGGGCGAGGCGCGGATGGTGATCTTCGGCAGCACAGATTTTATCAACAATCAGCACATCACAAATTTTTTCAACCGCGACTTTTTCGTCAACAGCGCGGATTGGCTGGCGGGCGAGGAAAACTCGATCTCGATCCGGCCGCGATCGCTGCGCGCGTCACGTTTCCGCCTGACGGTCGATCAGTTCAGCATCGTGTTCGCATTCTCGGTGCTGCTGTTGCCGGAGATGCTGCTGATCCTGGGAATCGCGGTGTGGTGGGAGCGGCGCAACTAGGCCGCGCCGGCAGCCTCAACTCTTTCGATGCGTCCCCGAAATACGATCATCGCTCTGGTCGTGCTGCTGATAGTCGGCGGCTATGCGTTTGTCATGAACCGCTACTCGCGGGAAATTCCGGCCGAGAAGCTGCTCGGAATCAACGCCGACGAGATGGCAACGATCGAACTGAAATATCCCGACCGCATGCTCACCGTCGAGCGGCCCAAAGGCGGCGTGTGGCGTATCGTGAAGCCGATCGGCGCGGACGCGGAGCAGACTCCGGTCAACAATCTCGCGCGCGCGATCGCCAACGCGCAGGTCACCAAGACGGTCGAGGAAAAGGCCGCCGACCTCGAGCCGTTCGGCCTGGCGAAGCCTGCCGTCATCATCACGGTGACGACCTTCGCGGGAAAGACGCTTGCGCCGATCGAAGTCGGCAAGAGCACCCCGGTCGGGTTCAGCGCCTATGTGATGCGCGGCGGCAATCCGGCGGTGATGCTGACTTCGTCGGCATTTCCGTCCGGGATGAACAAGACCATCGATCAGTTGCGCAAACGCGACCTGCTGACTTTCAAGATCGGCGACGTCTCCCATTTCACGCTCGCCAAAGATGACGGCTCGAGCATCGATATCGAGCGCGACGGCGACCAGTGGAAGTTCACCAAGCCCGGAAATTATCTGGCTGACCCGACCCAGGTCCGCCAGCTTTTGGGTGCGCTGCTGGAGGTGAAGGTCGCCGACTTTATCGCCGACGCGCCGGCCAGCGTGTCTCAATACGGACTCGAAAAACCGCATCTGACGATCACTATCTATGACAAGAACGGCGCGCAGGAATCGCTGCTGTTCGGGTTCAAGCAAACCGAGCAGGGCAAGGACGGAATTTATGTGCGGCGCGGAGAAGGCACTCCGGTCTATACCGTGCACGAGTGGGTGCTGAACGCGGTGGACCGTACGGCGCTCGAGCTGCGCGACAAGACCGTGTTCAGCTTCGAGCCGTCGGCGGTCGGAAGCGCCAACGTGACCGTGGGCAAGGATCAGTTTACGCTCAAGCGCACCGCGGACGGCAAATGGGACGTGGTCGAGGGCGCGAGCGCCGCGCCTGCCGACGTTCCGGTGGTCGAGCGCTTCCTCGACGAGATTCGCGAGCTTAGGGGCGTGTCGATCGCGGCCGATCCGATGCCGTCGCCGAAGCCGTTCGGACTTGACGCGCCGCATATCGTCGTCACGCTAATCGGCAAAGACGCCAAGCCGATCGGCACGATCAAATTTTCACAAGTCAGCGTGCAACCGGGCGCGTCCGAGCCCGGCCAGAAGCCGGAGCCGAAGACCGAGTACTTCACCACCTCTACGGCGAGCCGGGCGGTTTATTCGATGAGCGATTTCAGCTTCAGCCAGTTCGACAAGCCGGCCGCGGTATTCCGCGCGCAGGCTGCCGCCACGCCGGCGGCGTCGCCCTCGGCAGCGAAGTAGGGCTAGCCCTCCGCGATCACGTGCGCGATTGCCTCGCGCGTGGTGTGCGTGATGCTCAGGTGAAAGACGGTGATGCCGCGGCGCGTTGCGAACGCCGCCGATTTGCCGTGCAGCGTGATCGTCGGAGCCTTGCCGCGCTCGCGCACCACCTCGATCTCGCTCCATCCGACATTGCGGTTCCATCCTGTGCCCATCGCCTTCATCGCGGCTTCCTTGGACGCGAAGCGGGCGGCGTAGCTCTGGAAACGCGCGACGCCGCGCGACTCGCAGTAGGCGACCTCGCGCTCGGTGAAGACCCGCGCGCGAAAACGCAGGCCAGTGCCCTCCCGCGCGAGCGCCCGCGCGATCCGCTCGACCTCGATTACGTCTATGCCGGTGCCCATGATTCGCGACATCAGATTCCCGTGCACTTGCTCCGAGCGCCAGTATCGTCGGCGCGGTCGCGCGTTTCAACGTGCCGCGCTATTGTGCGATTGAGGTTCCGGAAATGGCCAAGCTAACGATTACCGTCAACCAGGTGCGATGCATCGGCAGCGGCGACTGCGTCGAGAACGCGCCGGCCGTGTTTCAAATGGACGACAATGAAAAATCCCAGGTGATAAACCCTACCGGCGCTCCCGACGCGACGATCGTCGCCGCGGCGCGCGGATGCCCGGTCAAAGCAATCACGGTGGTTGACGTGGACCGCGGCGAGCAACTTTTTCCGCCGCCCAAGAAGTGACCGGCCCGCGATGCGCTCACCGCATGAACATCCCGTCTTCGCGTGGTTCTACGAAACTCTGAGCGCGCGCGGCGATCGCAAGGGCGGCGATCAGATGCGATCGCGGCTGGTCGGAGAGCTTTCGGGCCGGGTGCTCGAAGTGGGTTTCGGCAACGGACTCAATTTCAGGTATTACCCGCCTGACGCGCGCGTCGTTGGCGTTGAGCCGGATTGGGAGATGCTGCGGCGCTCGATTCCGCGCGCGCATTCGGTGGCGGCGAAGATCGATCCGATCGCGGGTGACGGACAGCGGCTGCCGTTTCGCGACGCAACGTTTGACGCCGCGGTCGCCTGCCTGGTCCTGTGCACGATTCCCGACGAGTCGGCGGCGCTCGCGGAGATTTCGCGGGTGCTGAAGCCGGGAGCCAAGCTCTACTTCGTCGAGCACGTGCGCGCGCCCGGCCGCGTGCTGGCGACAATTCAGGATCTGATTGATCCGCTGTGGTCGCGCACGTTCGCCGGATGCCATCCCAATCGCGATACGGCCGCGGCGCTCGCGCGCGCGGGTTTCAAGATCGAAGACCTGCGCCCTTCCTTGCGCGGAATGTTTGTCGGCGGACGCGCCGCGCTGTCGTAAAGGCCGGCACGCGATGGTCATTCGACGGCATCGCGCGGGCGAACTGGTGATCGAACAGACTCGCGATATCGCGGCGGTGCGCGCGTTTCTAAACGCGGGCGGCATGATCACCGAGGGCGTCGATTGGCCGGCCGCGTGCTACCTGATCGCGTTCTTCGGCGATGCTCCGGTCGGAGTTATCGGCGTCGAGCCGAAGATCGATGCGGCACTGATTCGATCGCTGCATGTGATCGAAGCGATGCGTAGGCAAGGAATTGCCGCGAAGCTGGTCGCCGATGCGCGCAAGGCCGCGCACACGCGCGGCGCGCGCACGCTCTATCTGTTCGCGTATCCGGAGTTGCGCGGGTTTTTCGAGCGCTTGGGATTCTCTGAGGTCGCGTCCGAACGCGTGATGACCGATCTGCGCGGCGCGCCCGAGGTCGAGTACTACCGTGCGCATCCGGATGAACTCGCGCGCGAATGCGCGATGGCGCTTGATATCTCGAAAGACGGATTGATCGCGCGCTAGACGAATGCTCTCGCCGCATCGTCCGCGACCTGCTCGATTGTCATTTCGAGCCATAGGCGAGAAATCCCGAGGCGTCCATGCTCTACGCCGACGCCACATGCACTGCCCCTTCGTTCGGGATTTCTCCCTGCGCTCGAAATGACGACTGAAGGCTCAGCGACAACTATCAAAGCCTGTTAAGCGCCTTCAGCGGGACCGTCGGAGCATCATTTCGTAGCTGTGATCGGCACGGAACTTTTCGCCGGCGGCGGGCTGCTCGTTGCGCGGGCCAAGGTCGAGGATCATGCACTTGATCGAGCCGCCGCCCTTGGCCAGGAACTCGCTCGCGTCGCACAAGACCGGCTCGACCCCGCGCTCGCGCACCGCGGCGAGCAGTCCGGCGCTGACGCCGCGCGGCATGAAAAGATAAAGTATCGCATTAAGTTCGCTCTGAAACGAATTGGCCGCGTAGAGCGCCGCGTCGGCATCATTTAGAACAATCAGACGGTCGCCGAATTCCGCCTTGAGCCTTTCGCGCGACGCCTCGCTCAGGCCCTCCATGTATGCCAGCAGATATTCGCGCGCGGGGCCGAACGAGCACAAGACGGTGTCACCGTGGTAGTGCGCTTCGAGTGCGAGCTCGAGCGGCAGAATCGTGCGGCCAGGCGCCGCGCTTTCGAGCTCATCGAGCGCGCCGATGCCGGAGCGGAAGCCGTACACGCGTTTCCACGGTGGAATTCCGACGCGCGCGACGAAGCGCTGTCGCTCGACGCGTCCGTGGGTGAAGAGCATGAAACGTCCGGCCGGGAAGAAATCCGCCTCGCCTTCGAACGGCGCGGCGACCGCGCGCGTAGCGTAGCCCATCGCGCGGATGAACGGGCGATAGACTTCGAGCTCGGCGGCGCGCGTCGGCAGCAGATGCGATAGATGGAACACCTTTTCACCGCCGCCTTCGAGCGGAAATAGAAATCCCGCGTTGGCCGGATAGACCAGGCCGGTGCGATGCGCGTCGGGCGGAATCACGCAGACCTCGACGCCGTGCGCGACGAGCTCCCGCGCAAGCGCGTGCCACTGCGCGCGCGCCCGGTCCGCGTCGACGCGCTTGCGGACACCGAGCGCGTTGCGCGTATGAGGATTCGCGCCGCCTTGCACCGAGAAGTGCGTCGGGTCGCCCATCAGGATCGTCCGCGGCATACTCGCCTCGCTAAGGCGCCAGCTCTCGCATGATGCCGAGCGCGGCGGCGACGATCGCCTCGCCGGTTCCCTCCGCGACTCGCGCGGTCTCGACTTCGTAGCCGCCCTGCGCATACGCCGACCGCGTCGGCAGGTAGCCGACCAGATCATTGCAGTAGCAGGCGACGAGCGTCTGCGCGAAGTACGGATTGGCGCGCAGTGCGAGGCCGAACTCCACGAACGCCTCGCCGGGGATGCCGACGATCGCCAGATCGCCCAGCGCGAACACGCTCAAGCTGGTCGCAATCTCGCCGCGCGCAAGATCGACGCGCCGGTCGCGGCGGTTGGTCTGCTCGAACGCTTCGAGCGCGCGGAGCGCGTCGAGCGATTGCTGATGATGGTCGCGCAGACGCTTTAGCTGGCGGCCCTCGCCGCCGCGATGACTCGCGAGCGAGGCCTCGGTCTGCGCGGCGCATCCGCGCGCGATCGCGAGTGCGTCGTCGGCGGGTTTAAGCTTGAGTTTCAAGTCGATCCGGCGGCCAACAATCGTCGATGCGTCGAGCGGTGGCGCGGTGGCGAGCGCCGCCGCGAGCTCTCGTCCCGCGGCGTGACCCCAATCGGCCGCGACCTGGAAGCTGCCGCGGCTGCGCGGGTCGATATTGCCGGTCGCGCCCTGCATGAAGATTGCGATCGGCGCCGCACCCGCGCCGCGCGCAAGTCCGCGTTCGATTTCATCGAGCGCAAAACCCATCCAGTCACGCGAGTAGAGCAGGTTGTCCTCGCACAGCACGACTCCGTGGCAGGGGTAGTTGAGAATCACACCGATCGCGCTGCCGTCGGGGCGAAAGGCGCCAAGCGCGAATGCGGAATCGTCGGCGACTTCGGCGTAGTTGGCCGCGAGCTGGATCGTGCCGTCGGCGCGCAACAGCCGCCGATTGGTGCCGAGCGTGAAACGCGCGCGTGCGGTCTTCAGCACAGCGGGTTCGAGCGCGCGGTTCGCCGCGAGAATCGCCGCCGCGATCTTTTCGGGCAGCGCGCGTTCCCAGTCGGCGTCACGGTCCTCACCGACCTTCGCATCGACGCGCGGAGTCGCAAAAATATTGAACGCGGGAGCCGAATGCGTATGCGTCGCGCCGATCAGAATCGCGTCGGCGGTAATATCGCTCTGCGCCGCGACGAGCGAACAGATGTCGTCGGCGATGCGTTTGCCGATCGCCAGGAGATCGACGCCGCAGATCGCGAGCTTGCGCGCGCCGTCACTGATGACGAGCGCCTGCGCGAAGAGATCGTCGTGCACGGCGGTGGCGCGCCCGCCGCGCGAACCGTAACCGAGCATCGCGAGGCCCAGCGGAGGTTCGAGCCCGATACGCGCCGCGCCCAAGTGAAGCTGGATCATTGCGCACGCTCGAGCTTGGCGGCGCGGAGCTCTGTGGCGTGATCCGCGACCTTGCGCGCGGCGTCGATCACGTCGTCAATGTCGCGCTCGTCGCCGAGCAGCACTTCGTGCGGTATGGCCGCCATCGCGTGCTCGAAAATTCTTTCGGCTACCGGACAATCGGGTGGCGGGGGATTCGGCGCGCCCGCCATCTCGCACGCGGTGCGATAGGGTGCGGAGTCGGCGGGAAACAGTGCGGAGCGATACACCGGATCGTTGCCGACGCCGCACGGAACTCCCTCGGCGCGAACTGCGCGCACGAACTGATTACGCGAAACGCCGAGCGCGGTTTCATCGACCATGAAGATGAACGCGTAAATCGTCTCGCGCGTCACCCGCGGGTCGCGCGCGATCGCGCACAGTCCTTTGATCGCGTTCAGTCCAGCGCGCAGGCGCTCGGCGTTGCGGCTCTTGCGCTCGATCTGTTGGGGCAGCCGTTCGATCTGCGCGAGCAGCACGCCGCATTGCCATTCGGACATTCGATAGTTCGCGCCCAGCAGAGGAGTCTCGAATGTATCGCCGGGACGGCGCCGTCCGCAGTTCACCAGCGACTGGCAGCGCTGCTCGAGGTCAGGATCGTCGGTGATGATCATGCCGCCCTCGCCGGCGGTCATCGGCTTGCTCGACTGAAAGCTGAAGCATCCGAGCGCGCCCCACGCGCCGAGTCCGCGATCGCGCCATCGGGCGCCGGGAACGTGCGCGCAATCCTCGACGATCGGGATCGAGCGATCGCGCGCGAGTGCGGTGAGCGCATCCAGGTCGGCGGCGCTTGCGCCGTAATGCACCGGGATGATCGCCCTGGTGCGGCGCGTGATCAGCCGCGCGACCGACGCGATGTCGATACAGGCGGTCGCGGGATCGACGTCGGCGAAAACCGGGCGCGCCATGCACGCGACGGGAGCGTAGGCCGTCGCGGCAAACGTGATCGCGGGAACGATCACCTCGTCGCCAGGGCCGACCGCGAGCGCTTTCAGAGCCACTTCGAGCGCCGAGGTGCCCGAGGTGGTGGTGATCGCGAAGCGCGCAGTCTGCATCGCGGCGAAGCGCGCTTCGAGTTCGGCGGCCTTGCGATTTGGCGAAGGATAACCGCCCCAGTTGGCGGAACTCAGAACGTCTTCGAGTTGCGCGCGTTCGCGATCGTCGAAGATCGGCCAGCGCGTAAACGCCCGTGTGCGAAGCGCTTCTCCGCCCAGGATTGCGAGCTGCGAAGCCATCGCTTCGATCTATAGCGCGGGCGATTCGCGGGCGAAACCGCGAAAAAAAGACGGGCGGCGAATGCCCGCCGCCCGTCGCCGATTGTTCGCGAGGGCTACTTGTGCGCGATTTCGGTCAGGACGTGAATTTCCGGCCGTCCTTCCAGCAGCGCGCCGATCTTGCCGCCGAACGCCTTCATGTGATCAGTCTTGCCGTGCAAGTCGAGCGCGGCCTGATCCTGGTACACCTCGTAGTAAACGAAGGTGCTGGGGTCGCGGACATCCTTGTGCAGGATGTAAGTCTTGGTGCCGGCCTCGCCGCCGACCTTTCCAATCATTTCCTTGCCGGCCTCTTCGAATGCGGCTTCACTGCCGGCCTTCACCTTGAGCTTCGCAATCACGGTAATCGCCATCGGAGTCTCCTTGTCCGGTTAAATTTGGTCCGGTTAAATTGCTCCGGACGGGAGGGCGGTTGCCCGCGCCCGAGAGCGTTGCATCAACCTCTGGGTAATATCCGCCGCTGCACCGATTATCAAGGCAAGCCGCGCCAGCCGCGGGCTCTTTCCCGGCTCTTTCCAGGCTCTTTCAATGACGCGCGCCGCCAGCTAACACATTTCTGTGCGTCCGTTTTCACCGGCCGCGCGTCCCATGGAGACCGCCGATGTTTGGATTTGACTTGACCGAAGAGCAGACGGAACTCAAGTCGCTGGCGCGGAAATTCGCGGAGCAGGAGATGATTCCGCGCGCGCGCGAGTACGACATCAAGGAAATCTTTGCGCGCGACGTATGCGAAAAAGCGTTCGCGGCGGGCCTGATGAATTACTCGGTGCCGAAGGATCTCGGCGGTGCGGGACTGGGCGTGCTCGACAGCTCGCTTATCACCGAAGAGCTCTGCTATGGATGCGCCGGTATCACCAATTCGATAACCGCCAACGATCTTGCGACGCTGCCGCTGCTGATCGCCGGCAACGAGGAGCAGAAGCGCACCTTCCTTGGCGGCCTGATGAAACAGCTCAGCTTCTGCGCGTTTGCGATAACCGAGCCGGGCGCGGGGTCCGACGTGGCCTCGATGAGCACCACCTACCGGCGCGAGGGCGACGAGTTCGTACTCAACGGCACCAAGCATTTCATCTCGAACGGATCGGTCGCGGACTGGATCGTGACCTTTGCGACCAGCGACAAGCGGCTGCGGCACAAGGGGATTTCGTGCTTCGTGTTTCCGGCGAAGATGCCGGGGATCACGCGGCGGCGGATGCACGGCAAGCTCGGGCAGCGCGCGGCCGACACCGGCGAGATCGTTTATGAAGACTTGCGTGTCGGCGCGAGCGCGCTGGTCGGACGCGAGGGCGAAGGCTTCAAGTACGCGATGGCGACGTTCGACCATAGCCGCCCCGAGACCGCGGCGGTCGGAATCGGAATCGCGCAGCGCGCGCTCGAAGAGTGCCTTAAGTACTCGCGCCAGCGCAGTGCGTTCGGACAGCCGATCTCGAATTTTCAGGCGCTGCAATTCATGATGGCCGACATGGCGATCGAGATCGAAGCGATGCGCCTGCTGACGTACAAGGCCGCGTGGCTGGTCGATCAGAAAGCGCCGCCCAACGTCAATTCCAGCTATGCCAAGGCGTTCTGCGCCGACGCATGCATGAAGATCACGACCGACGCGGTGCAGATCTTCGGCGGCTACGGATACATGGACGAGTATCCGGTGCAAAAATTGATGCGCGACGCCAAGTTGCTGCAGATCTATGAAGGCACGTCGCAGATCCAGCGCGTCGTGATCGCGCGCAACCTGCTGCGCGACTAAGGCTCAGCGCGCCTACTGGCCAGACTTGTGCGGCAGCGGAGGGTCTTCGTCGCCCGGCTCGTCGCCAGTCACCGCCCCGACGTACGCACCCTGGTGATATACCTCGACCTTGCCGCTGGTCGGATCGGGAAAGATATTCCAGTCCTGCATCACCGGGTCGGGCGTTTCTTTGACCTGCGGCGCGACCGGCGCCGCCGCGACCACGGGGACCGGCGCCGCTGCCGGTGGCTGCTCCGAGCATCCCGCGGCGAGCGCGGCCCACAGCACGCCGACGGAAAATCGAGCGATGATTGAGTGCGCGGTCATTGCATTGATTGACGGCGCAAAGGCCGGTCTCTAACGCCTGAACATCGATCCAGCGACCCTTCGCACCAGTGCGCGTGGAACTATGCGCGGCGTCTGCGCCATCAGCAGGTTTATCGTACCGTTGATCTTTACCGTTTTGCCATCGCGAGCCGCGGCGATCGCCTGGCGGACTACGGTGGCCGCGTCCATGTATGCGAATGCGGGAAAATTCGCATCGGCATTGTGCGCGACGCTCTGGAATTCCGTGCGCGTCGGACCGGGGCATAGCGCGGTGATCGTCACTCCGGTGCCGCGAAGTTCTTCGGCCACCGCCTCGGAGAAACTCAGCACGAAAGCCTTGGTCGCGCCGTAGGTCGCCATCCATGGCACCGGCTGGAAGGCGGCCGTCGAGGCGACATTGATCACGACGCCTGTGCGGCGCTCGACCATCGCGGGCAAGCAAATCCGCGTCAGCGCCACCAGCGACGTAATGTTGAGATCGATTTCTTCGAGCTCGCGATCCAGGGGCAGCGAATCGAAACGGCCGTTGGTGCCGAAGCCGGCGTTGTTGACCAGGTAGCCGATTTCGCCCGACTCCGAGACGGCGCGGTGATGCACGTCTTCGGCGGCGCCCGGATGCGACAGGTCGGCGGTGACTATCGAAACCCGCGCTGCGCCGAGTCCATGCGCGCGCTCGGCCACCGACTTGAGCTTGTCTTCGCGGCGCGCGACCAGAACCAGATCGAATTTCTCGCGCGCGAGCTGCAGCGCGAACTCCTCGCCGAGGCCGCTCGATGCGCCGGTGATTAGTACGGTGGTCATGTCTTCACGAGTCCCAGCTCGGCGCGCATATGCTCGATGGTCCGTCCGAGCCCGTCGCGCAGCGCGATGTGCGGTTCCCATTTCAGAATCTTGCGCGCGAGCGTGATGTCAGGTTTGCGGCGCACCGGATCATCTGGACGCGTCGGCATGATCTTGGTCTTCGACGAGCTGCCGGTCAGCTCGATCGCGAGCGCCGCCAGCTCGAGCATCGTGAATTCGTCGGGATTGCCGATATTGATCGGACCAATGTGCGTGTCCTGATTCATCATCCGCACCAGTGCGTCGATGATGTCGTCAACGTATGCGAACGATCGCGTCTGCTGGCCGTCGCCGTACAGTTCGAGGTCCTCTCCGGAGAGCGCGGCGACGCAGAAATTCGAGACTACGCGCCCATCCTTGATCGCCATCCGCGGTCCGTAGGTGTTGAAGATGCGCACGATGCGGATATCGACCTTGTTCTGGCGATGATAGTCCATCATCAGTGCCTCGGCGACGCGTTTGCCCTCGTCGTAGCAGGCGCGCACGCCAATCGGATTGACGTGTCCCCAGTAGCTCTCGGTCTGCGGATGCTGTTCCGGATCGCCGTAAACTTCGCTGGTCGAGGTCAGCAGGATTCGCGCGCGCACGCGCTTGGCCAGTCCGAGCATGTTGATCGTGCCCATCACGCTGGTCTTGATGGTCTTGACCGGATTGTACTGATAGTGGACAGGAGAGGCGGGACAGGCGAGATGAAAGATGCGATCGACTTCGAGCAGGATCGGCTCGACGGTGTCGTGGCGGATCAACTCGAAGTTGCGGTTATCGAGCAGATGCGCGACGTTGGCGCGCTTGCCGCTGAAGTAGTTATCCAGGCAGATAACTTCGTCGCCGTCCTTGAGCAGCCGTTCGCACAGATGAGAGCCCAGGAAACCCGCGCCGCCGGTAACCAGTGCACGCACCGTGAACCTCCTGGGCTGCGCCGCGTGTCAGCGGCGGTTTTCGCGCTCGACAGATTTGACCGTTTCGATCACGTAGTCGATATCCGCTTCGCTCATCGAGGCGTAGATCGGCAGCGACAGGCAGCGGCTGTAGATATCTTCGGCGACCGGAAAATCTCCGGTGCGGTATCCGTATGCTTCCTGATAATAGTGCATCGTATGCAGCGGGATGCAGTGGACCGAGACGCCGATTCCGCGATCGCGCAGCGCCTCGACGAATTGCGCGCGCCCGATGCGCAACAGCTCTGGTCGCAGCCGCAGCACATACAGATGCCACGCGTGCTCGATGCCGGCTTCGGAGTAGGGGGTCTGGAGCGCGTCGATCCCCTTTAGCGCGTCGTTATAGCGATGCGCGATCCCGGTGCGCCGGCGCATGAATTCGTCCGCGCGCTTTAGCTGCGCCACTCCGATCGCGGCGTGAACGTCGGAAAGATTGTACTTGAAGCCCAGGTCGTGGATTTCGTAGAACCACGAGCCGCTCTTGTCGTAGCGTTTCCACGCGTCCTTGTTCATTCCGTGCAGGCTCGCGACCGCGATCTTTTCCGCAAGCTCGTCGTCTTCAGTCGTGATCATCCCGCCTTCGGCGGTGGTGAAATTTTTGGTCGCGTAAAAGCTAAAGCAGGTCAGATCGCCGATGGTGCCGATCTTCGCCATCCCGCGTCCGTCCATATGCCGCGCGGCGCCGGCGGCGTGCGCGGCATCTTCGATCATCTTGAGATTGTAATCGCGCGCGATCTTCATCAGCCGATCCATGTCGCACGGATGACCGGCGAAATGCACCGGCAGGATCGCCTTGACGCGCTGATGACTGCCGCCCTCGAGCGCTTCCTCGACCCGCGCGGGATTAAGATTGAACGTGCCCGGATCGACGTCGCAGAAAACCGGCCGCACGCCAAGATAGCCCATCACCTCCGCGGTCGCGGTGAAGGTGAACGGAGTCGTGATAACCTCGTCGCCGGGCTTAAGTCCCATCGCCCACAGCGACAGGTGCAGCGCACCCGTGCAGTGCGCGACGGCGAGAGCATTGCGGGCGCCGACATACTCGGCGAATTCTTTTTCGAACCGCTTCGCCTTGGGCCCGGTGGTAATCCATCCGGAGCGCAGGGTGTCCAGAACCTCGCGTTCTTCTTCAGGACCAATTGACGGGCGATGAAAAGCTACCTGTCGCATTCAATCTCTCTCGGAATGAGGACGTGATGGCGCCGCGGCGATTTTTTCGGCGCTCGCAGAAGTATAAGTGATAGCGCGAAACCGGAGCAAGGCGGCTCGCCCGCGTGGACCTGGATCTCATTCCCGCGCTTGGCGCCGTGCGAAGAATCCGTTCTTGCTTGTTGGCTGGACTACCACTTGCGGGTGAGTGCACGAACGCCTCGGGATTTCTCCCTTCGGTCGAAATGACGATCGGGGGCTCGGCGAAGACTACGATATCGATGCGCCAAGACCCACATTCGTCATTCCGAGCCACGGGCGAGGAATCCGAGGCGTCCATGCTCTGAGTTCGCATCTCATGCGGTGCCCTCTCGTTCGGGATTTCCTCGCGCGCGGCAACGAAAAACGGGCAGCGAGAGAAAATAATGAAAAAAAGGAAACCTGACCTGCACCGCATCGTTTAGAGAATCAGAATTCGCCCGCTTCTCTCGCGAAGGTCAGCTGGCGGAGCCGGCCGGAGGGTCGCCGGGCATTACGTAGGTTGGGATTCCGGTTTTGCCTTCGACCGCTTTTTCGAGCTTCTGCAGATCGACCTGATCTTCGATGCCGAGGCGCTTGATCTCGTCCTGTGCGTGCGCCCACAGGCCCGGATAGACGCCGTACAGGTCGTCGTATACCTGGACATACAGCGCGTCGCCGCGCCATCCGAATTTGATCGGCTGATAAACGAATTCGCCCGGCGTGCCGACCTTGACCTTGTTGAACAGCCGCTCGATATCTTCCGGATAGAGCCGCACGCATCCGTGGCTCACTTCCATTCCGACGCCCCACGGAACATTGGTGCCGTGCAAGGCATACTCGGGAATCGTGAGCTCGAGGCGGTAGTGCCCGAGCGGATTATCCGGATCGCCGCCGGGAATCATGTGCTCGGCCTCGCCGTCGCGTTCGAGATGCTCTTTGTAAATATCGTCAGGCAAAACCCAGGTCGGTTCTTTGGTTTTGCCGCGCACGGTGAAGGCTGCGATCGGTGTCTTCCAGTCGAAGCGGCCAAGTCCGACCGGAAAAGTGTAAACGACATCCGGATGAATTCCGGAATGCGCTTCGCTGTGCGCCGCGCTTGCCTTGAACCCGGCTTTTTTAAGTTTTCCCGCGCTGCGGACCGGCCCGGTGGGCGATGGATAGTAATAGTAAATCCGCATTTCGGGGATATTCAGAATAATTCCGACGTGCGGAGTATCGGGAAGAATATATTCGTCGGGTAGCACGATATTTCTGCCGACCGGCGGCGTCCACCAATCAATTTTGCCGTTGGCGGAGGATATTTCCGTGGCCGTCACGCCGAACCATCGCCCAACGTCGAGCAGCGTGTCGCCCTTCTGGATTTGATACGTGATCAGGTTGCCGATGATATTGTCGCGACCGTGCGGCAGCGGATATGCATAGAGCGGTCGCTTTTCGAACTCCGCGTCGGTCCATCCGTGCGCGAGGCGCGGTGCGCACCATGCCGCCACGACCACGCATAGTGCAGCCGCGAGCCATCGAAACTGATTGTGTCTTGAGTACCTCAATGAAATGATTTGCGTGATCCCGCTTCCTCAGCGGCGCCGCCTCTCGCATCCACTCTGCCTGAAAATTGTAGGGGAAGAACGCCTAGTCGGCAATCGGCTTTAGATTGGCGAATTTCAGCACCAGCAGCTTGACTCCCGCCCGATCGAAATTGACCCACGCCTTCGCGCTGTCGCCGCGCCCCTCGCGCCGGCGGACCACGCCGCGGCCGAAAGTCGCATGCATCACGCGCGCGCCAATTGCGAGCGCGCCGTCGCCCGCGTCATCGTCGGAAAGCTGGCTGTCGCTGTAGTCCACGTAGGGATGGTTCGGCGCGGCGGGGGCGCGCAGGATGGGGCGTTCGCGCTCGGGCGCGATTCGGCGCAGAAGTCCGCCGTCGATCTCGGCCAGAAAGCGCGAGGGGCGCGGCTCGTCGCGCCGTCCGTAAAGCTCGCGCGAGAGCGTGTTGGTCAGATAGAGCATCCGCCGCGCCCGCGTCATCCCGACGTAGCAAAGCCTCCGCTCCTCCTCGATCTCGTCGGGACTGTCGGCCGAGCGGCTATGCGGGAACAATCCTTCTTCCATTCCGGCGATAAACACCACCGGATATTCGAGACCCTTCGACGTATGCAGCGTCATCAGCGCGGCGCGTCCAGAAGCGCCGGAGACCTGATCGGCGTCGTTGACGAGAGCCACGCGCTCGAGGAATTCGGCCAGTCCTCCGCCGGAATTTTCCGCGTCGAAGGCGCCTGCGGCGGTGAGCAATTCCGCCAGGTTCTCCTTGCGTGCGGCCGCGTCAACCAGTCCGTCGAGGTATAGCTCGAAGCCGGAGTTGTGCACGACCTCCGCGACGATCTCGCGCACCGCGACTGAGCCCGCGCGTGCCGCCAGATCACGCATCCACGAGTAAAGCGCGCCCGCGGACTTCGCGGTCCGCAGCGCGATGTTCGACGCGGTTTCGAGCCGTCCGATCGCCTCGAACGCGGTGATTTTCTCGCGCGCGGCGATCTCGTTTATAATCTCGATCGTCTTGGCGCCGATTCCGCGTGGCGGCGTCGTCACGATCCGCTCCAGGCTCACCGCATCGGCCGGATTTGAAAGCACGCGCAGGTAGGCCAGCAGATCTTTGATCTCGCGGCGCTCGTAAAAGCGTGTGCCGCTCACCATGTAATAGGGGATACGGCGGCGCACCAGCGCCTCTTCGATCACCCGCGACTGCGCGTTGGTGCGATAGAAAACCACGAAGTCCATCGGACGCAAGCCGCCCTCGGCGACCAGCCGCCCGATCTCGCGTGCGATAAAGTCGCCTTCCTCGCGCTCGGTCATCCCGGTGAAATAGACCACCGGATCGCCCGCCTCATTTTCGGTCCAGAGGGTCTTGTCCTTGCGCTCGGTGTTATTGCGGATCACTCCGGCTGCCACCGCGAGAATAGTTTTGGTCGAGCGGTAATTCTGCTCGAGCTTGAAAATCTGCGCCTCGGGATAGTCGCGCTCGAAGTCGAGGATGTTGCGGATATCTGCGCCGCGCCATCGGTAGATCGACTGATCCTCGTCACCCACCACGCACAGGCTGCCCGAGCGTTTCGCGAGCGCGCTCACCAGCAGGTACTGGACACGATTGGTGTCCTGGTATTCGTCAACCAGCAGATGCGCGGCGCGGTTCTGCCATTTTTCCAGGATCTCCGGATTCTCTTCGAACAGCGTCCAGACGTTCATCTGCAGATCGGAAAAATCCATCGCGTTCATCGCGAGCAACCGCTTCTGATAGAGCGCGTACAGCTCGGCGATTCGCTTGTCGCGATCGCTTTCGACCCGCTCGGCCATCGCAGCGGGGGAGATAGCCTCGTTCTTCGCCTGCTCGATTCGCGCGCGCAGGACTTCAACCGGCGGCGAGTCCGAGAGCATCGCGTCCTCGAGCACCCGGCGCATCACGGCGGACGAATCGCCCTCGTCGAGGATCGAAAAATTGCGATCGAAGCCAAGTGCGGCGCCCTCATAACGCAGGATTCGCGCGCACGCGGAATGGAACGTACTTACCCACGGCGCGCGCGTATCCTCGCCGATAAGCGCCGACACCCGTTCGCGCATCTCGGCCGCCGCCTTGTTAGTGAAGGTGACTGCGAGCAGCGCCTCTGGCGCGGCCTTGCGCGCCTCCATCAGGTGGGCGATACGGTAGGTGAGCACGCGGGTCTTGCCCGAGCCGGCTCCGGCCAGGATCAGGATCGGGCCCGGCTCGGCGACTACCGCGGCGCGTTGTTCAGGATTCAGATCGTCAAGATTGATGAACGGCATAAGGCTTACTTCGATGCGGGCAAGAGCCCCACACAATACCGGCTCGCACGCGCGGATCAAACCGCGCGCCGGAATTTTCCTCGCGCGATAATTCGATGGCCACCTACGAGCCGCGCGACAAGTATTATCGCAAGGCGCGAGAGCGCGGACTGCCGTCGCGCGCGGCGTTCAAGATCGAGGAATTGATCGCGCGCGGGAAGCTGGTGCCGCGCGGTGCGCGAATCGCCGACCTCGGATGCGCTCCCGGCGGATGGCTCGCGATCATGGCGCGCGCGGCGGGACCGTCGGGACGGATCGTCGGCGTCGATCGCGCCCGATGCTCCAATATCCCGGCGGGGGTCACCGTTATCGCCGGCGACATTCTTGATCCCGCGACGGTCGAGCGCGTGATCGCGGAGCTTGGCGGACCCGCCGATCTCGTGACCAGCGACCTCGCGCCGAAACTCACCGGAATCGCGATGCGCGATACCGCGGCCTCGCGCGAGCTGATGTCCGCGGCGCAGGAATTTGCGCGGCGCGTGCTCAAACCGGGCGCTGCGATGGTCGCAAAAGTATTCATGGGCGCGGAGTTCAAGGGCATCGTCGCCGAAATCGAGCACGACTTCGCACGCGTCGAAGTAACGCGCGCCACCGCCACTCGTCCCGGCTCCTCCGAACTGTACATCATCGCAAAAGGCTTCCGCCGCACCGCTCTCATTCCTCCCCAGTTGTCTGATACGGGGGAGGATTAAAGTAGGAGTGTCTGTTTCTCCCCTTCCCACGGCGGATACCGCGCCGTTTGGCTTCCGGGGCGCCGCGCGCGTAACCTGATCCTCATGCAGGCTTTCGCAGCGCGCCATCTATGCCTGCTGACTCTTGCCGCGACGCTCGCGGCGTGTGCGTGCGGGCAGCATGCTCCAGCGGCGGGAACCAGCTCTTCGCCCCGCAGCGGCGACGCGGTGCGGGTCACGGTCGCCACGGTGGGCTTCGACGAAGCGGCTCAAGCGCACTTTGTGCTGTTGGTCGATCCGGGCGATCGGCGCGAGCTCCCGATCCTCATCGGCAACGTCGAGGCGCAGTCGATCGTGCTCTCGCTGCGTGGCGTCAAGCCGGCGCGTCCGCTGACCGACAATCTGCTCGGCACGGTAATCAGCCAGACCGGCAATCGGATCGACCGGGTAGAGATTTCCAATCTTCGCGGTGAGATCTACTACGCGAAAATTTTCATGGACGACGGCAAGTACACGATCGACAGCCGTCCGAGCGACGCGATCGCGCTCGCGATGGATTCCGGCGCGCCGATCTATGTCGCCGCGCCGCTGTTCGTCAACGCACCCCACGCGAATCTTGTCGAGCGGGAACCCGCGCAATCGGGACCGCGCGTCGCGACCGCGCTCGGAATCACGGTGCAGGATCTGACTCCCGCGCTGGCCGCCGCGTTCGATCTTCCGCTCGGAGGCGGGGTGTTGGTGGCAGACACTACTCCCGCGGCCGCGCACGCCGGAGTGGCCCGCGGCGATATCGTGACGCAGGTGGATTCACGCGCGATAACGCAAGCCTCCGATTTTAGCGCCGGCATCGACGCGGTGAAGAGCACCGCCCCCGTCGCGATAACCTTCGACCGCGCCGGCACTCAGCGCACGATCATGATCGCACGCTAGCGGACTCTGGCCGGAGCCTGCCCTGAGCAATGTCGAAGGGCTCGAAATGACGAATCGGAAGTTCCGGCAGACGGAGATCAGACTCCGCCACGACCCGAGCCGTGTCAGCCGCGCTTGATCAGCACGCTGCGAATAAACCGCGGGTCGATCTCGCGCTCGGCGCCCAGGCCGGCGAACTCTTCTTCGAACACGTTCAGGCACGAGTTCAGGAATTCCGCGCCAACGATGCGCTCGGATTCGTCCAGCCGCTCCGCTACCGCCTTCGCAACCAGATCATGCAGCGCCTCGCTCAGCTTGCCCACTCCGCCGCGATAGGTCATCAGTGCGTCGCGCATTGCCGTCAGCCGCGAGGCCTCGATCGGCTCTGGCGTCAGCGAACCGCCCAGCGCGGCGCGTGCGAACGCGGTCAGCAGAATCTGGCTCAAGCGAATCTCGCGCGCCGCGACCGAAGCGCGGAATCCCGGACTCGCGATATCGATTTCGAGCAGCGCGCGCAACAGCGGCCGCGCCGCGTCGATCTGATCGAGCATCGCGTAGCCAAGATGCAGATCGCGCATCGTCCGGAAGTCGCGCATCTCGACCGCGCCCTTGCCGTCCAGGCCCGCATAGAAACGCGGCTGCCGCTGCGCGATACCGGTCAGCGCTTCGCGATATGGAGAATCCAGAAACGCGACCTCGACCGTCCTGCCCGCCGCGAAGCCGAGCCGCGCGAGAGCTTCCTCGGCGCGTTTGCGCAGATCGATCGTCAGGCTCACGCCGAGCCGAAAGAGCAGCTTCAGATGCGTGTCGCGCAAATGCTCGATCGCGGTGTCCAGATCGCCGCCGGCCAGATTTTCGAGTCCGAGGTTCAGATAGTTGTGCGTCATCTCGACTGCGACGCGGACCGCATCGAGATCGCCGAAATCGACCGCGCGCGCCATCAGCACCTGATTCGAGACCATCGCCATTTCCGCGCGCACCTGCCGCTTGCTATGCGCCGCGAATCCCGCGGTCAGCGCGGTGTTGAACAGCGAGCCGTCCGAACCCGCGATCGCAGGCGCCATCTCGGGCGGCAGCATGTCGCGCTCGTCGAGCAGATCGGCGCGGGTCGGCTTGTCGTACTGCTCGCGAATTTTCAGGAACTCGCGCGGATTGATATACGCGAACACGTCCTGCGCCTCGAAATAATCCGGAAACCCGCGGTCGGCCAGCCGTGCGCTGCGGAAAGAATAGGCCTCTTCCTCGAGCTCGGCTTGGACGCCCCAGTAGATTTCCTCCATCACTCCGGCGAAATAGTTGTAATCGCGCTCGAACGCTTCTTCGATAAAATCCGAGATGTGCTGGGTGATCGCGTCGTTGCGGATGAACTCGATCAGGTAATGTTCATCGAACTGGACGTAGCGGTTAAACGGCGGATCCTCCGCGGCGTTGGGATCGTCGAGGCGATGCACCTTCACGTAGCCGCGCAGCAGCAGCGCGACCATCTCCATGTCGAGCTGCATCAGGCCGTCGGCCAGGCGCCGGCGTCCGGCCTCGGACAGCGCCTCGATCCACTCGCGCATCCGCGCGAAGTTGGGGCGGTCCTTGTTCCAGCAATCCAGGTCGAAGAGCGATTGCACCTGTTCCGGCAGCGCGAGGCTAAGCAGATCGCCCGCGTCGGCGGAACCGATCTCCTTGAGCGTGTAGTAAAGCGTCTCGGGCGAGAATGACTGAACCAGCCGTTCGGCCTCGGGCGCCGACAGAATCAAATCGCGCTTGGTGCGTGCGGGCAATCCGTACAGAAACTCGAGCTTCTCCTGGAACGGCAGATGCAGAAAATCCTCTTGTGACTTGTTTTGCATAGCGATCGCCGCTCTGGCGACATGGTGGTCGCGCGCGATGCGATCAGACGGCAAAATACCCTTGCGCTCGATCGCCAAGCAATCCACCGGCCCCGGCGCGCGCCGCGCGCGAATCTGCTATACTAATTTCGTTTGCAAGTCGCTTCCAAACGCCGCCGAGCCGCTCGAAAAACTTAAAGTCATTCATCGCCGATGCCTTCCCGACCAGGACGACGAATCGCGCTCACGATCGCGGGAAGCGATCCGGGCGGTGGCGCGGGAATCCAGGCTGACTTGAAGGTCTTCGCCGCTCTGGGAGTTTACGGCTACTCCGCGCTTACCGCCGTGATCGCGCAGAACAGCTCGTCGGTCGGACGCATCCAGACTATCTCCCCCGCTATGGTCACCGCGCAGATCGAGGCCGTTGCCGCGGAAAAAATGCCCAACGCGCTCAAGACCGGCGCGCTCGCAAATGCCGCGATCGTTCGCGCCGTCGCGCGCACTATCGCCGAGCTGCGGCTTCCCGCGCCCGTGGTTGATCCGGTTATGGTCTCGAGCGCGGGAGCGCGCCTGCTCGATCGCGCGGGCGAGCGCGCGATGCGCCGCTACCTGGTGCCGCTGGCACGGGTGATCACTCCGAATCTCGCCGAGGCGGAGGCGCTGACGCATTTGCGAATCGATAGCGCGGCGGGGATTCGCGCGGCCGCGCGCGAGATCGTTGCGATGGGTGCGCGGGCGGTCGTGATCAAGGGCGGTCATCGGCGCGAACGTGATCAATCCGTCGATCTGCTGTACGACGGCCACAGCTACCTCGAGCTGCGCGCCGCGCGCGTCGCCGGTGGCGGGGCGCATGGCACCGGCTGCGCCTTCTCGGCGGCGATCGCGGCCTCGCTCGCGCGCGGAATGGACCTCGAGGCGGCGGTCCGCGCGGCCAAGCGCTATGTGACTGCGGCGCTCAGGAGCCGCTTTCGCCTCGGCACCGGCCGCGCGATTCTGGATCACTTCGCGCGGCGGTAAGCCGATACAAATTTTTGCGCCAGCGTGTTAATTGAAGTTCGGGCGTTTCGCGCGGACTCCTCGCGCTGCGCACGCTATGCAGACCAAGCATCCATCTACACCACCCGACGGTTTCGATCCTGTGGCAGTCGACCAGATCGTCGGGGCCCACCGCGACCTGCCCGGAGCGCTGCTCCCGATCCTGCACGAGATAAATCGGCACTTCGGATATATTCCGCATCAGGCCGTAGCCGTGATCGCCGCTGGGCTGAATCTTTCCCGCGCCGAAGTTCACGGCGTGGTGAGCTTCTACCACGACTTCCGCAGCGTGCCGCCGGGCCGTCACGTGATTCGCATCTGCCGCGCGGAATCGTGTCAGGCGATGGGCTCATCGGCGCTCGAGGATCACATGGCGCGCGCGATTGGCGCTGCAGTCGGCCAGACCAGTGCTGATGCCGAGTTCTCCTTCGAGGCGGTGTATTGTTTCGGCAACTGCGCTTGCTCTCCGGCGCTCGAAATAGACGGCGAACTGCAAGGACGCGCGACGGCGCGCACGTTTGACGCCGCGCTGGCGCTGCTCAGGAAAGAAACGTGAGCGTGGAACTTTTTATCCCGCGCGATTCCGGCGCGGTATCGGTTGGCGCAGAGGCGGTTGCGCGCGCGATCGCGCAACAAGCCGAGCGCCGCAATCTGGAAGTTCAAATCGTCCGCAACGGATCGCGTGGCGCATACGCCTTCGAGCCGATGGTCGAAGCCGCAACCCCCGCCGGGCGAATCGCGTATGGTCCTGTGACCGCTCCCGACGTGCCGGAGCTATTCGACGCCGGAATCCTCGCGGGCGGAGCGCATCGCCTGCGCCTGGGAATCGCCGATCAGATCCCGTTTCTGGCGGCGCAAAACCGGCTGACCTTTGCGCGCGCGGGAGTAATCGATCCGCTCTCGATCGACGACTATCTGGCGCACGGCGGGTTTCAGGCGCTGCCGCGCGCGCTCGAAATGGGTCCGGCGCGGATCGTCGAGGCGATCAAGTCGTCCGGCTTGCGCGGCCGCGGCGGCGCGGGGTTTCCCGCAGGAATAAAATGGGAGACCGCACGCGGCGCGGCCGCGGATCGAAAATTTATCGTCTGCAACGCGGACGAAGGTGACTCGGGAACTTTCGCCGACCGCATGATCCTCGAAGGAGACCCGTTCGCGCTGATCGAAGCGATGGCGATTGCGGCGGCGGCGACAGGCGCGTCGTTCGGCTACATCTATATTCGTTCCGAATATCCCGACGCCTGCCGTACCGTGAACGCGGCGATCGCGGCCGCGCGCGATCGCGGATTTTTGGGCCGCGGCGCGGTCGGCGCCGGCCACGATTTCGAGCTCGAAGTTCGCGTCGGCGCGGGCTCCTATGTGTGCGGCGAAGAGACCGCGATGCTCGAAAGTATCGAAGGACGGCGCGGGATGGTGCGGGCCAAGCCTCCCGTCCCCGCGATCAGCGGACTCTTCGGCAAGCCCACGCTGGTGCATAACGTCGTGACGCTCGCGAGCGTGCCGGTGATTATCGAACGCGGCGCGGATTTCTATCGCGCGCTCGGAACCGCGTCGTCGTCGGGTACGCTGCCGTTCCAGCTCGCCGGAAACGTGAAACGTCCCGGGCTGGTCGAGTTGCCGCTGGGCGCGACCCTGCGCGAACTCGTCATTGGGATAGGCGAGGGCACCGCCAGCGGCCGTCCGATTCGCGCGATCCAGATTGGCGGCCCACTCGGCGCTTATCTTCCTGCATCCGCGCTCGATACGCCGCTCGATTACGAGAGCATGCAGGGCGTCGGCGGGATTCTCGGGCACGGCGGTATCGTGGTTTTCGACGATACCGTTGATATGGCGCGGATGGCGCGGTTCGCGATGGAATTTTGCGCGCTCGAATCCTGTGGCAAATGCACTCCCTGCCGGATCGGGTCGGTCCGCGGCGTCGAGGTGATCGATAAGATTATCGCGCGCCGCGACGCGCGGACGAACCTGATGCTGCTGCGCGATCTTTGCGATACGATGACCAATGGGTCGTTGTGCGCGCTGGGCGGCCTCGCACCGCTGCCGGTGCTTAGCGCGGTGCGCCATTTTCCGGCAGACTTCGGCCTCACGATTCGCGAGGCTGCCGAGTTGTGAATGGGATAAACGCGAGTCTCGCCGAACCGGCGGGCGGCCAAGGCAGATGGATCCCTCCAAAGCAGCGATATTGTGGTATGCAAGCTCCAATATGATCGCGCACCCAGACAACTCGCCGCCGAACCAGCATCCGTCGGATGAGCAGGTCGTCCACCAGTCATCTCGGATGACGGTTAAAGATCTTCTAGCTGCTCTCGATGCGGACGGGTGGCAGTCGCTACCCGAAAGCGCGGGTTGTAAACGACTTAGGCGCCCGGGCCAGCCGTTTGTACTGACCATTGCGGGCAAGCCGGCGGATGCGCTTGCGGCGGATACCCTCGAGAGCTTTCTTAAAGCGGCCGGCCTCGCGGTCAAATCTTGAAAATGCGCTACGTAGCCACGATCGAGAAAGCGGACGGCAACTATAGCGCCTACATTTCCGATTTGCCCGGATGCATCGCGACTGGCGCCACCGTAAAAGAGGTGCAGCAACGCATCGCTCGGGCGATCAGGCTCCATATCGAAGCCTTGGAACTGGAGCACCTCCCTGTGCCGGAACCGGTTCAGGTGCGCCTGCGCAGCACCACTGCACCGCTAACCAAAAAAGAGATTCTCCGCTTGAGAAAATGGTTCGGCGGCTTGGCGATCGCGATCGGTATTGCTTACTTTTTGTTTGGTCTCATAGCTTTCATCGTTCCGCGGCTTGATGACCGGCCGCTAACTATGGTGGGCGTGGGCCTGGCGATTTGGATCGGCGGTCGATGCTTGCAGCATTCGGCGCTCGCGCAGCAGACCATGGATAGAATCGAGCACAAACTCGCTTGGGAAGCGGGATCCGTATCCGCCACAGTGGAACCCGGTAAAGAAGCGGGCTCGGAAGGAGCGGACTTCAAATGAGGGTC
>DATKSB010000221.1:0-4533 GCA_035531855.1 Binataceae bacterium (SeqCode)
CTCGCGCTGTCCGCCGCCGATAATCTCGCCGTGACCTTCGGGCGCCAGCATATCGACGCATAGCGCGACTTCCGGGCGGGCGGGATCCTGCTTCATGTAGAACGCTTTGCACACGGTCGGGTAGCGATGCACCATCACCGGGCGATCGAACTCGCTCGAGAGCATCGTCTCCTCGTCGCCGCCAAAATCGTCGCCCCAGTTGACGCTCGCGCCCTTGGCTTTCAGGCATTCGATCGCCTCGTCGTAGGTGATTCGCGGATAGGGAGTTTTCGTCGAGGCTTCGAGCTTCGAGACGTCGCGCTCGAGCGTCTTGAGTTCGGCAGCGCGTCGCTCGAGCACTCGGCGCACGATGTACGAAACGAAATCCTCGGCCAGCGCCATGTCGTCGTCGAGGTTGAAGTACGCGGCCTCCGGCTCGACCATCCAGAATTCCGTCAGATGCCGCCGCGTCTTGGACTTCTCCGCGCGAAACGTCGGGCCGAAGCAGTACACCTTGCCCAGCGCGAGCGCGCCGGCTTCGGCATAGAGCTGTCCGCTCTGGGTCAGGTACGCTTTGCGATCTTCAAAGTAATCGAGCTCGAAAAGATTGGTCGTGCCCTCGCAGGAAGTCGGAGTCAGGATCGGCGCGTCGAACAGAACGAAGCCACGCTCGGCGAAGAAATCGCGGCACGCCTGCGCGACCTCGCTGCGAATGCGCAAAATCGCGTGCTGCCGCGACGAACGAACCCAAAGATGGCGCTTGTCGAGCAGAAACGCGACGCCGTGCTCCTTGGGCGTGATCGGATAATCTGCCGAGGGCGCGATTTGCTTCACACTCGCGACGGTCAGCTCGAAGCCTCCCGGCGCGCGCTTGTCCTCGCGCACAGTGCCGGTCACTTCGAGCGAGGTTTCCTGCCCCATGTGATCGGCGGCGGCGAATGCCTCATCGCCAAGGTCACCCTTCGACGCGACGCACTGGCATAGCCCGGTCCCGTCGCGCACCAGAAGGAAATGGATTTTGCCGCTCGAGCGCTTATTGTAGAGCCATCCGCGCAGCGTGACTTCCTTGCCAACGTGACGCGGAAGATCCTCGATATAGACCCACGACATGCGGCCTATTTAAGCACATCGGGGCGCGTCGCGGAGCAGCGCGCGCGCGTCGCAACCGGACCGGCCTTCAGGTAGCCTCATCCGAACACGGATGAATGCATTCGACTTTGTGGTGATCGGCGTGGTGGTGGCGGGAGCGATTTACGGTCTGCGCCAGGGCTTGTTGCGGATGATCACCTCGGCAGTGGCGCTGCTCGCCGCGATCGTCATCGCGTCGGCATATTACTCGCGCGCCGGCGAGATCGCGCAGCACGAGTTCGGCGCGGGCGCGACGGCCGCCTCGATCATCGGATATGTGATCGTCTTCGTCATAATTTTTTCGGCCATCGAACTGGTAGGCACGACCGCAATTCGGTTGATCCAGGTGGTGCACCTGAGTTGGGCCGACCGGCTTGCGGGCAGCCTGCTGGGCGCCGCACTGATCAGCGTCGTGATGGGGATAGTAGTGATCCTGATGGCGGCGGTACTGCCGCCCGACGCTTCGATTCTACGCGATTCGAAGCTGGCGCCGATGCTGGTCGAGTACAACGATACGCTGGTGCGTTATATCCCGGACCAGGCCCGGCAAGCTTACGAGAACAATCGCGAGAATTTGATGCGCTACTGGATTGCAGAGGCCGAAAAAACCGTGACGCACACGGGAGCAAGTCCCGCGGCGTCACCGTCTGCCTCGAAATAAATAATTGGCGGCGTGCGCAGCTCCCTCACCCACGCGTCACGATGCTTGCGAAAGAAACGCAAGCATCGCGCCACGTCGCCCTCTCCCGGAGGGAGAGGGTATTTCGGTACGTTTCACGACTCTCTTAGGCCTCGAGCGCGTGATCGACCGCCTTGACCAGATGCGCGCGCGGAACCGCGCCGACGATCTGTTCCTTTACCTGCCCGCCTTTGATGATGATCAGGTTGGGGATTCCGCGGATACCATAGCGCGCGGGGATATCCTGATTGTCGTCAACATTCATCTTTACGACTTTCAGCCGACCGGCGTACTCATTGGCGAGTTCATCAACCATCGGCGCGATCGCCTTGCAGGGCCCGCACCACGGCGCCCAGAAATCTATCAGCACGGGAGTCGAGGATTTTAGGACTTCCTGCTCGAAATTACCGTCGGTAACATGAACAATCTTGTCGCTGGACATTGAAACCACTCTCCTCGCCGAAGCGTTGCTAACCAGAACATAAGGACGCCCGATCGCCCAGTCAAGGAAGCCTCCCGGGCGCGGTCTCTTGCCTCGCGTGTCGCCTGCTCAGCGCGGAGGCGCGGCGGAATGCTGGCGCGCGCTGCGATCGGTCATTAGCGCGGCGGCGGTCTTGAATGCGGCTTCGGTCTCGCGCACCAGGTCGGCGAAAACCTCTGCCGCGGGCTTGATCTCTTTGATCAGCCCGGCGCCCTGGCCGGTCGGCATGAAGGTACGGTCGGGATCGGCCTCGCCGCGGCGGGTTCCGGTGTAGTTCATCACGCCGTTGCGCTGCGAGATCATCGACTGCTCGGGAAACGGCTTGATCTTCGAGGGATCGCGCTCCCATTCGAGCGCGTACGAGGTGCGAATCACGCGGCACGGCTTGCCGGTGTAGCATCGCGTGCGGATCGTGGTGTCCTCGTGCGCGTTCAGGATCGCCTGCCGATAAACGTCAGCGGCCTGCGCCTCGGGGGTCGCGATAAAGCGCGTGCCGATAACCACACCCTGCGCGCCGAGCGTCAGCGCGGCCGCGATCTGGCGCCCGTCGGCAATTCCTCCTGCCGCAAGCACCGGCAGCTTGATCGCGTCGATCATCTGCGGCACCAGCGACAGCATCCCAATCTCTCCCGTATGACCTCCCGCCTCGGTGCCTTGCGCGACGACTACATCGACGCCCGCGGCCTGCGCCTTCTCGCCATGATGCACTTTGCCGCACATCGCGACGACCTTCATCCCATGCTCGTGCATCGCCTGGATAAACTCGGTTGGTACCGCAAGTCCGGCCACGAAGATTCGAACCTTCTCTTCGATCAGGACCGGCATATGCGGGCGCATCATGTCGGGAATCGGCGCGAGCAGATCGACGGCGAAGGGCTTGTCGGTAAGCTCACGGGTTTTGCGGATTTCGGCGCGCATCTCGTCAGGCGAAAGCGACGCCGCTCCGATCACGCCCAGGCCTCCCGCGTTGGACACCGCCGCAACCAGCTTGTGCATCGCCACGCCGCCCATCCCGGCCAGCAGGATCGGGTACTTGATTCCAAAATAATCGCAAATCGGGGTTTCTAGCATCGCTGTGTACTCCTGATGGTGAGCGGCGTGAGGGCTCGCTCCTGACCGACCCTATACTGTGGCGCGGCGCGAACAATCAAGCCAATCGAAGCCACGCGCGCGATGCCGCGTCGCAAGGATGTGGCGCGGAGCTTCGCTGCGATGGCATAATCGCGGTTTCCAGCGGAGAGGTGGCCGAGCCCGGTTTAAGGCGCACGCCTGGAACGCGTGTAAACTCGAAAGGGTTTCGGGGGTTCGAATCCCCCCCTCTCCGCCAGTTCTGAACGGAATTGCGAACGCCCGCCCAGCGGCTTCGCTCGTTCAATCCGCTCGCGCTCACGGGATTGTTCATCGCGTTCCACGGGTCGCCTCGCCGCTGCACGTTGAGCCAAAAGTCGGGACTGCTGCCGAACACGCGGGCAAGGATAAGCGCGGCCGCCGCGGTCACGTTCCCCGGCTGTTGCACTGCTCATTGACGTGCTTGCGCTGAACGCCCATCGCCTCGGCCAGCGCGCCCTGGGTCAGCCCCATAGGTTGCATGAACTCCTCGACAAGGATTTCGCCGACCGTGGCCGGCTTGCGCTTCGTCGTCAGCATGGTTCGCCTCGCTTTCACCTGTAGCCGTAGTCGTCCAGATAGACGCTCGCTGCTTCGCCGCGGCTACTCCGGCGGCCTCTGCGCCGGTGTGCCGCTACGCGCGATGCTCGATGTAGTTGAAGATTTGGCGCCGGTAGAACGCAGGGTAGAGTACGGTGAACGCAAAGCCCAAGACCATGCTCATCGCCGGCAGGATCACGATCAGCACGAAGCGATGGCCGATGCCGAGTTCGATCGCGGCCAAAATGGCATCGAGGGTGAAGATGATCGCCCACGTCGCACTGACGTGAAAATGAACTCTACGAAAATGTGGCTTGTTCCATAGCGCACGCGGCGCCCTCTCTCGAGCGTACTGAAGCCTGAAAGGAACTCCGGCGATCATCGTCGCCCACGCCGCTACCGCGAATAACCCCCATCCGACAATGTCCTGGTAGCGGCTGAAAGCTCTTTCACCGGCGGCGACGAGCGCGACTACCGCAAGGAAGAAAAACCCGAGCGAAGTGCAGTCGATTATCTTGACGCTTCGGGTACGAACCTCGCTCGCGACGATCAGCAGCATGATCACCAATCCTGCGCATGCGGCCATTCTCCAATAGCCCCGCGCGCCCAAGAGGCCATA
>DATKSB010000222.1:0-11448 GCA_035531855.1 Binataceae bacterium (SeqCode)
TGCTGCAAATTCTGCTGCGAGTACGGCGTCCAGTCGCGATTGGGCTCAGCGCGGCCCCGGTCCTTGATCGAACCGATCGCGTCGTACCATGGCCGATAGAACGCGAAGAAATCCGCGTCCTTCAGGAACAACGTGTCGAAGCGGCCCAGGAACTTGTAGTTCTTGACGAAATGGTAATCGGGACGGATGTCGCCAAGCTGGCGCATCTCATCCAGATCCCAGTGGTTGAAGTCGAAGCTGCCGCCATTCTCCGTCGCCGCCGTGCCCGGCACCGCGGTGGTAGTGGTGGGCGTCGGATGCGTCAGCGTGGTCGGCGTTCCGTTGTTGTTGCTCGAACCTTCACCCCAGCGCCCTTCTTCCCGGGTCTCAAAAAACCCGAATACCGAAAAGTCGCCCTGGGTGATGGTTGCCATCGCGGCCGACGACCATAGCGTCGCCACCGTAGCGACCGAAGCCACCAACAGTGTGCGCCAGCGGACCCGGCCTTCCGAGGTTCTACCGGTCATGAAACTCCTCCTCCACCCGGCCCTGTATCCTGTCCCCCAGCGCCGGGCTCTCTCCCTTGGAAGCAGCGTGCGCGGCTACCTGACTCCCCCCAAACTCGGCGGAATAGGGTCGCACGCGAAGACCCAAAATTAGGTCTTCGTTAGAGGTAAGGGTTCAATCCGATGGAACATCCGTGTTCCACCGGGAAGCTCGATTGTTCCGAAGAAAATCAGTACGGGTTGTTCACAGCTCCCATTGGAGCGCGGGGCGGCTCTGGTCGCGGTAAACGCATTGCAGTCCGGTTTTGATCCGGGTCGCCAGATAGGCGCCGAGCGCCGGATGATGCCGCCGGATCTTCTCGATCGATCGGCGAATCGCGCGGGTGACGTTGAGCCGCGAACGCTGCGCAACCGAGGCCGCGCGCCGATCGCGTCCGCCCAGGCCCACCGCGCGCGAGAGCTCGCGGGTCAGAAATGAAATCTCTTCTTCCAGCTCGAAAGCGCGCTCGACATTTCCCTGCGCTTTGGCTTCCTCCAGAAAGCCGCGCAAGTCATCGAGGCGGCGGCGATAGGCGCCCTTGGCGCGCGCGTCAAGCATCTCGCCGGCGTCGCCCGAACTATCGGAATGCAATCCGGCCGCGGAGAGTTCTTCTTCGCTGATGCGCTGGAGCGGACGCGCGGCGAAATTCGCGACCGCGCCCGACTCGCTGCGCATCTCAAGTTCGGTTGCGTGAAACTCGCGGCCGGGATGGCGCAGCAACTGCGCGATATAGCGCATCCCGCGCGAGTCCTTGAGCCGCATGGTTTCGCCCGCGTAGGCCAGCGTCCAATACTCGCCTTCGCTGCGAAACCTCGCGCTCGCCAAAGGCGGCCGCTCCGCCGGCTCGGGCGCGATCGTCGCCAGCCCCAAGCCGTCGGGACCGGTCAATGCGGAATCCAGATCGTCGTCATGAGCGACGCCATCGCGCCGATCGTGGTCGCCGAGCGCGTGCGCGATCGCGGCCAGGACCGCCGCGCTATCGCCCAAGTATGGCAGGTGCGTGTTCCCGGCCAGCGGCACGAAGCATCCTTGCGGAACCCGCGCGGCAAGTTCGCGGCCCGCCTGATATGGAAAAGTGGGATCATCGATCCGATGGATAACCGTAGTGGGAACGCTCAGGCCGGGCAGCAGATCGGCTACATCGGCGTCAAAGACGAATCCGCTGATCGCCTTGATTACGTTAGCGCCGGTGCTCGCCTGCCGGTACATCGCGGCGATCATCCGCAAGGTCGCGCCGTCGGCATCGGGCGCGTGCAGGTCCGCGACCAGCCGCGAGGCCAGATCCCAATGATCCGTGATCAGCGCGCGCAGCGCTTCGGGAATTCTGAGGCCGGCTTCGAGATGGATTGGATCGGCGAACGTGCCGAACAGGATCAGTTCGCTCACACGCTCCGGATGGCGCGCCGCATAGGCGATTGCGAGCGGACCGCCGGCGTCGTAACCGAACAGCGCGAAACGCTCGAGCTCGAGGTTATCCACCAGCAGCTCGAGAATCTCGAGCTCGGAAGCGGCTGAGAATTCGGCGCGGGCCCAATCCGAGAGCCCGCATCCGGGCGAGTCGTACCTGACGACGCTGTGATGCTCCGCGATCGATTCGTAGAAGCGCCGAATCGGAGGCGTTTGCCATTCGCCGTCGAGATGGCTCAGCCACGGCGCGGTTCGTACTATTGCCGGTCCCGCGCCGACCGTGGAATATGCGATTCGAGTTCCCTGCGGAGCCGTAAAAAATTGAATCCGCTGATCCGTCTGCATCAACCCAAGTCCCCGCTTCGCTTGCGGCGCGGCTGGCTCCAGGAGCGGCCGGAAGAAGTCTGCGCGCGCAAAGCTACTGCATCAACGGGCGTTTGACAGCCGGCGCTTCGGCCGCACCTGCCGCTTATCCGGACACCATCGGACACCTATCGGTCCGATCGGAGCCGCGCCCACCGTTCAGCCATGTTCTACGGTCATCCGGGAAAATCACGGATGCAGCCTGATGCAGTCCCTCGTTCAGGGATGCCGTGCAGAACTACAACACGCTTCCCATTCCCCGGCTATCCTTCACCTCGAAACGATCCGAGTCAACTCCCGAACGTACGTTAGGCTGCGAATTTTTATGCTCCGCGCGATCGTCCGCAATTCGCAACGTCCGCCGCCGTCTGCCGCACCACGCGCAAGACGCGGAAACAGCGCGCGAGTTGCGCACCCATTGAGATTGATGACGCCGCGCCCGGCGGCTAGTGTCTGGCCAATCGAGAGGTGACACGATGGACGCAAAGGGCGCAGCGCGCGAACGAGTCGAGCAATCCCGTGGCAAGCTGGTGGCTTTGAGCCATCGGATTCACGCGCATCCGGAACTCGGCTTCGAGGAGGAAAAATCGGCGCGCTGGATGTGCGAATATCTGGCCGACGCGGGTTTCGCGGTGGAAGCCGGCGTCTGCGGGATGCCGACCGCGTTCATCGCGCGCGCCGGCTCCGGTCCGCTGCACCTCGCGATTTGCGCCGAGTACGATTGTCTGCCCGGCATCGGGCACGCCTGCGGACATAACATTATCGCCGCGATGGCTGCCGGAGCGGGTGCCGCGGCGGCGCGAGTCGCGGACGACCTGGGACTTACTGTCAGCGTGATCGGCACTCCGGCCGAGGAGATTGGCGATTCGAGCGGAAAAATCCTGCTGCTCGAACGCGGCGCTTTCGACGGCATGCACGCTGCGATGATGACGCATCCGTCGCCGCTGGACATGGCGGAGCCGCCGATTATCGCGATTGCGACTTTCGACGTTCATTACACCGGCAAAGAAGCCCACGCTTCGGCCTTTCCCGAGGCCGGCATCAATGCGGCCGACGCGCTGACGATCGCGCAGACGTCGATCGGACTGTTGCGTCAGCATATCGGCCACAACGATCGCGTCCACGGCATCATCACCCACGGCGGCGAGGCGCCCAACATCGTGCCCGCGCATACCAGCGCGCGATACATGGTGCGCGCAAAGAACCTGGGCGAATTGGAGCGCATCAGGACTCGCGTGACGAACTGCTTCGAGGCCGGCGCACTCGCCACCGGCGCGAAGCTCGAAATCCGCGGCGGCGGAAAACCCTACGCCGAGATGGTTCATGATCACGGCCTGGCCGCGATCTACCAGCGCAACGCCGAGCAGGCGGGACGTACGTTTTTGAACCTGCCCGGAATGGACAGGGCCGCGGGCTCGACCGACATGGGCAACGTGTCGCGCGCGTTGCCGTCGATTCATCCCATGATCGGAATCAACTCGCTGCCCGCGATCAACCATCAGCCGGAATTCACCGCGCACTGCATCAGCGCCGACGCGGATCGCGCCGTATTCGACGGCGCGCTCGCGATGGCATGGACCATCGCCGACGCGGCAACTGACCAGCCGACCCGAGAGCGGCTGCTCGCGCGCGACAATCGTCCGTCGGGGCGCTGACGAGTCGCCAGGGCCTATTGCCTGCCGAGCGTGGCAGCGGAGGCCGCGGGCGCATTCGCAGCGGACGGCAGCCGCGCGGCGTCATCCTCGATGATCTTGAGCACGAACTTGAACGGCGCGTTGGTGACGGTCACCGCACCCTGGTACGGATTGGCAAGTTCCGCGATCGCCATGATCGTGAGCCCGATGAGCAGCGCGAAGGTGGCGCTCATAATTGCCTGCGGCCAGAACCGGCGCGAGCCACAAAAATACGAGAACGCGATCGTGATTACGCATCCCGCGTAGATCACGAGCCAGACCACCGACGGAAGATCCTCCTTGTAGTAAACGTAGCGGAGCTGCCGCGCGTCGCTGAGCGCGTCCATTTCATCGAGGCATTTCGCCAGCACGTCGGTCTCGAGATTGTTTTGCGGATTGTAACTCAGCAGCACCTGCCATAGCTGCCCCTCGCCGTCGAGGGTGTGTTCGAACTCGAGCGTCGCCATCTCGTCCCATTCATGATTGACCACCTGCCTGGCGTAATCGCCGGTTGCCTGCCCCAGATTGGCGCGCATCGGCTGCGGAAATCCCTTCGACAGGCTGTAGAGGTTGGACAGCGCCAGCGCCTCGGCTTGCGCCTTGTCGTCGGCGCGCTCGAAGCGCTGCCATGCCGCCACGATCACGAAAGCGAGCACCACGCCATAGAAGGCGCCGACCACACCGAACGTGTATCCGGCGACCTCGTGATCTTCGCTCAGGATGTGCGCCGGCAGCAGGCGCCTTACGAGGTACAATCCCAGGATCGTCGCACCCGAGAAAAACAGGATGACGACGACCGCCTGTTCCAGCGTTCCCAGTCCATCGATCAAATCCACCGCAAACCTCCTTCCCCGCCGCTTGATCCTTCGTGCCCCGCTTTCCAGGAACCAGACGCCGGATATGCGATGAACCGCGCAATCATCCAGCTTCCATCGCTCTGACGCCGAAACACGTCAAGCCCGGTATCCACCACCGTCGATTCTTTCGTTTGATTTTGCCTGCGAACCGTGATCATCCAGGTGAGCCTTACGGCAGCCATCTCGCCCGAAACGATTATTTCGTGAAGATTAGGGACGTAGTGATACGAAGTCGCCGGGTCAGACAGCGATTTTTTCAACTGCGTGCACAGACTACTATAGTGAGTTTCCGGCTGGCCCTGGTAATTCGAAATCAAATCGGGCGCGAACAGCGACACGTGACCCGTGTCGCGCGTGTTGAACTCTTTGGTCCACGTCTCCAGCGCGACGCGAATCTCCTCGCGCGAGGACGCCGCCGAGTGTGCCGCCGCCGACGCCGTCGGGGCAAGCATCGCGAGCAGCACTCCCGCAATCAGCAGTGCGGCGATTTCCCGATATCGCCTGATCGCGCGCATTGGCGACATCGTACTTGATATACGATCATTGTCCACGGCCCGGCGCGCGAATTTGGTATGCTGTGCCTGCCGCTGAATGACCACGAGGAGAATCGCCTTGATGAAACGTGCCTGGTTCATTCTTTTCCTGTGCTCGATCTCCGCGTGCGGAGTCGTCCAACACGACGCCGCCGACCTCCGCGCGGATAACACCTCGATGACCGCCGCTTCGCAAAAGATCATCGTCTCCGAAGGCTCTGACGTTGCGGGTCATTCCAAGATCAGTACTCTCGGCGCCGTCGAGGGCTATTGCGAGAAAGACCCCACGGGCAATACGCAGGCGATTCCCGGCGACAGCATGCGGCTGGCGGCTTATCGTCAGTACGGCGACCGCGTCGATGCGATAACCGGAGCGCACGGATGGTTCGTGCCGGCGGGCGACGAGACCAGCGGCGTTTACGAGCCGGGCAGCCATCAGGGTTATTGGGAATGCGGCGGGACCGCGGTGAGCTTCACCCCCGCGCCGTCGCCGCAGCGCTAGTCAATCCGCCGGAGCCGTATGGTCGTCATTATAATGGGCGTTTCCGGCGCCGGAAAAACCACGATCGGGCGGATGCTGGCGAGTTCGCTCGGGTGGGATTTTCGCGACGCCGACGATCTGCATCCCACGGACAATCGCGAAAAGATGAATTCAGGAGTCGCGCTGACCGACGCCGATCGGCGCCCGTGGCTCGCCGCGATCCGCGCGATGATCGACGGATATCTGGCGCGCGGACAAAACGCGATCGTCGCGTGCTCCGCGCTCAAGCGCTCGTACCGTGAAATGTTGAGCGCCAATTCGGCCCGCGTCAGGTTCGTATGGCTCGACGGATCGCGCGAGCTTATCGCGCGCAGGATCGCGGCGCGGCGCTGTCATTTCATGCCGGCAGAATTGCTTGCAAGCCAGTTCACCGATCTGGAAGCGCCCGCCGCCGCGCTGCGAATCGAGGTCGCGGCGCCGCCGGCCGAAATTGTCGCCGCAATCCGCCGCGAGCTCTCGATTTGATTCGCCTCGCATTGCTGCTCGCAGCGGCGGCGCTGATCGCCGGATGCAGCCAGGCGCGCGCGCCGTCGAAGCCTCACCAGAACCTCGGCGGAGCCGCGGTGGCGTTCAAAAGCTCCGACGGCAATCTCCTGCGCGGGCATCTGTACGGCGACGGCGCAACCGGCGTCATCCTGGCGCATCAATTTAACGGCAATCAGACCGGATGGACCGACTTCGCGATGTACCTGGCGGCGCACGGCTACCAGGCTCTGACCTTCGACTTCAGCGGATTCCCCGAATCGGAAGGCTTCGCCCACGTTCCCGACGCTCCCGCGGATCTTGAGGCGGCGGTTGCTTTCATGCGTCCGCGAACCAAGCGGATTTTTATCGCCGGCGCGAGCATGGGTTCCGAGGCCGCGATCGTGGTCGCCTCGCGCGAGCAGTTCGCGGGATTGATCCTTTTATCGACGCCGATCGAGTTCCAGGGATTGGACGTGAGCGGCGCGATCGCGAAGGTGAAAGCGCCGATGCTGTTCATCGAATCGGCGGACGATCCCTTCGTGGCGGGGCAATCGGCGATATTGTACAAAGATGCGCGCGCGCCTAAGGCAATTCATATATTTCCGGGCGACGCGCATGGCGCCGAAATTCTGCTCGGACCGCATGGCGGCGAGCTGCGGGCGATGATGCTCGAGTTTATCGCAGCGCATTCCGCTTGAACGGACCGGATAAGCGCCAGCCGGCCCCGGATGACACGGGCGTCTGGTTGTGTCTAATATACGCAAAGTCCTCTGCCCGCTTCGGTTCAGCCTTCGCAAAAAAAGCCGGTCAGGGAAAAAGGATGCGGCGTGAAAGCGGGCGACAACTTCTTTAATTTCTACAATCATGATTTCGTGCGCGTCGCGGTCGGAATTCCCGCCGTGCGCGTTGCCGATCCGGCCTTCAACGCCACTCAGACGATCGCGCTGATGCGCGACGGCGCCGAGCGGCGCGCGATGGTGGTGCTGTTCCCGGAACTCGGGCTCACCGCCTATAGCTGCGACGATCTGTTCCAGCAGCGCGCGGTGCTCGACGCGGCCGAGGACGCCCTGCGCGAGATCCTGGACGCCTCGCGCACGCTGAATCTGGTCGCGGTCGTCGGGATGCCGGTGCGGGCGGACAATTCGCTGTTCAACTGCGCGGTCGCGGTTTCGCGCGGACGAATTCTGGCCGCGATTCCAAAAACCTATCCGCCCAACTACCGCGAGTTCTACGAGCTGCGGCAATTCGCGCCTGCCGCCTCCGCGCTCGGCGCCGAAATCAATCTTGCCGGCCAAGCCGGCGTTGCGTTCGGCACCCGGATCCTGCTGCGCTGCGAAGAGCAGCCGTGGCTGGTGATGCACGCGGAAATTTGCGAAGACCTGTGGACGCCCATCGCGCCGTCGGCGCATGCGGCGCTGGCCGGCGCGACCGTGATGCTGAACCTTTCCGCGTCGAACATAACGGTAGCCAAGGCCGATTACCGCCGCGAACTGGTCGCGAGCCAATCCGCGCGATGCATCGGCGCATATCTCTACTCGGCGGCGGGCCCCGGTGAATCGACCACCGACCTCGCGTGGGACGGTCACGCGATTATTTGCGAGAACGGCGCCATGCTGGCCGAGTCGCAGCGCTTCAGCGATACGCCGCAACTGGTCTGCGCCGAGATCGATCTTGAACGCCTGACGCAGGAGCGGATGCGCCAGACCAGCTTTGGCGATTGCGCGCGGGCCGAGCGCGAAAGCGCCGCGGGGTTTCGCTCGGTCGGATTCTCGCTCGAAATTCCGCGCCGCCAGCGGATGCTGCTTGAACGCGGCTACGAACGCTTTCCTTACGTGCCCGCGGATCCGGCGGTCCGCGACCAGCGCTGCGCCGAGGTTTATGAAATCCAGGTGCAGGGACTTGCCAACCGTCTGCGCTACGCGGGAATCGAGCGCGTCGTGATCGGAGTCTCCGGCGGACTCGACTCCACCCACGCGCTGCTGGTGTGCGCGCAAGCGATGGACCGCTTGCGGCTTCCGCGGCGCAATATCCTTGCCTACACGATGCCGGGTTTTGCGACCAGCGCGCGCACGCTCGCGCAAGCGCGAAGTCTGATGGCGGTGCTAGGATGCAGCGCCGGCGAAATCGATATCCGGCCGAGCGCGCAGCAGATGCTCTCTGACATCGGACATCCGTTTGCCAACGGCCTGCAGATTTTCGACGTCACCTTCGAAAACGTGCAGGCCGGAGAGCGCACCAGCCATCTGTTCCGGCTGGCTAATCTGAACTCGGGCCTGGTGGTCGGCACCGGAGACTTAAGCGAACTGGCGCTCGGATGGTGCACCTATGGCGTCGGCGACCATATGTCGCACTACGCGGTCAACGCAAGCGTGCCCAAAACCCTGATGCAATACGTCGTGCGATGGGTTGCCGAAACCGGACGGCTCGGGCCCGACGCGGGCGCGACGCTGCTGGAAATTCTTTCGACTCCGATAAGTCCCGAGCTGGTGCCGGGCCGTTCGTCCGAGGGCGATCCCGAGCAGCGGACCGAGGCGATCATCGGACCGTACGAGTTGCAGGATTTCAATCTGTATTACACGCTGCGCTTCGGTTACGCGCCGCCCAAGATCGCGTTCCTGGCGTACTCGGCGTGGCGCGACCGCGCGCTGGGGCGCTGGCCGGCGGTGCCTGAGAATGCGCGCAATCAATATCCGATCGGAAAGATAAAGTCTTACTTGAAGATTTTCCTGACCCGGTTTTTCGCCCAAAGCCAGTTCAAGCGCTCGTGTATCCCGAACGCGCCCAAGGTCGGCTCCGGCGGATCGCTGTCTCCGCGCGGCGACTGGCGCGCCCCGTCCGACAGTGGCGCGCAGGCGTGGCTCGCGGCGCTCGACCTGGTGCCGGGCAGCGATATTGTCGCCGCGCCCAAGCGCCGATCACGAGGCAGCCGGCGGTGAAATCTCCTCGAGCGTCATCCCGCGAGTTTCCGGAATCCAGCCCATCACTACGATAACTCCGATGAGCGGTCCGACCGCGAAAATCGCCGCCGCGTTGCCGAGGCCGCCCATCGGGTCGGCCAAAAGACCCACGATCAACGGCGACAACGCCCAGCCAAATTGTCCGAGCACCTGGACCGTCAGCGAATATCCCGCCGCGCGAATCTCAGTGGGAAACAGCTCCGCCGACAGCGCGCTGGTAGCGGTGCGCGCCGCCTGATAGGTGAACATCGTCGCGACAAACCCGAGCATCAGGCCGCGGAAGCTCGACGAATGAAACAACGCGGCCATCGCCAGCGCGGCGCAGACGTAAAAGAAGCTGGTGGTGGCGCGCCGCCCGATCCGATCGAGCGCCCATCCCGCGAGCAGGCTGCCCACGCTGCCCATCAGGTAGGCGACGATGACCGCGACCCCGACCTGCGCGGCCGACCAGTTGTGCTCTCGCCGTGCGAAGAGGCTGAAGAACGTGATCGTCGGGCCGCCGATAAGCCCGATGCTGTTCCACAGGGCCGCAACCACGATCAGGCGTGAGCGATAGGGACCCGCGATCTCGCGGATCGACTGCCTGATCTCCGCCCATAGATGCCCGCGCGCGATCCCCTCGAGCGTTCGCGCCGCCGTCAGCGCGCGAAAGCGCATCGTCTCGCGCAGGCCGCGGCGCAGAAATATGGTCAGCAGCAGCGGTGCGATGCCGATGAAATACATGCCGCGCCAACCCCACCTTGAAGGCGCGACGTATCCGTAAAGGCCGCCTGCCGCGGCCACGCCCAGAAACGCGACCGTGAGTAGTCCTGCAATCGCGCGGCCGCGCTCGTCGTCAGGAAACTCCTCGCTGATCATCGTGATCGCGACTCCGAACTCGGCCGCAAGGAACAGTTGCGCAACAGTCTGGAAGACCGTGAACGTGACCATCCCGCGCGACAGCGCGGTCATCAGGGTAAAAATCGCATAGAAGAAAACCGACAGCGCGACAATCGGCTTGCGCCCGTAAAGGTCGGCGCTCGCGACCAGCAGGAACGAAACCAATCCGCCCAGGCGCACGATGGTTGCGACCAGTCCGATCGACGCGTCGGACATCGCAAAGCTGCGCATGATGTCGGGCGTGCAGAGATGGAAAATGGTGATGTCGTAACCTTCGAAGATCGTGGCCGACATCAACAGGCCGAATAGCACTGGCAGGTAGTTGCGCGGCGGATGGAGCGCGTCGGCCGCCAACGCGGCAGCGGGAGGTTCGATAGCGCGGTCCATCGTAGGCATCCGCCTGCGCGCGCATCCGTGCGCCGGCAAAGCCCTGTAAAGGTTTCAGATCGAGCGCGGATCGGCAAGCAAGCGGCGCGCTCGGCGATAGGGCCTCGCAGGCGCGATGCGCAAGGGGGAGCCAGAGAAATGGTCGGCGCGAGGCACTGGCACGAATTCGTTGTCGAGGGGAACGCGACGCCGGCCCGTGCAGGTCAACGCGCCGACCAAACCTGGATCGTCCGCCCAAGGGGCGCGTCTGGGATCAGCAGAGCAAAAGCCGCGCCTGGCCGCGGCGTCGCCACCGAGATGAAACAGGTAGCGCGGAATTTTTCGTACGCGCGCCGATACCAGCCGCGACGATGGCAAAAGATTGACAATTTGTAGCGTTGCGACCGATTTCAGTTGCATCGATGCACTCTTGCGCCGCTTGCCGACATCGCGTCGGTATCAGCGCATCGGCGGCGAGCCCTCTACTGCTGGGTCGTTATGAGGCGCGGGCCTCTATTTCGAAGGTTACTTCCAGTTCGACCGGAGAGCCGAGTGGAAGGCTTGCGACTCCGTAGACAGGATGGCCACCGCCGCGTCGATGCCATTGCAGCCACGCCTCAGTTCCATACCGGACCCATCTTCTTCAGATGTTCGTCAACGCGGGGACGTCGAAAATACCATCCCCGGTCCAGCTCAAGCCGAGTTCCCGTTGTTGGCCCTGGCGATGGCTGAGTTCCAGGCAGGCGCCGTCCGGAAGACCCTTCGACGCGGCTGCGCTCTTCGTGGTAAATCCGCCGTGATGGAGCCACGCGCCGCGGCGTGCGAATGGAGGAATGCACATGGACGGTCAATTCGATCGCACGGCCGAGGATCTCGGCAATA
>DATKSB010000223.1:0-10325 GCA_035531855.1 Binataceae bacterium (SeqCode)
TTCCGGCGGCGGCCGTTTCAACCGCCTGCTCGGGATCGTTTTCATCAGCGTCGCAATGATCGGCGGAGTGGCGATCGCGCTGGGCGTGCAGTCGTCCGGAGCGCGCTCGGATGCCGCCGTAGAGAAGGCTCTCGACGACCCGGGCGCCGCGGTGCGGAATCGCGGCGAAGTAGAAGACCTCGCGGCGCACGGAGCAGAACGTCATTCGGTGCCGAGTTACGCCGTAACTCCAGCGGTCATCACGAGCACCCAGATGCCCGCGCAGCCGCGCGCGCCGAGGCCTCCCAGCCGCTACGCGCAATGGGCGGCGGACAAGTACATGAAGGCGCTCGAAGCCCCCGAAATGGTGACCGCGTTTCATGGCGGACAGGCGCTGGAAATCGCGAGCGCGAAGGGCCAGCCGGGCAGCAATTTCAACTCGAATTCCTCGAGCGATCCGGCTGTCACGCTTCACCCGCCCGCATCGCCGTACACCGTGATGGCGGGAAGCGTGATTCCCGCAGTCCTTGTCAGCGGAATCGACTCCGATCTGCCGGGTCCGATTCTCGCCCAGGTGAGCCAGAGCGTCTTCGACAGCGCCACCGGAAGATCACTGCTCATCCCGCAGGGAAGCCGTCTCATCGGGGCCTATTCGAACGCTTCGACATACGGGCAGCAGCGGGTCCGAATCGCGTGGCAGCGGCTCATCTTCCCCAACACCGCGAGCATGGATCTGCCGCAGATGCCGGGTGCGGATCACAGCGGCTATTCCGGGTTCACCGATCAAGTCAACAACCACTACCTCGCCACGTTCGGAACCGCCGCAGTGATGAGCCTGATCAGCGCGGGCCAGATGGTCGGGCAGATGGCCACTTTCGGTGGCGGCGCCGGATACGGCGCGTATGGCTATTACCAGCCGAACCAGTGGGCGATGTCCGGTGAGATGGCAGGCTCGGCTGCGTCGGGACAGGTCGGTTCTCTGGGCCAGCAGATGATGGGCAACGGCATGAATCGTCCGGCGACGATCGAGATACGCCCCGGCTACCAGTTCAACGTGATGGTGACCGAGGACCTGGCGTTCCCCGGCGCTTACAAGAACTGAGGCGATCAAATTTCAGAGAGGAGTCGAGCAATGGGAGTTCTCAAACGCAAACAGGAAAACGAGGCGATCACGTTCAAGCTGCCCGCAGCACTCAAGCGCGAAATCGAGGCCCTGCGCACTCGCTCCGAGGATGCAGGCTTCGATCTGGCCGAAACCATCACGGCGGCGATGTGGCGGCTGTGCAAACAGATCAAGGCCGAGCTCGAAGGAGCGCAACGTGGAGGGCGCCGCGCGGCTGAAACTTCGGCGGGGCGAGTGCAGTGAGGTTCGCAGGCAATTTCTCCGCCGTTTTGCGGCCTGCGGAAATGCGGAGTTTGGAGGGCGATTTGGAGAGGCGAAAAGTGGGGTCGTTCGTAGGGCAAGATAAAGGGCCTGCGGTACGGCACGGCATTTTCGCCGGATTTTCGAACGACCGCGCGGACTTTTCCCCTCGGAGACGGTCATGACGAGCCAACAGTACAGCACGGCAGAAAACGCTCCCGGATCGCTTGCTCAACGCGTGCAATTTCAGCGTCTGGAAGCAGCGCGAGGACCCCTTGCGGTGATGGCTGGAATTGCGTTCGCGGCGACGATTCTGATCGCGGCCGGAGAAGCGTTTGGAGTGCTGATCTCGAACACCGACAGCGCGGCGCCGGCGGGTGTCTATCGCGTAATTGGACGCGAAGTGGCGCGCGGCGACTTAGTCGCCGCCTGCCTGCCAATTGCAGTTGCGCAGGCGGGGCTAGCGCGCGGCTATCTGCGCACCGGCGGATGCGTCGGCAATGCCGAGCCGGTCGACAAGATCGTCGGTGCGCTTCCTGGTGACATCGTCGAGATCGAACCCCGTTGGATCGCGATCAATGGCAAGCGCATCGCGCACTGCGTAACCGCCGCGCATGACAGCACGGGCCGTCCTCTGACGCACGTCGCGTGGGGCAAGCGGCAAGTCGTCATGAACGAAGTCTGGCTGTTCGGATTCAACGATCGGCGCAGCTGGGACTCGCGCTACTTCGGCCCGATTCCGATCGCCAACCTGCGCGGAAAACTCGAGCCGGTTCTTACCTGGTGAATGACATGAACAGCAACGGCAATGGTAACGGCAACGGTAACGGAACTCACAGCCATGAGCAGGGGCTGCGCGTCCACCACCTCGCCAATCTCGGCGGACTGATCGCGCTCGCGGGCCTCGACCTCGAGCCGCCCGACTTCCTGCTCGGAGCGCTGTTCAGCGTGGCCGAAGAGGCGCGAAAACTTCGCGCCGAAGATCGCGCACAGGTCGCCAAAATCGGGCGCACGAAACTCGACGAGCGGGCGACCGGCAACCGCGCGTGGAAATCGTGGCGCCGCGCGCGGGACCTTCACGCGCTCACGCTCAGCACGACCCAGGTGCGCGACATTATCGAGGCGCTCGGCGGACACGCGCCGGAAAGCCCGGCGCAACTGGTCCTCGCCCTCAGCCAGGCGCTGACGGAGGCCTCCAATGAAACGCATTAGGTTCCTCCGCCAGAAGGAAGTCGATATCAAACTGCGCCACGAAGCCGCCGAGCGTCCGCGCAAGCTGATCCCGTGGTGGGCGCGCGCTTTGCGGCGGGTCGGAATACGGCCGGGGTTGCGCCAGCAGACGACCGGGAGTCTCAGCGGCGCGCGCTCGGCCAGAGTCCGGGTCCCGGAGCCGACGACGTACACGCGCCGCAGCGTCGTCAAGGCCTCGTTCTCCCGCAACGCAAAAAAAGGCGCGTGGACCGCGCATGCAAAGTACCTGTCGCGGCCGGGTGCGCAGCACGAGGTTGCGAAGGGACTGAGCTTCGATTCCACGCGTGAGCAAATCGACATGATCGCGACGGTTCGCGCATGGGAAAAATCCGACGAACTCATGTGGCGCTTCATCGTGTCGCCCGAGGACGCCAATCGTCTCAATCTGCGTCACCATGTGCGCGAGCTGGTCGGGCAGATGGAGCACGATCTCGGAACCAAGCTCGAATGGGTCGCGATCGACCATCACAACACCGACGACGCGCACGTGCATCTGCTGGTCCGCGGCGTGCGCGAAAACGGACGGATGCTGAAGATCGATCGGGACTATCTGCGCTCGGGCGTCCGGATGCGGAGCCAGGAGATCGCAACGCGGGAACTCGGACCGCGCCTCGAACCCGAGATGCTGCACGCGCGGGAGCGCGTCGTCCGGCGCGAACAGTGGACTGAAATTGACCGCGCGATCCAGCACAAGGCCGACGCCAATCGCGTCGTCAGCTACGAGCATTTCCAGCCGCGCGGCGACGGAGCGCGAATTCGAGCCGAGCAGGAGATAGATCGGCTCAATTATCTCACCGGACTCGGGCTCGCGCAGCGGATCGACGAGCGAAGCTGGCGGCTTTCGGAAAACCACGAGCGCGAGCTTCGCGACCGCCAGCAATCCAACGACGTGATCAAGACCCGCGCCCGCGAACGCCAGCGCGCCGTCACCAGGGGTCAGGGCTTCGAGCACGAGAGGGATCGCGATGGGTGAGAATCGTCCATACCGGGTTCCGGGATCGGCGACCGACGCGCGCCTTATGCGCGTCAAGGGCATTGTGATTCTGTCGCTGGCCAGCGCGTTCGTCGCGATCAACTGGGTCACGACGCAGCATGCGGCACACGTCCTGCGCGACGCGCCGTGGCTGGGCCAGCCGCTGTTTCGTCTGCCCGGCATCGGGCCGCTCTACTTGCCGTGGCAGTGGATTGTTTGGTGGAGCCGCTGGCACGCCGCGCCCGCGTTCGCACCGCTATGGACGCTCTGCGCGCGTGAGGCGCTCTATCCGATGGCGGTGATCGCCGCGATCGCGGCTGGAGTGATCGCGTTCGCGCGGAACGGATCGCTCGCCAACGCTTCCGACCTTCATGGTTCGGCGCGCTGGGCGAACACCCGCGATCTGGCAGAGGCGCGATTGATCGACTCGCGTGGAACCCAGCTCCGGAGTATCGCCGCATCGCTGCGGCTGGTGCGACCGCGCGCGCATAGCGCTTGCGTCTATCTGGGTGTCTGGCGGCGCTCGCTCATCCGTGACCGCGGCCACACGCACGTGCTGGTGATCGGGCCCACCCAGAGCGGCAAAGGACGCGGGATCGTCATCCCGACGCTGCTCACATGGCCGCACTCGGTCATCGTCAACGACGTAAAGGACGAAAACTGGGCGCTCACCGCGGGCGCGCGCAAGCGGATGGGCCAGCTCTGCCTCAGGTTCGAGCCGACCTCAGCCGAAAATGGGCGCGCGCGCTTCAACCCGCTCTCCGAGGTGCGTCTGCGCACGCCGCGCGAGATCCGCGACGTTTACAACATCGTGCGGATGGTTCTCGATCCGTATGGCGCGGGACCGCCGGATCATTGGGAGCGCGCCGGCGGCGCGGCCCTGACCGGGTTCATCCTTCACCAGCTCTACGAGGGGCGCGACCCGACGCTCAGCGGCGTCGAAGCACGGCTGTCGGATCCTGCGCAGACCATCGACGAGACGCTGGAGCAACTCCTGTGCGCCAAGCACGATCCATCCGGCTCACGCGGCTGGCGCGACTCACGCGGCAATCCCACACACACCCATCCCTTTGTAGCCCGTGCGATGCGCAGTCTGCTCAACAAGGCCGAAAAGGAACGCTCGTCGGTTATCTCTGAAATCACCGAATTCATGCCGCTGTACCGCGACCCGGTGAGCGCGGCCAACACGGCGGTGTCCGACTTTCGCACCACGGATCTGATGAATCACCATCGTCCCGTGTCGCTCTACATCGTCGTCGCGCTGGCGGACCAGGACACGCTCACGCCGCTCATCCGGCTGATGCTGAGCCAGATACTGCATCGCCTGACAGAACGGCTTGCGTACCGAGACGGGCGCGCGGTCCCCGGCTATCGCCACCGGTTGCTCTTGATGATCGACGAGTTCCCGACTCTGGGGCGGCTCGACATGTTCGCCAAATCGCTGTCGCTGATCGCGGGCTACGGGATCAAGGCGTGCCTGATCGCTCAGGATCTCACGCAGATTCGTGGCGCCTACGGCCACGATGAGACGATCACCTCGAACTGCGACACCCGCGTCGCGTTCAGGCCCAACGGCATCGAAACCGCGCGGCTGCTTTCCCAAATGACGGGCGAGACCACGGTTCGCCATTCGCATCGGACGACCTCGAGCTCCGGCGCGAGCGTGTCGGAGCCTGAAGTCGCGCGGCCATTGCTCACGGCTGATGAGGCAATGCGCCTGGGGTCGAATGAGGAACTCATCTTCGCAAGCGGGCAGCCGCCGATCCGGGCGCGCAAGCTCCGCCATTACCGCGAGCGTGCGTTTAAGCGGCTCGCGAAGATTCCGCCGCCTTTGGTCAGCGATCGAATCGAGCGTGATACAGAGCCGGAGGCCGAGACCGTCGCGCCAGTTGAGCGGCAAAGCGAAATAGCAGTGGCGAGTGTTCAAAAGACGCTCGCCTCGGCCACAGTTCCCGAGCCCCCGCTTGCCGTGACCGCCAGGAAGCCTCCTCCGAAGCCAGCGGCTGACGGGCAGCTCTCGTTTCTTAGATTCGCTATCGAAAACAAAGACGGCTCCGACGATACGGCGAGCCGCGAGGACGCCAAGGAGAGACTTCTGTGAGACGACAGGTCACCGCATATCTGAGCGAAGAGGAGTTCGTCCGGCTCCGCGACGAAGCCGACGCACGCGGAATAACCCTTTCGCGTTACATCAAGGAACGGCTCTTTCAATCCGAAGGCGGCGGCGGACTGACATTCTCCGACGCGCAGTTGACTGCGACCGAGAAGCGAATCATCGAAGCGGGTCGGATATCAGCAACGCAAAGTCAGAAGCCGGTCGCGCAACAACTCACCACGCTGCTCGCGATGCTCGATCAGTTCGCGCTCAGCATGCTGAGCCATCTGCCGGAGATTCCCGAAGCGCAGCGCAAGCAGGCGCTCGCATCCGGCGCGCGGCGTCATCGCGGATGGCGCGCCGAAGTCGAAGAGACGCTCAAGCAGATGGAGCTGCCGCAGTCCTCACGGACGAAGGCGTTCATCGAAAACGGAGAACACGCATGATCGCGGCACAGCAACTTCAGGAGCGGCGGCTCGACGAATTGCTGCGCCGCCAACTCGGTCCGCGGATTCTTGCGGCCATCGCCGATCCGAACGTGACCGAAATCATCGTCAACGAGGATGGCCGGGTGTGGTTTGAGTCGTACGGCAAAGGCATGCACGAGGCAGAACTGACGCTCGTCGCATCCCAGGTGGAGAGTCTGATCGGCACCGTCGCGGCGTCGCTCGGTGGCGTCGCAAACACGGGCAATCCGATTGTCGAAGGCGAACTCCCGATTGGCGGCATCCGCTTCGAGGGCCTGCTTCCGCCAGTCGCGCGCAAGCCGTGTTGCGTGATGCGCAAGCCCGCCCAGGTCCTCTACACGCTCGACGATTACGTGCGCGACGGAATTGTGAGCGAAGCGCACGCCGAGGTTTTCAGAAAGACAATCGACGAGCGGCTGAACATCGTCATCGCGGGCGGAACCGGCTCTGGCAAGACGACGCTCGCGGGCGCGCTTATCAATGAGATGGTCGAGCGCTCCGATCCCAACGAGCGCTACGTGATTATCGAGGACACCCTCGAAATCCAGTGTCGCGCGAAGAACCTCGTGCAGCTTCACACTGCCGAGACCGCAGACATGACCCGCCTAGTCCGCACCACGATGCGCCTTCGCCCCGACCGGATCATAATCGGCGAAGTCCGCGGCGCTGAGGCGCTCGCGCTGCTCAAGGCTTGGAACACCGGCCATCCGGGAGGAGTCACGACGATTCACGCCAACAGCGCACGGGCCGCGCTGACGCGGCTGTCGAGTCTCGTTCAGGAAGCGGGCGTTCCGCCGCAGCCGGAACTTATCGCCGAGACGATCAACCTGCTCGCCTTCATCGTGCGCACGCCGACGGGACGCCGCGTCAAGGAGATGGTCCGCGTCGAAGAATACAACGCACGCGAAGGATTCAAAATCACGCCAGTGGAGGCAGTTTGATGTTGCTCGAATACCACACGATCTACCAACTCGGAGCCGTCGCAGTTTCGGCGATCACCGTCAAAATCCTTACCCAGCTAAAGGCGAGGCCAATCGACTGGATCTGCGACGCGGTAGTTCTGATCAGCGCCGCGATCATGTTCACCGAACTCGGATTCATCCTGGCAGGGACCATTCCGCCATAGCCGCAGAAGCGAAAGCGAAGGTGCTTGCAACTCGTTTCAAATCAGCAATGGAGGTTCGGAAAATGAAACACCTGAAAAACTCTGTAACACGCAGAAAATGGATCACGCGCATCGCATACGCATACGGCGTCATCACAATCGCGTGGCCGGTGAAGGCGTTCGCGGCCATTACGGCGGGCGGAGCACTCCCGTGGGATTTGCCGCTCACCACCCTGCAGACCGACCTGCAGGGTCCGGTCGCGCATGCGGTCACGACCGCGGCGATTATCGGCGCCGGCATCATGTGGTCGGTCACCGAGCACGGCACTGGCGTGCGCAAGATGTCTGCGCTCGCTTTCGGCGGTTCATGCGCGCTGGGCGCGACCCAGTTGATGACCACGCTCTTCCCGATGGGCGGGGCGCTCTTTTAGGCGACGGAGGATCGGACGATGGCGCAAGGCGAACGGCGGGTGAGCGCGATTCATCAATCCCTCACCCGCCCGATCCTGCTCGCGGGCGCGGAGCGCCAGCTTGCGATCGCCAACTGGATCACGGCCGCGGCGCTGATTCTGGGCTGCGGACTCCATTGGTACACGATCGCGATGGGCGTACTGCTCGTGACGGTGGGCCATTGGGCTCTCGTTCAGGCGGCGAAGTTCGACCCGCAACTGAGCCAGGTTTATGTCCGGCACGTTCGCTCCCAGGACTACTATCTAGCGCGCGCGGCGATTTCCGCTCCGCCACCTCGCATCCGCCCATCGGTGCCGACGCCGAAAGAAATGCGCGCCTGATGGCCAGGGGGACCAGTCATGTTTCTTAGAGAGTTCACCGATCTCAGACGCAAGCGTTCGAAGCTCCTCGGGCTACCCGACCAGCTCAACTACGCGATCCCCGTCGACGACTACACGATCGCGCTCAAGGACGGTGCGTTCCTGTCAGCGTTCGAATGTGCGGGCCTTGACCTCAACTCGGCCAGTGCTGAAGAACTCGACGCGCATCGCGCGCAGGCGAATCGCGCGCTCGCGCGGCTCGATGATGGCTTCATGTACAACGTCGATCTGATCCGCCATCCGAGCGTCGAGTACCCAGCGCGAACCTTTCCCGAACCGGTCAGCGCGATGCTCGATCGCGAACGCGAGGTCCACTACTCGGCGGAGGGGCAGCACTTTGAGACCAGTTGCATTCTCACGATCACGTACCGGCCTCCCGCCGACATGCAGACCAAGATTGCAGGAGTCTTTCTGTCCGGCGCACCCAAACAGGTGAACTGGCAGCGGCAGCTCGATTGGTTCCATCAGCGCTTGCGCGAGTTCACCGATGCCATAAGTCCCGTCTGGAAGCTCACGCCGCTGGAGATGCCCGCGCTGCTCTCGCATCTGGCAACCTGCATCAACGGGCGTATTTGCCACATCACCGCGCCACACCCGCCGATCTTTCTGGACGCGGTTCTCGGGAACCAGGACTTCATCGCTGGCTTTAAGCCGCGCATCGGCGGGCGCCACATCCGCGTCGTGGCGCTGTCCGGCTTCCCGCCCTTCTCCTACGCCGAGATGGCGGCGTTCCTGAGCGAACTGCCGATCTGCTACCGCTATTCGATTCGCGGAATTCCGGTCGGACCGAGAACCGCAATCAGCCAGTTATCGGTCTATCGCCGCAACTGGTTTCAGAAGCGGCTCGGACTCCGCGGCGTGATCAGCGAACATTTCGGCTCCGGCGCCGGCGCGGCCTTCCAGAATCAGCACGCGCTCAGGATGGCGGCCGACGCAGACGAAGCGATTACAGAGGCCGAGGGCGGAGCGCTGCGCTACTGCTACGTTACTCCGAAAGTGATCATCACCGAGGATCGCGCCGAAATCGCCGACGAAAACGCCCAGCTCGTTTTCAAGGTCTGCCAGAACATCGGCTTCGATCCGCGCATCGAGTCCATCAACGCGTTCGAGGCGTGGCTCGGATCGATCCCGGGCCACGGCTGGTATGACATCCGCCGGCCACTGGTCAACACGCAGAACCTCGCCGACATCCTGCCCCTGACAAGCATCTGGCCGGGCCTTGCGATGAATCCATGTCCCTACTATCCGAAGGACACGCCGGCGCTCTGCTACGGCGCGACCACCGGCAGCACACCCTTTCGCTTCAACCTCCACGTCGGCGACACGGGTCACACCGGCATTTACGGACCGACCGGAGGTGGCAAGAGTGTTGCGCTCGGAACGATCGCCGCGAACTTCTGTGCCGTGCCTGATGGGCAACTGTTCTTTTTCGATAAGGGTTACTCCGCGTATGTGCTGACCAAGGCGCTGGGCGGGCAGCATCTCGATCTGGGCGAGGACGAGGTTCCGCTCCAGCCGCTCGCGCGCATCGACGACGAGACCGATCGAATGAAGCTGCAGGGCCTGCTCGAAGACTGGCTCGAACTCCACGGCGTGCGGCTCGTCCCGAACCAGCGCAAGGCCTTATGGCACGCGCTCACGCTCGTCGCCGAGGGTCCGGCAGAGCAGCGCACCATCAGCAACCTCGTCACCCAGGTGCAGGATAATTCAGTTCGCGACGGACTTGGCGCGTTCTCTCTGGCGGGACCGCTCGGACGTTTCCTCGACGCAGATCATGACGTGATGCTCGAAGGCCGCTTCGTCACCTTCGAGCTCGAAACCCTCATGGCGATGGGTCCAAAGGTAGTCGTTCCCGTCGCGACCTACCTCTTTCATCGCATCGACCAGCGCCTCGACGGACGGCCCACGCTCATTATTCTTGATGAGGCTTGGATCATGCTTACCAACAGCGTTTTCGGCGCGAAGATCGAGGAATGGTTGCGCACGCTCCGAAAGAAGAACGCCGCCGTAGTGCTGGCGACCCAGAGCCTCAGCGAGATCGCCAATTCGCCGCATCGCGACGTGATTCTGGAGTCCTGCCCGACCAAGCTCTATCTACCCAACCCCGAGGCGAAAAACGCGGCGAGCCGCGAGATGTACCGGCGCTTCGGCCTCACCGATCGACAGATCGAGATAATCGCCGAGGCCACACCGAAGCGGCACTATTACTATGCCTCGCCGCTCGGGCGACGACTGTTCCAGTTCTCGCTCGGTCCTGCCGCG
>DATKSB010000224.1:0-11700 GCA_035531855.1 Binataceae bacterium (SeqCode)
AGTTTGAGCGGTACCGGGAGCGAGCCCATCGCGTTCCACAGCGTCGAATCGGCATTGGTCGAAAACACGTTCGCCTCGAGCTCGCGCGGACAGGCGAGGATCCAGTCGCCGGCCCGAGTGTCGTGGCGCAGCGTCGCGCGCGCCATCAGTTCGTAGGCCTCGGGCCGCCAGCGCGGATTGTACTTGCGAAACTGGGCCGCGAGGATCGACGGATCGGCATAGCGCTCTGTGCGCCGGCGCGCGCGGCCCGCGAGCGAGTTCTTGTCGTCGGCCTGATTGCCGCGCAATCGATGACCGTCTGGCGGAAACATCGGCGGGTCGAACAGCACAATCGCCTCGAAACGTTTGCCGTATAGCCGCGCATGCATCGCGGCCGTCACTCCGGAGAGCGAATGGAAGGCGCCCACGGTCCGTTTGACGCCGAGCTCACGCTGAATCGCAATGAACACCGTCTCCATGTCGGTGACAAAATGCGTCCACAGATGCGCGTCCTCGCGATGCAACGGGTTGTGGCCGTGATTTCGAAAATCGAACAGCACGACTTCGTAGCGCGCGCACAGCGGCCCCCAAAACGGCAGGTAGCCGTCGATCGCAAGCCCGTTGCCGTGGCTCAAGACGATGCGCGGCGCTCCGGGATCGCCATGCTGGCGCACGCGGATGTTCGCGCCGTCTTCCATCGTCACTTCGAAACTGTGCCGCGCGCGCGGCACCGCGTCATGATTTGGTTGCATACTGTTCCTGCATTGTGAAACTGCTCCGCGCCTATAGCATTCGCACCGGATCGATATCGATGATCAAATAGACGCGATGCGCTTCGGCCATCGGACCAATCTCGGCACGCATCGACGCGAGCGCCTCGCGCATCGGGCGTAGTTCTTTGGATTTTAGCATCACCTGCCAGCGGTAGCGCTGCTTGATCCGCTCGATCGGAGCGGGCGAGGGTCCGAGTACGCGGAGTATCTCCGGCGACGGCGCGGCGCGCGTGAGCGCTTGGGCAGCGGCCGCCGCGATTTGCGCGACGCGGCGCGAATCTTCGCCCTCGATCCGGACCATCGCGAGGCGCGCGAACGGCGGATAGCCAAGCTCCTTGCGCAACTCGAGTTCGCGGCGCATGAAGCGCGCGTAATCCTGCGCCTGGGCGGCGCGGATGCTGTAATGATGCGGCGCGCGGGTCTGGATAATCACGCGGCCCGCACGCTCGCCGCGGCCCGCGCGGCCGGCCACCTGGGTCAGCACCTGAAAGGTGCGCTCGGCGGAGCGAAAGTCGGGCAGGTTGAGTCCCATGTCGGCCAGCACCACCGCCGCGAGCGTCACGCCGGGAAAATCGAATCCCTTGGTAATCATCTGCGTTCCGACCAGGATATCGATTTCGCCCGCGCGCAGCGCCGCCAGAATTCGCGCGCGCGCTCCGTGCTTTCCGCTGGTGTCGCTGTCCATCCTGTCGATCCGCGCGTCCGGAAAGACGGCTTCCAGAGCCGACGTTAGCTGCTCGGTGCCGAAACCCTGGCCCGAGAGTCCGTAGCCTTTGCACTCGGGACAGAGGTCCGGCGCGGAGCAGTGGCTGCCGCAGTAGTGGCACCTGAGAGAGCGGTCGCGCATATGAAACGTCATGCTGACGCTGCAATTCGCGCACGCGATCACGTTGCCGCAGAGGCTGCATTGCAAAAAATTGTGAAACCCGCGCCGATTAAGAAACACCATCGCCTGCCCGCGCGCCGCAAGGTTCGCGCGGAGGGTTTCGATCAGCACCGGCGAGAGCGGAACCGCATCGGTCGGCGCGGCCGGCTTGGCGGGAACCGCGACGCCGTTGCGGCCGTTGGCATCGGCGGCAGCCGCGAGCGGGGGCGGCGTCGCGCGGCGCAGATCGACAATTTCGACTTCCGCCATCGCGCGATCATTCACGCGCCGCGCAAGCCGCAAGAGCCGGTAGCGTCCGCGGCGCGAATTTGCGAACGACTCGGCCGACGGAGTCGCCGAGCCGAGCACGACGGGGCATCGGCTGTAGCCACCCAGCGCCACCGCCAGGTCACGCGCGTGGTAGCGAATGCCCTCTTCGTTCTTGTACGCGGCGTCGTGCTCTTCATCGACGATGATCAACCCGGCGTCGCGAATCGGCGCGAAGATGACCGAGCGCGGACCAATCATGATCCGCGCCGCGCCGCCGATCGCGCTCATCCAGCTCGCCCATCTTTCGCTGACGTTCTGCGCGCTGTGCGCGATCGCGACCTGTGCTCCAAAGCGGGCGCGAAACGAGCGCACCACTTCGTCGGCGAGCGCAATCTCGGGCACCATCACGAGCACCTGCCGCGCTGCCGCCAGCGCGCGCGCGGCGAGATGAAGATAAACTTCGGTCTTGCCGCTGCCGGTCACGCCCCAGAGAAGAAAGGTTTCGAAGCGGGACTCGAGGACGGCGGGCGCGACCGCTTCGACCGCGATTTTTTGTTCGTCGCTCAACTCGAAACCGGCAACGCGCGAGGGATCGGCGGCGATCTGTGCTACGGGCGCAAGCTCGAGGAGCTTGCGCCGCGCGAGCGACTTGAGGATCGGGCCGGCGCCGCGAATCCGCGCGGCTAACTCTTCGAGCGCGAGGCCCGCGTCGCCGGCAGCCGCGACCAGCGCGTAAACCTGGCGCTGTTTGGGGCCGCGCAGCGCGGGCGTCTGTGCAGCGGGCGATATCCGCGCGAAAAGATCCTCGCGTTCGCGATGCCGCCCGCGAGTCGCGTCGTGACGCTCGATAATTCGCTCGCCCTGCAAGCGCGCGAGCGCGGCGCGAACCTCGCCGGGGGGGCCGAGCTTTTCGAGCCGGCTCGCGAGTGCTCCGCGGCGCGAGATCAAATCGATGATCTTGCGCTCGACTTTGCTTAGCGCGGCGCTGCGCAGAACGTCGGGCGTCTGCGCCAGGCGATACTCGAGGCGCGATTCGACCCGCGCGACAGCGGGAATCACGCTGCGGTACGCGTCGCCGAGCGGCGCCATGTAGTAGCTCGCCAGAAATTCGAGCAGCTTCAAGTGCGCGGCGTCGAACAGCGGCTGCGGCTCCAGCAGTTCCGCGATCGGCTTGAGCGCGCCCGCATTCAGCGCCTCTCCTACTTCGAGCACTACCGCAGTGACCTTGCGCGAGCGCAGCGGAACCAGCACGCGATGCCCCGGCGCGACGCGGCCCTCGAGCGCAGGCGGAATGTCATAGGTCAGTTGATCGACGCCATGCGCCGCTCCGACAATTACCACTTTCGCCTGCATCGAGGGTTTCGGGCGGCGCGAAGTCGCTCCGCCGAGTGCAATCTACTCCCGAATCGCGCGCGAGCAACCGCCGCGCGCCCTGCTTCCAAGCCAGCGCCGGGAATGGTTGAATCGTGATGCCCCGGATAGGCGGATTGCGGCCGGGATGGGAATGTAATCGATGCTGCGTTTTCTCACCGCTGGTGAATCGCACGGCCCCGAACTTGTCGCGGTGGTCGAGGGCGTCCCCGCGGGCTTCGAAATCGACCTCGCGCGCGTCAACCAGAACCTGGCGCGGCGCCAAAAAGGCTACGGCCGCGGCGGCAGGATGCTGATTGAAAAGGACGAGGTTCGTCCGGTCTCCGGAATCCGCTTCGGGCGCACGATGGGCAGTCCGGTGACGTTCATCATCGCAAATCGCGATTTCAAGAACTGGGAAAAACGGATGTCCGCAGACCCGGCCGACGCGGGCGAGGCCAAGGTGATCACGCGGCCGCGTCCGGGCCACGCCGATCTTGCGGGCGTGCTCAAATACAATCTTGACGATATTCGCGACGTGCTCGAGCGCGCGTCGGCGCGCGAAACTACCGCGCGGGTCGCGATCGGCGGCCTGGCGATGGAACTTCTGCGGCCGTTCGGAATCGACGTGCTTGGCTATGTCGTCAGTATCGGAGCGACCGAGGCGAAGACTCCGCACGATCTGGATTGCGCAGAGCTGCGGCGCATCACCGAACAATCGCAGGTGCGGGTCGCCGATCCTGCCGCCGAGCGCGCAATTATCGAAGAGATTGACGCGTGCAAGAAAACCGGCGACACACTCGGCGGCGTGGTCGAGGTGGTCGCGACCGGGCTTCCGGTCGGACTCGGCAGCCATGTGCAGTGGGATCGCAAGCTCGACGGCCGCCTCGCGCACGCGCTCCTTAGCTTGCAGGCCGCCAAGGGCGTCGAGTTTGGCGCGGGCTTCGGGGTCGGGCGAATACGAGGCTCGGGGCTGCATGACGAGATTGGCTACGACGCGGGCGCGCGCCGCTTCACGCGCGACTCGAACAACTCGGGAGGTACGGAGGGCGGGATGTCCACGGGAGAGCCGCTCACGGTGCGGGTCGCGTTCAAGCCGCTTTCGACCCTGATGCGTCCGCTCAAGTCGGTGGACACGAGAACCAAGGCCGAAGCGGTGGGCACGATCGAGCGCTCCGACGTATGCGCAATTCCGGCGGCGGCGGTGATCGCGGAAGCGGCGGTGGCGTTCGAGCTCGCGGCGGCATTTCTGGAAAAATTCGGCGGCGATTCGCTCACGGAGATCACGCGCAACTGGAACAGCTACCTCGAACAGGTGCGCAGCTACTGAGCTCGCGCGGATGTCCGGCGATGACATATCCGATGGCGCCGAAATTGATCCTGACCGGCTTCATGGCGACCGGCAAAAGCGTGATCGGACCGATCGTGGCGCGCCGCCTCGGCTGGCGCTTCGAGGACACCGACGCGACCGTCGCCGCGCGCGCGGGCAAGCCTGTGGCCGCGATCTTCGCCGAAGAGGGTGAGGCGCGAATGCGCGCGCTCGAGCGCGAGGCGATCGCGGCGCTCGCGCGCGATCGCGAATGCTGCGCGCTGTGCGGCAGACGCCGCCCGGCGGTTATCGCCACGGGCGGTGGAGCGATCGTCGATGACGCGAACTTCGCGGAGCTGCACGCCGCGGGAGTCGTGATCTGCCTGAGCGCGCGGCCCGAAGTGATCGCGCGCCGGGTAAGGCGAACCGCGGCGCGGCGGCCCAAGCTGCTCGAAGGCGGCAAGCCGCTGATCGAACGAATCAGCGAATTGATGGCCGAGCGGGCAAGCGCATACGCGCGCGCCGACGCCACGATCGACACCTCGGACCTCGCGATCGAAGCCACCGTCGAGCGCGTGATCGACGCCTACGTCAGGCATGGACGGCTACGATGCAATCTTTCCGCGTAGAGCTGGGCGCGAACGCGCACGAGGTTTACGTCGGCGCGGGGCTGCTTGACGAGCTCGGCGCGATCGCGATTCGTGCGGGACTGCGACCCGGACGCGCAGCGCTTGTGACTGACGCGAACGTTGCGAAGCTCTATGCGCGCCGCGCGATCGATTCCCTTGAACGCGCGGGTTTCGCGCTCACCGTGATCGAGATTGCGGCGGGCGAGGCAAGCAAGTCGCTCGCGGCGCTGGCGATACTTTATGATCGGATGACGGCGGCGGAGATCGATCGCGCAGGCGCGGTGTTCGCACTCGGCGGCGGCGTGGTTGGCGACCTGGCGGGATTTGCCGCCGCGTCTTACCTGCGTGGAATTGCGGTCGTGCAGATTCCGACAACGGTTGTCGGACAGGTGGATTCGTCGCTCGGAGGAAAAACCGGGGTTAACCATCCGCGCGCAAAAAATCTAATCGGCGCGTTTCATCAGCCGCACGCGATCGTCGCCGACGTCGCCACGCTCGCGACCCTGCCCGAGCGCGAGTACCGCGAGGGCTTCGCCGAAGTGATCAAGTACGGCGCGATCATGGACGCCGCGATGATTTCGGACCTGGAGCGCGACCTCGATCGGATCGCGGCGCGCGAGCCCGCGATCCTCGAAGCGGTCATCGCCCGATCGCTGCGGCACAAGGCCGCGGTCGTCGCGTCGGACGAGCGCGAGGGCGGTCTGCGCAAGATCCTGAATTTCGGCCATACCCTCGGACACGCTCTGGAAGCCAGCGCCGGCTATGGACGCTATCTGCATGGAGAGGCGGTCGCGATCGGGATGGCCGCTGCGGCGGCGCTCTCTGAGAAGCACGGCGGACTCAGCGCCGACGAGGCCTCGCGCCTAACGCTCCTCATCGCGCGGGCCGGGCTGCCGACCGCGATGCCGCCGGACGCGCGGGACGACCCTGCGTTTCTGAGCGCGATACGCCTGGACAAGAAACGCGCGGACGGCGCGATCGAGTTCGTGCTGCTCGATCGGCTCGGCCACGGGTTCACGCGCAAACTCGGCATCGCAGAGATTCTCGCGATCCTCGCCTAGACCTCACAAGCCCCTCTATCCACACTTGATCACCCTCATTGCTGCTCGCTTGTGGATAGCTGATCAGATTTGTACTTGCGCTTGGCTAGCGAAATGTACGAATATCCTACTGGTGGTGATCGTCAGACGTACGAGATGGAGCGCGTATATTGCCGTTGACGCGCATTGCTTGTCTGTGGATGGCGGTGTCTTTGCGGCTCTCAGGCGGAATTTCAGTCTTTACCCGCTTGCCGGATAGTGAATTAATGTTGGTATCAGGACTGGTGTTTCCGCCGGGCACGGGCTATTGCCCCATTGGGGCTTGCTGACCGGCACAAGGCCTGAGAGGCGCTGTAGTTAACCGGCTACTTCCGTCTGGACAGCAAGGAACAAATCAAACGGCGCCGAGGTGAGTCATGGATCGTGTTGAAGTAATGAGAAGCAGGGTGCTCACCGTACAAGAGGTCTCGAGCTACCTGCGCGTGCATCCGTCAACCATTTACCGGATGCTCAAGAAGAACCAGCTCCCCGCCTTTCGGGTGGGAAGCGACTGGCGTTTCACGGTCGAGGCGATCGATCAGTGGCGCGAGAAGGCCGAAACCGGCGCGCTGGGCGAGCCAGTCGCGGCGGCGATGTCCGAGCCGCGCAAGTAACGCGGCGTATCGAAGCTCAAGAGCCCCGCGCCGATGCTCAACTGAAGTATCGGCGCGGGTTCTCCACCAACATCGCGCGGATTTTTTCCTCTCCGACCCCGGCGGTCCGCAGCGCGGGCACGATATTCTTGAGCACATGGGTCGGCTTCCAGTTCTCGACCAGCTTCGCGGTCTCCGGCGGCAGGTCCAGTCCGCGCCCTAGCCAGCACGCGACAGTATCGTGCGAGAGCACGAGTTGCTTCTCGTAGCCGACGCCCAATAGCCCGATCAGCGACGCAAGCCTGAGCTTGTCGGGATGAATAAAATCCAGGCCGAAGCGATCGAAGCCGAGGATACATCCGCGATCGAGCATCGCGGTGTGATAGCCCAAATCGGCCGAGCCGCAGCTATGGCCGATGACTACATGGGCAAGATCGACGCCCTCTGAGGCGAAAATCTCGAGCTGCTCGCGCCCCATCGTGCCGTCTTCGGTATGCGTCGTGATGGGCGCGCCGGTCCGCAGATGCGCCCTGCCTGCAGCGCGCAGGCAGTTCGTTTCATACGCGGTCACCTGCCCCTTGCCGGTAGCGCACTTGATAATGCCCGCCTTGATTCCGGTGCCGCCTATCCCTTTGGTAATTTCCTGCACGTACACTTCGGCGATCTGATCGACCGAGCGCTGCTTGAAATACGGCGTGCTGCCAAGGTCTTCCTTGTACAGTCCGGTCGCGCAGACGATATTGATGCCCGAGGCCGATGCTACCTCGGCCATGAAGTTCACATCGCGTCCGATATCCATCGGGCACGGATCGACGAAAGTCGAAACGCCCAGATCTTTTAATTCTTTGAGCCGCTCGACGCAGGTCTTTAGCGCCGCTTTGCGCTCGAACTTCGGCGCGGCGCAATCAAGCTCCCATCCCGCCCATCCAATCATCAGATGCTCGTGCATCAGCGTGGTGCCGAGCTGTTCGGCGGTCGCGGTTCCGGTGACGGTATTGATCGATTTCATCGGCGGCGCTCCTCGAGCCCGCGCGGGACATCGACGGCGCGGGTCTGCAGGTGCAGGTTAAACCGGCGCGCGACGAATCGTCAAATCGGCGCGCAAGCGGCCGATCAATTTCCGGCGGAACTTTGGGAAGACTGCGAGGGCGGCTGCTCGGCCGGCCGGCTTTCGGTCGATTGATCGGGCGAGCTGGCGAGCGTCGCGAGGATCACGAGCACGACGCCGATCGAGATCGCGCTATCGGCGATATTGAACACCGGGTAGTTGAGGTCGTAGTAATGCACGCGGATAAAATCGATCACCTGGCCGCGCAGCGCGCGATCGATCAGGTTGCCGGTCGCACCGGCGAGGATCAGCGCGAAAGCGACCGAGTTGATATCGATTCGGCGGCTGCGCGCGATCAGCACCAGCAGCACGATAATCGCGGTAACCGACAGCCCCAACAGCATCGCGCCGCGAATCCACGGCGCCATCGCGACGAACATGCTGAACGCCGCGCCGGGGTTGCGGGTGTAAGTGATATCGAACCAATTCGGAATTACCGGGATCGATTCGTACAGCGCCATATGCCCGGCGATGTAAAGCTTGCTCGCCTGGTCGAGAATAATGATCGGCGCGGTCACGAGGCCGAGCAAAATGGCGACCGTGCTCGCGCGCGAGCGCGTCGCCGGGGTATCCAAGGACGCTTCGCTCACCGGATCAGGCCCTGACGACCGCGCGGCATCGCGGACACAGCTCGGGGTCGCCGCCGTCGTCGAAATAGCACCAGCATCGATGGCACTTCACGCCCGGCGCGCGGCGTCCTGTTATCGCCACGGTCGGCGAGACGCGCGCGTAGAGGCCGTCGCTCGCAAAGACCTCTTCGCGGCCGGCGGCTTCGGTCTTGAGCGCGGCAGCTTCTCCCGCTGCAAGCGTGGCGACGTCCGAAACGATGAACAATTCTTTCAGCGCTGCCACGTCAGCAGCCGCGCCGGAAGAAATACGAACCGCGGCATCGAGCGGTCCGCCAATGGTCCCCGCCTTGCGCATCGCTTCGAGCAGCTTGAGCGCGTCGTCCCGCACGGCAAGCAGGCGATCCCATTTTCCCGCGAGCGCGGCGTCGGTCCATTCGGGATGCGCGGGCTGGAGTTCGAGCAGATGCACACTCTCGGCGGTCTTGCCGGGAACGTAGGAATAAATTTCCTCGGCGGTGTAGGGAATCAGCGGCGCGAGTATCCGTACCAGTGCATCGAGGATTTGATACATCGCGGATTGCGCCGAGCGCCTGCTGACCGAGGTTCGGCCGTCGCAATAGAGCCGATCGCGCGCCACGTCGATATACAGAGAGCTCAGATCGACCACGATAAAAGTCGAAATCGCCGAGTACGCGGCCTGAAAATCAAAATTCTCGAACGCGCGGCGCACCTCGGTCTTGAGCCGCTCGAGCCGGGCGAGAATATACCGGTCGAATTCGAGCATCGCCGGATGCGCGAGCGCGTCGCGCGCAGGATCGAAATCGGAAAGATTGCTCAGGATATAGCGGCAGGTGTTGCGAATCTTGCGGTACGATTCCGAGACCGCGGAGAAGATCGTCGGGCCAAGCGCAATTTCGCTGGTGTAGTCGAGCGACGCATAGACCAGCCGGATCACGTCGGAGCCGAGCCGGTTCGCGACCTCGTGCGCGTCCTCGGTGTTGCCGAGCGACTTGGACATCTTGCGCCCGCGTTCGTCCACCGTAAGTCCGTGGCTGATGACGGCGCGAAACGGGGCCGCGCCGCGCTGCGCGACCGCGCAGGTAAGCGACGAACTGAACCATCCGCGCGCCTGCTCGACCGCTTCGAGGTACGCGTCCGCGGGCCAAGTGAGCTCGGGCCGGATCGCAAGCACGGCGGCCTGCGAGCATCCGGAGTCGAACCACACGTCGAGCACGTCTTCTTCTTTGCTGAATTCCGCGCCGGAGCATTTCGGGCATTTGAGGCCTGCCGGCATGAAGTCCGCTGCCGGGCGCTCAAACCATGCGTCGGAGCTTTCTTTGGCGAAAATCTCCTCGGCGATTTTCATCACGCCCGAGTCGAGGATCACGTTGCCGCATCCGGAGCATCGAAGCGCCGGAATCGGCACGCCCCACGCGCGCTGGCGTGAGAGGTTCCAGTCCGGACGAGTCTCGGTCATGTTGCGGATTCGATCGCGCGACCATCCGGGAACCCACCTCGCGCCGTCGATCGCGGTGACAACTTTCTCGCGCAGCCCTTCGTGATCGATTCGCAGGAACCACTGCTCGGTCGCGCGGAAGATGAGCGGCTTGTGGCATCGCCAGCAATGCGGATAGCTGTGCGAGATCGTATGCGCCGCGAGCAGCGCGCCGGTCTCGCGCAGCCGCTCGACGATCGAATCGTTGGCCGCGAACACATTGCGCCCGGCCCACTCACCGCCTTCGGCGGTGAACACGCCCGCGGCGTCAACCGGAGTGAAGGGCTCGATTCCATACTTCGCGCCGACTACGAAATCCTCGTAGCCGTGCCCCGGCGCGGTATGCACCAGGCCGGTGCCCGCGTCGGCGGTGACGTGCTCGGCGTACATCAGCTTCACGTCGCGCGCGAGGAACGGATGCCGGAAAATATCTTTGCCGTCGAGCGCATGGAGAGCGCCGCGATCGAGCGCGAGAGTTTTCTCGACCGTGAGCCCGGCCTCTTTCGAGATCGCTTCCGCGACCGCATCGGCCAGCCGCGCCGCAACGATGTAATATTTCGCGCCGACCTTCAGCGCGACGTAATCGAACGTCTCGTTCAGACTGATTCCAAGATTGGCGGGGAGCGTCCAGGGCGTGGTGGTCCAGATGACGGCGAACAGATTGCCGGCTTGGTGCGCGGCGGAAAGCTCCGCGCGATCCGCGGCGGCGGCGGCGAGCGCGCCGGCGTCACCAGCGTTGCGATTCAGCGCGAACTCGACGTAAATCGCGGGCGATTTGTGATCGCTGTATTCGACTTCGGCTTCGGCCAGGCCGGTGCGGCAATCGAAACACCAATGGACGGGGCGCAGGCCGCGATAGACGTAGCCGCGTTCGACCAGGTCGCGCAGCACGCCGATTTCGGCGGCGTCATACGCCGGCGCCATCGTGAGATAAGGATTGAACCAGTCGCCGATACATCCGAGGCGTCGGTAGTCGCCGCGTTGCAAATCGATCCACTTTTCTGCCTCGGCGCGGCACCGCTTGCGCAGCTCCAGCTTCGGCATCGTGCGCGCCTCGGCGCCGAGATCGCGCGAAACCTTGTGCTCGATCGGCATCCCATGGCAATCCCATCCGGGCACGAACGGCGTCCGGTTACCCAGCATCGAGCGCGAGCGCACCACGAAATCTTTCAAGATTTTATTGAGCGCGGTGCCCAGATGCGCCCGTCCGTTGGCGTACGGAGGACCGTCGTGCAGGATCCACGCGGGACGATCCTTGCGCGTCTCGAGCATCCGAGCGTAGATGTCGAGCTCATCCCAGCGCTTCAGAATTTCCGGCTCGCGCTTGGGCAGATTCGCCTTCATCGGAAAGTCGGTCTTGGGAAGCGCGAGGGTGGATTTATAATCAGTCTCTGCCACGGATGGTCAATGCGGACGCGGATGCCGCGCCCGAGCTATTCTCCCTGCAATATCTGCAATGATTCGCCGGAACTTAAGATTATCTGACCCGTCCAATGGGCGCGAGTGCATCGCGATGAGCCAGACCGATGAGTCGAATTCGCCGGAGGGCTGTCGCATGAGATGTGGACCCGGAGCATGGACGCCCCGGGATTCCTGGCCAGGGCTCGGAATGACGAACGTGGGCTCGCTGCATGAGTATCGTGGCCTCATCCAAGCCCACATCCGTCATTTCGACCAAAGG
>DATKSB010000225.1:0-8326 GCA_035531855.1 Binataceae bacterium (SeqCode)
TGCGCGAGTTGATCGCGGCGGTTTCATCGCATTGTTTCTAGCACAATCGTCGGGCCGTCATTTCGAGCTCTGGGCGAGAAATCCCGTGACACTCTCGCGCACGTCATCCAAACTCGGCATCGGCAACAGGTTTGACCGTCCGGCGGATTTCGGAATACTTCTACGGCGAGCGCACCTATGAAAAATCCATATCACTCCGCCTCGCGAGGTTCCTCCTTCAGCGCGGCGATAGTCCTCGCGATCCTTGCCTCAACTCCCGCGGCATTCGCGCAGCCCGCGCAACCGCCCCCACTGACTCGCGATACTGTCGTAACCAAAGCACCTCCGCCTCAGCCAATCGACTACGACAAGCTCACCCAGGAGGCGACCGCCTTCCTGTCCAAGTACATCCAGATCAACACCACCAATCCGCCCGGTGACGAACTTCCGGCCGCGATGCTGCTGAAAGAAAAATTTCTCTCCGACGGTATTCCCGCGACTACCTGGGAGTCCGCACCCGGCCGCGGAATCATCGCTGCGCGCCTGCACGGCATCGGCAAGCATCACAAGGCGATCATCCTGCTCTGCCACATGGACGTGGTACCCGCCGACGCCAGGGAATGGCAGCTCCCACCCTTTTCCGGCGAGGTCAAGGACGGCGTCATCTGGGGCCGCGGCTCGATCGACGACAAGGGCGCCGGCGTGGTTGAGATGATGGCGATGCTCGCGATCAAACGCGCGGGAATCCTGCTCGACCGCGACGTGATCCTGGTCGCAACCGGCGACGAGGAAGAAGGCGGCAAAGCCGGCGCGGGATGGTTCGTCGATCATCAGCCGAGCGTCTATGCCGACGCGGGCTACGTGCTCAACGAAGGCGGCGGGATCATGAACCTGCCGGGAGGCAAGCAACTCTACGATGTATCCGTGACCGAAAAGACTCCGCTCTGGCTGCGTGTAACCGCGACCGGACCGGCAGGACACGCCGCCGTGCCGCCGGCGGAAACCGCGGTCACCAAACTGGTGCGCGCGCTCGCGCGGCTGGACGAATACCACGCGCCGATCCGAATCATCGGCCCGGTCGAGAATTATTACCATACGATGGCCGAGATCACGCACGGGCCGCACCAATGGCTCGACCTCGCGACCGCGCTCAAGGAACCCGCGTTCGCGCGCGAGTTCGTCTCGATTTCGCGCCAGAACGCCGCCGTCCGCGACACCATCACGCCCACCGTGCTTTCGGCCAGCGCCAAGACCAACGTCATCGCGGCCAATGCCTATTGCGAGATCGATTGCCGCCTGCTGCCCGGAACCGACCCGAAAAAATTCCTGCGCACGATCGAAAAAGTGATCGACGACAAGGATATTCACCTCGACGTGATCCTGAATTTTCCGCCGGTCTCATCGCCGCAGCGCTCAGAACTGATGACCGCGATCGAGGCGCTGGCACGGCGCGACGGCAAGGCTCAGGTCGTGCCCACGATGACCGCGGGCTTCACCGATAGCCACTATTTCCGCCAGAAAAACCTTATCGCCTACGGCTTTATGCCGATCAGCGTGACCAGCGACGAGGCCCGCGGCGTGCACGGAATCAATGAGCGCATCGGCGTCAAGGAGCTCGGCGCGGGAATCAAGCGGATGGTCGAGCTGCTCGAGCTGTTCGGCGGACGCTGACCAGGAGCCCTGCGATGCTGCGTGCAGGAGTCGGACATTCCGTCGCACCCAATCCAAAGATCGCCGCCGCTGAAGCGACCGTGGCAGCTCTCGCCGCCGCGGGATTGTCGCAGGCCACGGGCGCGCTGGTCTTCGCGACCACTGCATACGGCGCCGCCTTTACGATGATCCTGCGCGCAGTCGCCGCGGCCGCGAAAACCAGCGAAGTGGCAGGATGCTCGAGCGCCGGAATCATCGCCTACGAGAATGAAATCGAAAAGGGACCCGCGCTGGCCGTGATGGTCTTCGGCGGATCGGATCTTTCGGCGCATCGCTTCTTCACACCGCAACTGCGCGGACGCGGCGCGGAAGTCGCCGCCGAAATCGCAAACGCGGTTCGCCCCGCTCTCGCCGCGTCCAACCTCCTGCTGATTTTTCCCGATTCCTACAACGCGAACTCCGAGACGCTCTTGCCCGCACTCGCGCGCGAGCTTCCCGGCGTCGCGATCGCCGGCGGCGGCGCCAGCGAAGACGGCTCGGCCGGTGAGACCTTTCAGTTCTGCGGCGACACGGTCAGCAACAACGCGGTCTCTGGGATGCTCCTGGCGGGCGATTTCGATCTGACGATCTCAAGCGCCCTCGCCTGCACTCCCATCGGACCGCCGCATCGCGTGACGGGAGTGCGCGACAATATTATCCTGACGCTCGACGAGCGCCCCGCGTACGAGGTCTTCGCCGCGGCCGCCGGTCCTCTCGCCAAGGATCTGCGCCGTGCGCTCGCCTTCGTGTTCCTTGCGGTTCCGCATGACCCCGCGCGCGCCGACTTTAGCCGCGGCAGCTACCTCGTCCGCAACATCATCGGCGCCAGCGAGGAGCACGGCGTGTTCGCGGTCGCGCATACGCCCAAGCTCGGCGACCTGGTCGCGATCGTGCTCCGCGACGCTGAACGCTCGCGCGCCGACCTTAAAGCGATGCTTGAAGAATTGCAGGCGGCTTCATCCGCGCCGCCCGCCTTCGGCTTGTACTTCGATTGTGTCTCGCGCGGGTCGGGCCTCTACAGTCTGGCCGGCCACGACGCCGCCTATATCCGCCAATACCTGGGCGAGTTCCCGCTGGCCGGCTTCTTCACCGGCTTCGAGGTCGGACCCGCGGGCGACGCGACCGCGGCGCTTCAGTACTCCGGCGTGCTCGCGCTCGTTTCGCCCAAACGAAATGGCTAATTTTTGCGGCTCGCCAGCTTGCGCGTCACCACGATCGCAATCCGATGCGTAAAAAACAGCTCGCCGCCGATCTTCGCGGACCGCGCTCCGCTTAGATCTTCCGCCGCGTCGCGCTCGATCATCGCGCGCGTCCGCGCCGCGCGCTCGGGCGGAGTCTGCGCCGAGCGCAGCCACGGCTCGACCGGATTGCGCATCCCGTGCGAAGTGAAGCGCGCGATTTCGCAATGCGCGCGCCCCAGAATTTGCGCCATCTCGCTGAGCGCGAGCGCGCGCGTATGCGAGGTGTCGCGCAGCGTTTCGAACTCGTTGTAATACGCGGCGCGAGAGGGATCTTCGCTCGAAATAAGATCCTCGATCACGACGCTTCCGCCCGCGCGGCACACGCGCGCCATCTCGCCGATCACTTTTTCCGGCTGGTCGAAGTGATGCACCGCGAAGCGGCACACGACGACATTGAACTCGCCGTCGCCAAACGGCAGCCGGTCCGCGTCGGCAAGCTCGAAACGTGCGTTGGTGATCCCGCGCTCATCGCGCATCCGCCGTGCGATATTAAGCGGCGCGACGGTCAGATCGACGCCGACCACTTCGCGGCAGACTTTCGCAAACGCAAGCGCGACGTGTCCCGGCCCGGTCGCGACTTCGAGCACGCGTGCATCCGGTGCAGGATCGACCGTGCGAATCAGCATCGCGATATGTTCGGCGTCGCGGATCATCGGCGCCGCCGCATAGGCATCGGCCTGGCGGGTAAATTCCTCCCGGACCAAATCTTTATGTGCCACTTTAATTTCCTCCGCGCCGGGTCCGCCCGGGCAACCCGATTCTGCGCGCCGCCGAGTTCCGCGATCAAGCGCGGCCGCCGGCCCGCCGCTCAGGCCCGCTATCGCCGCGCAGGGTTCATCGCCGCGTACGCGGCGCCGACGACCCCGCCGATCGGTCCCAGCGCCGCGCGTACGATTCGCGCCTGCGACGCGATCGCGGTAAAGGCGCGGATGCGCACTTCGGCGGTCATCGTTTTGCGCATATACGGAAGCGCGCCGGCGACCCCGCCGCCGATCACCACCAGATCGGGATTAAAGATGTTGAGCAGAGCGGCGATCGCGATTCCCAGGTAGCGTCCCGACGCCGCAAAGGTCTCGAGCGCGAGCGGATCGTGCGCGCGCGCACAAACCGTCATCGCACGCACGCTGAAATTTCCGTCGGCGTCCAGATACTTTGCCGGAATTTTTTTGCGTGCGCCGAGCCGCCGCGCGACGAGCCCGCGGATCCCGCTCGACGACGCATACGCCTCGACGCATCCGCGCGACCCACAATCGCACGGCATCCCGTCCGGCTCGACCGTGATATGGCCCATCTCCCCCGCCATTCCGCTGCGCCCGTGGAAGATCTTTCCGCCGATGATCAGTCCGCCGCCGATTCCGGTGCCGAGCGTCAGCAGCACGACTTCGCGATGACCCCGCGCGGCGCCGCGCCAGAACTCGCCGAGCGCCCACGCATTGGCATCGTTCTCAACCACGACGCGCCTGCCGAGTTCGGCCTCGAGCGCCGCCCGCAGCGGAAAGCGGCGCCACGCCTTGACGTGCGGCGCGGCCATCACGACGCCGTTGTAAACGTCGAGCGGGCCGGGAACGGCGACGCCGATCGCGCCTGGCGCGCCCAATCCGCGCCGTCGCGCCGCCGCTTCGAGCGCGCGCACCTGCCGAGCGATATTCGATGCGACCGCGGGCGCGCCGGCATCTGCCTGAGACGGGGAGCGGCGCACAAACAGCACGCGGCCGTCGCGCGATACCGCGGCGCAGCGAATATTGGTTCCGCCCATGTCGAGTCCGATTACGTAGCGGGCAGGCATTAGCTCCTCTTCGCGCAACGCCGCTTCGGCGCTGCGGGATTTCTCGTTGATCGAGCGAGATCGATCCGTGCGGTCACCGCCGCATCACTGCAAGGTACTCGCGATTCCCCTTCGCGCCTTCGATCGGCGATTCGAGTGGACCATCAACCGTAAGTCCCAGCGCACGCGCAAATTCCAAAACCTCCTCGACCGCCTTCATCCGCGCCACCGCGTCGCGCACGATTCCGCCCTTCCCGACTTTCCCCTTGCCGACTTCGAACTGCGGCTTGATAAGCGCGATAACTTCGGCCTTTGCGGCAGCAAGTGCAAGCACCGCGGGAATCACGAGTTTCAGCGAGATGAAGCTCGCGTCGATCGTCACGAGGTCCGGCGCGTACGGCAGCTCGCCGGGAGTGACGCGGCGGATATTTGTCCGGTCGATCACAGTGATGCGCGGATCGACGCGCAGGCGTTCGAGAATCTGCCCGTATCCGACATCGAGCGCGATCACATGCGCCGCGCCGCGCCTGAGCAGCACGTCGGTGAAGCCTCCGGTCGATGCGCCCACGTCAAGCGCGCGGCGTCCCTCGACCGGCACCGCAAAATGATCCAGCGCCGCGATCAGCTTGTGCGCGCCGCGACTCGCATACTCGGGTGCGCCCGCCAGCAGGACAATTTCCGCATCCGCGGTGACGCGCAGATCGGGTTTGGCGGCGGGCTGCGAATTGACGCGCACTCGCCCCGCCATGATCAGGCGCTGCGCCGCCTCGCGGCTGGGCGCAAGTCCGCGCCGCGTCATCTCAGAGTCCAGCCGCTGACGCGTCATGCTGACGAGCCTCGGCCGGATGCAATCGCAATGAACGCCGCGCGCTTCAGAACGGGATATCGTCGTCGTCGATAGGGACTCGGCGCGGCGCGGGTTCTGCGTCGTCGAGGAGCTCGGCTACCAGCTTGCCGTCGGCGTCGCGGGTCAGGACCTCGACCTTGCGCTCGACCTCGTCGAGTTTCTGGCTGAGCGACTTGACCAGCGCGACCCCGCGCTCGAATGCGCCGATCGATTCATCGAGCGAGAGCTCGCCGGAATCGATCTGGTTGACGATCGTCTCGAGGTCTTTGAGTTCGTCTTCAAATTTTTTCGTCTTCGCAACCATCGAGGATCTCCGCGCACTAATCTCTGCGCGCAATCACGCGCGCCGTGAGTGTGCCTTTCATCAGCCGCAAATCCACCTCGTCGCCGGGCGCGACCGCGGCGGAATCGACGATCACTTTCGCCGTGCGGCTATCGGTGACGACAGCGTATCCGCGCTCGAGTACCTTGAGCGGCGACATCGAGTCCATCCGGCCGGCGAGTTCGGCCACCCGGTAGCGTCCCGCCGCGATCGTTTTCGCGCCCGCCGCCGCGAGCCGATGCGCAAGCGCGCTCGCGGCGAGTTCATCTTCGCGCGCCCGCGCGCGCATCGCACGCGCGAGCGAGAGCACGGTCCGCGCAAGACGGTCCCGCGCCTCGGCGAGCATCGCGCCCGGATGCCGCAGCCGGACGGCGAGATCGTCCAGCCTCTCGCGCAGGCCGTCGAGCGTCCGTCCCATCGCAACCGACAGCGACTCGGCCGCGGCGCCGACGCGTTCGGCGAGTTCGGCTTTGGCCGCGATCACCATCTGCGCGGCGGCGGTGGGAGTGGGCGCGCGAACGTCGGCCACGAAATCCGCGATGGTGTAGTCGATCTCGTGACCAACGGCCGAGATGATTGGAATCACCGAGCGAAAAATCGCACGCGCGACTATCTCTTCGTTAAACGCCCACAAATCCTCGAGCGAGCCGCCCCCGCGTCCGACGATCAGCACGTGAGCGCGGCCGTCGCGATTCAAATCCTCAATCGCCGCCGCGATATCGCTCGCCGCGTATTCGCCCTGCACGATCGCGGGGCGTAAAATCAGATGGCGATCGGGATAGCGATCGCCGAGCACACGCAGAATATCGCGCAGCCCGGCGCCCGAACGCGCGGTGACGATTCCGATCACCCTCGGCAAAAACGGAATCGAGCGTTTGCGTTCCGCCGCGAACAGCCCCTCGGCTTCGAGCCGCTTCTTGAGCTGCTCGAACGCAAGCTGCAACGCGCCGGCGCCGCGCGGCTCGACAGCATCCGCGATAACCTGCAGTTGGCCGCGCGCCTCGAACAGGTTCGCGCGTCCGCGCGCCAGGATCGCCATCCCGTCGGCGATGCGGAATTTCGTCCTCGAATATGCGCTCTTGAACATCACGACGCTGATCGAGCTGCGATCATCCTTGAGCGTGAAATACAGATGCCCCGATCCCGGAATGCGCGCGTTCGAGACCTCGCCCGCCACCCAGAATTCATCGAGGCTGGCTTCGAGCGTGCCGCTGATGAGCCGCACCAACTCGGTGACGCCGAGCGCCTTGCGCGGCGCGGGCCCCGCGGTCGGCAGCATCAAATCGAGTTGTGCATCAATCGGCATATCGGGGAAAGCGCGCTTGCGCATCGTCCGCCCTGAACTTACCAGATGCGACGAGGGTACTCCTACCAGGTAGCTGGCGCGCGCGAGGAATACCGATCTGGTGCGGTTACGTCAGATACGCCGCAGGATAGTGCTTTGCGAGGGTCGCAGAGGCCGGGATTTCTCCCTTCGGTCGAAATGACGAATGGGGCCTCGCGGCAACGCACAACTACCTTCCGGCCCCGAGGCGGACGCGGGCGTAGGCCTCTGCCGACGAATCGAAATCTATGCTGGCGTGCTGCGCGCCTACGTTGATGTTGCGGAACGCCGCCTGGAGCGGGCTCGACTCGTACACCGAATGCGCTCCCGATCCGGAATAGAGCCGCGCTACCGCGCGACGGCATAGCTCGGCCGAATAGGCGGCGTTCCACTTCACCTGAGCGCGTGCCGCGAAGTCCATCCCGTCGCCGATTTCCATCAGGCGCTCGAATTGATTTTGCGTATCGCCCTGCAGCAGCTCGGCGCTGCGGATTTCGGCCGCCGCTTCGGCCAGCCGCACCTGCGTGGGAGCATGCTCGGCCTTGCTCGCGCCGGACAGGATCACGCGACGCTCGCGCGTGCGCTCGACAAATTTTTCCAGCGCGAATTTCGCCGAGCCCAAGACCGCGGTCGCGACCGAATTCGAGAGCATCGCCTCGGCCGACAGCCGGTAGAGATTGCTCGCATGATTGCGCGCGTGCGGACTCGACCCGCCGAACAGCACGCGCGTGTCGATCGCACGATACGCCGGCACGAAGACCCCGCGCGCGATCAGATCTTTGCTGCCCGAGCCGCGCAGCCCGAGCACGCGCCAGGTGTCATCGACTTCGATCTCGGCGCGCGGAATCACGACATGCACCTTGGGTCCGCGCGTTGCCGAATCGGCGCATCCGAGCATCACCCAGCTCGCATGATCGATTCCGCTGCCGAATTGCCATCGCCCGTCGATGCGATAACCCCCGTCAACCTCCGCCGCGGTCCCTTGCCACGAGAGCGTGCCCGCGACCAGCCCGTCGCTGCCGTCCGCGAAAACCTCATCCTGCGCGGCTTCAGGAAACGATCCCATGCACCAGTGATGCGCCCCCATCACCATCAGCACCCATCCGCTCGAAGGACACGCCATCGAGATGGTGGTGACAGCGTCGGCGAGCGTGCGCAG
>DATKSB010000226.1:0-4708 GCA_035531855.1 Binataceae bacterium (SeqCode)
GCTTGATTAAAACTTCGGCGCCGAGCATCCGGCTGAGCGTGGCGCTCGCGATGAGCGGAGTCGGTTCGATGATGCCGTCCAGGCGGCGCTGCGCGAGCTCGATATCCTCGATCGTGACCGTCACGTGCTTATCGCTCAGTGCGAAGCTTTCGCCGAGGCGGTTAGCTGATAGTCGCGCGCGATACCCAACGCGTCGCCCTCGAACTCGATCGCAAGGCACTTGCCCGAAACGTAGTCGAGATCGAGCAGGAGGTTGCGGATCGCGCGGCGCTTGACGTTGCGCACCAGTTCGGCGACGGCGGCGGTGTCGGCAGAGTCGATCGCGGCAATCTCGGCGGCGTCGAGATTGCTTTGGCGGACGAATTCACGCGCGCGAGGTTCAGAGGTGAACGCAAGCACCGCGGCCCAAGACGAGCCGGTGGCCTGGAACGCGATCAGCGCGCCATTGCTATCGAGCAAAAAATGCAGTTCGCGGCGCGCACTCAAGCGTCTTCGATCCGGATTGTGCCCGCCGCGATTGCCGCCGCCCGCTCGCGCACCAGCGCGGGGTAAGTGTAGTAATGCTCGCCGGTCAGATGCAGGAACGATTCGATATCGACTTCCGCCAGCTCGAGCTCCGCGATCTTCGCCTCGGCGGCGGCACGCGACGGCGCCGCGACGATCTCGTCGTAGAGCGCGCGTCCCTGCTCGGACTGGAAGTCCTCGCGCGGCGGGAGCGCATCGGCGCTGAGCCTGCCGGCGTGAAAATTATCCAGGATAAAGCGCAACGCCTTCAGTTCATGGCGCAGAATATCGATTCGCTTGAGAGTCTCGCGCGAGGGCATAGTAGGTCGAGCTTATCGCCCACGATCGCGCCGATTCAAGGCGCTGCACGCCGCGCTAGTCGCCCTTGATGAGACGGTGGATGGCGCTTAGATGTTTTTGGGCGTCGCGCTTGCGGCCTTGCGATTCGAATAGCTCGGCGACGTTGCGATGGGCTTCGACGTTGGTGGGGTCGCAATCGATCGCGCGCAGAAAGCTGCGCAGCGCGTGCTGGGTTTCTTCTTTCTTCCGATAGAGGACGCCCAGGCGCAGATGGACCTCGGCGCTGGCCGGCATGATCGCCGCCGCTCCGAGCAGATGACGCAGCGCGCCCTGCAAATCGCCCTCGCGCTCGAGCAGCGTCGCCAGGCGCATGTGCGCCTCGAAGTTGCCCGGCTCGCGCCCGACAAGCTCGCTGTAGATAGTCAGCGCCTTCAGCGGATCCTGCTCCGCGATTCGCCGCGCCTCTTCAAAACGCTCGCGCACGCGCGCCGGACCAAAGCCCTCTTCGATCTTTCCGGTCGGCCGTTCGGCGCGAAAATCGAGCAGCAATTGCCCGGTCTCGGCTTCGATCATGATCCCGCCCTCGCTGACCACGATTCGGCCCTCGTCATTGACCAGCTTGAGCGAGGTGACGGAACGCGCAGGATCGACCAGTTCGCGCACGCGCGCAAGGCATCGCTGCATCGGCTCCAGATGGCGGCGCGCGGTGAGCAGCTCCTTGGTGAGGCGCATTACGAGCAAGTCGTTGAACGCGAAGCGATAGTTGCGGCCCTGCGTCGCGGTTGGATTAACCAACTGCCGCCTGACCCAGTAGCGAATTCGTTCCGGGGAGACCGCGAGAATTCTCGCAGCCGTGCGCGTCGAGAATGTTGCGCCCCGCCCTACCGCCTCTTCCATCTTCACCGCCAACCGAGAGCCGAGTATAGAAAGTTGGGCCGGGCGTCTCAACGCGCGCGCCCACTCTTTCTCAACAAGCGATCGCGTGGAGTCCGGCTACCCGTCGATCTCTTTGAGCGTTTTCAGCATCCGCACCACGGCTTCGACCGCATTCTTGGCGTTGTCCAGCCGCTCCATCGCCTGTTCATGAGTCATTCCCGGGCCGGTTATTCCAAGACCAACCGGCTTCTCGTGTTTGATCGCGAGCCTGAGCGCGGCATCGGCGGTCGCGTGCGTGATGACTTCGTCGTGCTGCGTTTCGCCTTTGATCACGGCCCCGAGCAGCACGATCGCGTCGATGTCTTTTCGCCGGATGAGCCTTTTTATCGCGGGGCCCATGTCGAACACGCCCGGCACATGCACCACCATCGCGACTTGCGCGCCGTGATGCTCGGCATGGCGTTCGGCGCGCTCGAGCATCAGCGCGGTCACGTCATAATTGAAATCCGAAACCACGATCGCGAGCCTCATCGCGCCTCAACCTCCAACTGGATCGCGTCGCGCACCTCGACGCCGGCGGCCTTAAGATAGCGCTTGAGCTCGGGGATGGGATACTCGCCGAAATGCACAATCGACGCGACGATCGCTGCGTCGGCCGCGCCGGCCATGAACGCGTCGCGCAGATGCTCGGGCGCGCCGGCGCCGCCCGAGGCGACAACAGGAATCGAGACCGATTCGCTGATGCGGCGCGTGACCTCGAGGTCGTAGCCGGCCTTGGTGCCGTCGCGATCGATCGAGTTGATCACCAGCTCGCCGGCGCCCAGGCGCGCACCCTCGTGCGCCCACGCGATAGCGTCGCGCCCGGTGAAGACGCGGCCGCCGTCAATCACAACCTCGTAACCCGATTCGAGCCCCGGCCGCACCCCGGTCTTCTGCACCTGCATCGAGAGGACGATACACTGACTGCCGAAGGCGCGCGCGCCCTCGGAAATAATTTTGGGGTCGCGCACGGCGCCCGAATCGATCGACACTTTTTCGGCGCCCGCCAGCAGTACCGCGCGCATGTCTTCGAGCGTGCGTAGCCCACCGCCGACGCTGAACGGAATGAAGATCTCGCGCGCGACGCGGCTGACGACCTCGAGCATGATTCCGCGCCGCTCGTTGGACGCCGTGATGTCATAAAAGACCAGCTCGTCGGCGCCCTGCTCGTAGTAGTGGCGCGCCATCGCGACCGGATCGCCGATATCGGCGTTGCCCGCAAACTTGACCCCTTTGGTCACCTGTCCGTTGCGCACGTCAAGGCACGGGATTATTCGCTTGGCGAGCATCAGATTAGAACGTCAGCCGGCAGAAGTTGTCGAGCAGCTTGAGGCCGGCAGCGCCGCTTTTTTCGAGATGGAACTGGGTCGCGATCACGCGGCCGCTCGCCACTGCGGCGACGAACTGCACACCATAGTCCGACTCCGCGATTACAACCTCAGGATCCGCGGGAAGTGGATAATAGGAATTGACGAAGTAAAAATGAGTATTGTCGGGTACGCCCGAAAAAATCGGATGCGCCCGTGTCTGCCGCACGCGGTTCCAGCCAATTTGCGGAACTTTGAGCGCGCGCCCATCGATCGACGCCGGATAGCGGGTCACATGCCCCGGGATAACGCCCAGGCAATCGGCGCTGTCCTCTTCGCTGCGGTCGAACAGCACCTGGATTCCGATGCAGACGCCTAGAAACGGCTTGCGCGCCGCTGCGACATCGCGCCTGAGCACCTCGGCGAGTCCGAGCGCGCGCAGATTTTCCATCGTGGCGCCGGCAGCTCCGACGCCGGGCAGGATCACGCGTTCGGCGGCGCGGATTTTATCGGCGTCGTCGGTGATCTCGCATTGATGGCCGAGAAATTCGAGCGCGCGTTTAACGCTGGTGAGATTTCCGGCGCGGTAATCGACGATTACGATCATCAGAACAGTAATAGTACCTGCCGCGCGAGCTCCACAGAAGTGGCGCTTTCAGGCGGCCACGAAGACACAAAGAAAAGCGAGCGGGCCTTTCCGAATGGAAAGGCCCGCTTCTTCTTCGTGCCCTGTGTCTTTGTGGCCGCCTGGTCTGATTAACCGAACACGGGTTCGCGGACTTTGCGCGAGGCGTTGAAGATTACCTCCGGCACGCGCACGCGATCGTCGGATTGATAGATCGCGCGAACTTCCGGGAACGCCCGGTCGCCGCCCATCGTAAGCTCCGCCGCTCGATCGTAGAGAGCCAGATCGTCTGCGCTCAACGGAATTTCCGGCTCCCGCATCGAGCCCCAGACGTCCCACGGCAGCATCTCCATGAGGTTGAGCGACGCGAGATCGCGCAGCAGGTTCTGCGCGATAAACCACAGACCGCTCTCGTTAATGAAAGTGAGGCCGAAGCGAGCGGGGTCGGCGCGGCCGGAGCGGCACATTTGCCATGCGTCGCCCGCGATCACAAAGCCATCGCGCGGAACGTCGAGCGTGTCGAAACCGATCCGGAAGGTCTTGCGCTGGATTGCGTCGAGTTGTCCGTCAACCAGGATCCAGCGCGCCTGTTCGGCGTTCCAGTACTCGCACACCCAATGATCCTCGAACTTTCCCGGCATGAAATATCCGCCAAAGCCGCATCGCGCTCGTGCCGGAATTCCTTTTTCGCGCAGCATCGCGGATAGCATCACCGCGAAATGCCGGCACACGACTGCCATCCGCGCGCGCGGCTCACGCGCTTCGGCCAACGGTCGCGCATCGAGCGCGGCGATCCGCGCCAGCATCGCGGCGGTGGAACGCTGGTTCCCTTCGTCATATCGCTCCGGCGACAGCTTCAGCGCGTAGGCGAAGGGCGCCATGTCGCGATGTATCAGCACGTTCTGCACGACTTCGCACAGCGCCGCGATCCCGGAAGGCAGCGCGCGGAACTCGCCAGCGTGCGGACCCGGAGTGGTCATCGGCCCGTAATCGGAGAAATATTCCAGCACCTTTTCCATGACTGCACCTTCGATGGCGTTCGTATCCTCACGTGCTG
>DATKSB010000227.1:0-4687 GCA_035531855.1 Binataceae bacterium (SeqCode)
CGATAGTATGCGCGATGCGGGAATCTTGGAGGGCGATCAAATCGTCGTACGTCAAGGTTCTGCCGCCAACGACGGCGACATCGTGGTCGTGACCCTCGACGGCCAGACCACCGTCAAACGTCTTCGTTTGCGGAAGAACCAGGCTACTCTCGTCGCCGAAAATCCTATGTATCCGCCGATCGAAGTGCGCGCTGAGGATGCGGTAATTCAGGGCGTGGTGGTTGGTCTGTTGCGTTTGTACCGTGAGCGTGAAGCCGTCGCGCGAAGCGCGGAGCCTCGACCCCTGGGCGCGATCCTCTCTGAGGGCAAATCAGCGTGAGTCCGAGAAGACCCGTCAAAAAGTCCGGGCAAGGCCATCAGTTCGGCGGGAGCTGGACGACCGCGAAACTCGAAGTGATCGCCAAATATCTCAGTAGCTACACGACGGCGCTGCAGGATAAGCCATCGAAGCAGCACCCGTTCAGGAAAGGCTACATCGACGCGTTCGCGGGCACCGGATATCGCGAGGTTCGGCGAGAGGCCACGGACGCGAAGTCCCCGCAGGTACCGCTGCTACCTGATCCGGCCGAGCAAGAACCCCAGGCATTCCTCGATGGCTCTGCCCGTCTGGCGCTTAAGACAGAGCCTCGTTTCGACAGCTACATTTTTATCGAGCGCAGCATGGCAAGATCTGAACAGCTCGAGGCGCTCAAATCGGAATTCCCTGATCTCGCGAACAGTATTCAGATTCGCCGAGGAGATGCCAACGTCGAAATACAAAAGTTGTGCAAGAAGGACTGGAGGTCTAACCGCGCGGTGCTCTTTCTCGATCCGTACGGCATGCAGGTCGAGTGGAAGAGCATCGAAGCAGTCGCGGAAACCAAGGCGATCGACGTGTGGATACTGTTCCCACTCGGGCCCGTGAACCGCCTATTGAAGAAGTCGGGAGACATCCCCGAATCCTGGCGCAAGTGCCTCGACCTGCTGCTCGGAACCCCGAACTGGTATGGAGAATTTTACCAGGTTGAGAGAGAGCACGGACTGTTTGGCGATGCGGACCACGTCGTCAAGGCGACGACGGAAACGATCGGCCGCTACTTCAATCAGCGTCTAAGGTCCATTTTCGCTGGCGTCGCGGATCAGCCGAAAGTCCTGCGAAATTCGGCGAACTCCCCGCTTTACCTTTTATGTTTCGCAGTCGGCAATAGAAATGGCGCTCCAATCGCGCTGCGTATAGCAAACCATCTGCTCAAGGAGGCAATACGCTAATGGCTCAGGGTTCCGGAATAGAGTGGACTGAATCCACCTGGAATCCCGTGACCGGCTGCACCAAGCTGAGTCCGGGCTGCAAATTTTGTTACGCGGAACGGATGGCGCGGAGGCTCCAGGCTATGGGGCAGGATAATTATCGCAATGGGTTCAGCCTGACGCTGCAACCGCACATGCTCGAGGCGCCGTTGCGATGGAAAAAACCGCAAACCATCTTCGTCAACTCGATGAGCGACCTGTTTCACAGCGACGTGCCGATCGATTACATCCTTCGGGTCTTCGCGGTGATGCGCCGGGCGCATTGGCATCGGTTTCAAATCCTGACCAAGCGCTCCGATCGTCTGGTAGAGCTCGATTCCCAGCTTGATTGGGCGCCCAACATCTGGATGGGAGTGAGCGTCGAGAGCAACGAGTATCGCGAGCGGATCGATGATCTCCGCAAGTCGCGGGCGCGGCTCAAGTTTCTGTCGCTGGAGCCGCTCCTCGGGCCGCTGCGGAAGCTGGATCTCCTCCGCATCGATTGGGTTATCGTTGGCGGTGAATCCGGCTTGACGCCGCGAGCCTTGGATCCCGCCTGGGTAATTGACTTGCGCGATCAATGCCGCGACGCGAACGTACCATTTTTTTTCAAGCAGTGGGGCGGCAGAAATAAGAAGAAGGCCGGCAGATTGCTCGACGGGCGGATTTGGGCTCAGATGCCGCTCAATCCGTCATTCGCATAGCGGAGGCGCCCTGCTCCCGACCCCCGCCGAGCAGGACGCAACCCGGGTCTCGCTGCGCGAACTCCCGAGCGGTGTCCTCCATCGTGGCGAAGAACCGCAAGCGGGAGTCTCAGTTTGAGGCCTATTTCCCGATGCAGAATTCGCGGAACACGGCGTCGAGCACGTCCTCGCCGGTGACCGCGCCGGTGATCGCGCCGAGCGCGTCGCAGGCGGCCATCGCGTCCACCGCCGTGATCTCGGGCGGCATCCGGGCGGCGATACTTTCCCGCGCCGCGCGCAGGGCGGTGAGCGCGCGCGCGAGCGCCGCGCGATGGCGCTCGCGCGAAATCGCCAGTCCGCTCGCCCCGTCGGGCGCCACGATTGCCGCGACCGCGCGAGTCAGTTCGTCGCGCAGTGCCGCAAGGCCGTCGCCGGTCAGCGCGGAGATTTCGAGCGCCGGCATCGCGATTCCCGCCGCGCGCAGCGCGAGCACGTCCGCGACTTTGGGCAGGTCCGCCTTGTTCAGGATCGCGAGACCCGGCCGCTCGGCGCACAATCCTACAATTGCGAAATCCTCGGCGTCGAGCGCGCGCGACGAATCGAAGACCGCGATCAGCAGGTCGGCCGCGGCGGCCACGGCGCGGGTGCGCGCGATTCCGAGGCGCTCGAGCTCGTCGCGGCCGGCGCGGATTCCGGCGGTATCCAGCAGCGTCATCGCGAAACCGCCGAGCGCGACGGTATCTTCGATCACGTCACGGGTGGTGCCGGGGATCGCGGTGACGATCGCGCGGTCGGTCCCGAGCATCAGGTTCAGCAGGCTCGACTTGCCGACGTTGGGCTTGCCGATAATCGCGGCGCGGACTCCGTGGCGGACGAGCTTTCCGCGCGAAAAACTATCGAGCAAAATCGCAACATCGCCGATCACGTTATCGAGATCGCGAATCATCGCCGAGCGTGCGGGAATCACGATATCCTCGTCCGAAAAATCGATCTCGACTTCGAGATGCGCCCGGATCGCGATAACTTTATTTCGCAACTCATTTACTTTTTTTGATAGTTCGCCCGAAAGCTGGGCAAGCGCCTGGCGCAGGCTCGACTCGCTGCGCGCCGAGATCAGGTCGGCGACGGCCTCGGCCTCGGCCAAGTCCATCCGGCCATTCAGAAATGCGCGGCGGGTGAACTCGCCGTGCTCCGCCATTCGGGCGCCGTGCGCAACCGCGGCAGCGATGATTCTGCGCGTCAGGTAGGCGCCGCCATGGCAGTGCAGCTCCGCGACGTCCTCTCCGGTGAAGGAGCGCGGTCCCGGAAACCGCACCGCCATCGCGCGATCCAGATGCGCTCGCGTCGCCGCATCGATCACGTCGCCGAGAACCAACTCGCGCGGATGGCCCGCGCGGGCCGGATGCCAGATCGCGTCGAGGATCTCGAACGCACGTGGTCCGGAGAGCCGGATAATCGCTACGGCGCCGACTCCCGGCGCGGTCGCCGGCGCCACGATCGTATCGGGGATATACATCGCTAGCGTAGAGGTTAGCATCGCCACGCCGGATGCGTGTATCGCGCGGCCGCGAAACCTATGCCGCTTTGCAGTCCACCCTCGGACCGGGTGGCCGGCGGGAACGGGCGGCTCGCGAATCATTTCCTGTCCGGTGAACAATCCCGCGGTCGCGTTGCCCCCGCACCCGTCCGGGCTTAATTGGCTATCGCGGGTTGAGTCACTCCGTTCTGACTCAGGATGTTGCGTGCGCCGACAAGGCTGAGCACGTCGGTGGTGCCGTCCTCAATCAGCGCCGCGCGCGCATCGCGGAATAGCTTCTCGATTCCATATTCCTTGCTGAGTCCGTTGCCGCCGAAAATCTGCAGCGCGTCGCTGGCGACCTGGAAGGCGGCCTCGGTGCAAAAGGTCTTGGCGGCGATCGCGTGCTCGAGCGACGGCGTCGCCGAGGTCTGGTTGTAGATCATCGCGGCCCGCGACAGCGCCCGGGAGGCCTCGACCTTGGTGAACATCTCGAACAGATGTTTCTGGACGAGTTGATGCTCGCAGATCGCCCTACCGCCCTGCACCCGCTGCTTGGAGTAGTCGAGCGCGTCCTCGTACGCGGCGCGCGCGAGGCCGGTGAATGCCGCGGCCATCGCGGTGTTGGCGAAAGTGAGCGTGCGCGCGAGTTCGCGCTCGTAGCCATCGGCCGCCGTCAACATCCAGCCGCGTGGAATTCTGACTTCATCGAAATAGATCTCGCCTTGATTGAGCGCGCGCTGGCCGAGCTTGTTGAGCGGCTTGCCCTTGCTGACTCCGGGCAGGTTGAGCGGAACGAATGCGATACCGCCGCCGGCCATCCCGGCGCGCGGCTGGGTGGTCAAATAAAGCGCGGCGTGAGTCGCCAGGGTTCCGTTGGAGACCCACGCCGCCTTCTGTCCGTTGATAACGTAAGAGTCGCCGTCGGCGCGTACGACCACTTGGCCGCTCACGCGGGGATTGTGGAACTGCGGCGTTCCCGGTACCAGCTCGTCGGAGCCGTGTTGCGGTTCGGTGATCGCCCAGCATCCGATCAGGCTCCCGTCGCGGTCGGCGACAAACGGCTTGATGAATTTTTCGTACAGCTCCGGATTGCCGCTCGCCGCGGCAGCCGTGAACGGAAAGCTTGCGCACAGCAGACTGAGCGCCACATCCACGGCGCCCCACGACAACTCCTCGATGAGCACGTGCATCCCGAGGCCGCGCAGGCCCATCCCGCCAA